>NZ_JBQFOU010000003.1:0-481468 GCF_056533845.1 Ruegeria sp. F5 | reverse complement strand
GCAACCCGATATGACCGCTCCCCCAAAGTCTTCCTCTCAGCAATCGCCCTCGCCGCAACTGTCATCTATTGGTTATGAGTCCTGAGCCTAGGTGAGGGCCGACTGGCACTTATATTACTAAATGGCGCTTGGGCAGACGGTAGGATAAGTAATGAAGCAGCAGTTCAAGTTATGGATCATGCGCTAAAATTGAACTCGCTGCAGGGTTCTGTTGGTGACATATTGTTATCCAATGCCTCAAGGCTGTGCGATGACGATGGCGCTTGGAATTTTCCTGAATCAATACGACTTGATCTTCTCGAAACTATGAGCCGTGACACCAAAAGTGCGATCGTGCGAGCGCGATTAACTTGTATGCTGGCCCGCCCCGTCAGCGAGTGGAAAAGTTTTTGCCGCAATCAATTTCTCTACGGATTGTATCAATCAATCAGAAACGAAGAAGATCATTTTATATCCATTGGGGCAGCGCTTTGCGCTATTGCGCTTGCAAATAAATTACACGAATATCAGAAAATAGAAAATCCTTTGCAACCAAGTGCATCTAAATTCTTGCCTCCGGATGGTGAGCCGGTTGACTATTCGAGTATTCGGGATTTTGCTCTAGAGCACATTCACAAATCGGGAGGGCACTACGAAAAAACGTTTGCAAGCTTTGACCGCATGAAAGAGCGAATCGAGAGATGGGAGTTCGAAAAAAGTCAGGAATGATATCCTTGGCCATTTTGTCCGTGAGTAGGGCAAACCGGTTTTGGTAGTTTTTTATCTATTAAACAAAACCCCCTGCGCCTGCTTGTCCCGGTGATCCCCGCGTAACTCTGCATGCAGAGCGCGCCCGGTCTGCACGCCGGGGCGGGCGCTTACTGTTTCAAGCCAGCGGGTAAAGTGGGGTTTGTCCTCCAGCACCTGCTGTTGTCCTTCCCACAGGCTCGCCCAGCCCCAGATCGACATGTCTGCGATGGAATAGAAATCGCCCGCGACGTATTCGTTTTCGGCCAGCCGCCGATCCAGCACGCCATAAAGACGCCCGACCTCAGCGCGGTAGCGGTCTTTGGGGTAGGGCAGGTCTTGCGGTGGGTCCAGTTTCGGGGCGTATTTCAGGAAATGATGCGCTTGACCCGCCATTGGGCCGACGCCGCCCATCTGCCACATCAGCCATTCCTCGACCGCGATCCGGTCTCGTTCGGTTTCGCCATAGAACCGTCCGGTCTTGCGGGCCAGATACATCAGGATCGCGCCGCTTTCGAAGACCGAGATCGGCGCGTCGTCCGGGCCGTCGGGATCGACAATGGCGGGCATCCGGTTGTTGGGGGCGATTTTCAGGAACTCGGGGTCGAACTGCTCGCCCTTTCCGATGTTGATCAGGTGAGTAGCGTAGGGCAGTTCCATCTCTTCCAAAGCGATGGACACTTTCCAGCCATTCGGCGTGGGCCAGAAATACAGGTCGATCATGGCGTCTCCTCAGGTTCAGGCGATCATGAGGGTTTAGACAAATTCGGCAAGGGGGGCGTGCCCGAGTGTTACGAAAGCGTGACCGATGCGCCGCCCGGACTTGACCAATGGCGGGGTGCGGCGTAAACGCTTTCCCACCACGTGGCGATTTGTTACCGGATTGCGGGCCACGCTAAACAACACCGCTAAAAGGTCAGGATGAAAGACCCCTTTCGCTTGGCCGCGTCTGGGGTTTTTTGTTTGCCTCCCGAGCAGGGGCGGAAAGGAATGACATGAGCGAGACCTGGAACAAACGCACCCAAGCCGTGCATGGCGGTATTCGCCGCAGCCAGTATAACGAGGTGTCCGAGGCGATTTTCCTGACGCAGGGCTTCGTCTACGACAATGCCGAACAGGCCGAGGCCCGGTTTCTGGAAAGCGGCCCGGACGAGTTCATTTATGCCCGTTACGGCAACCCCACCGTGTCGATGTTCGAACAGCGCATCGCGATGCTGGAAGGGGGCGAGGATGCCTTTGCCGCCGCGTCGGGCATGGCCGCGGTCAACGGCGCGCTGACCTCGATGCTCAAGGCGGGGGATCATGTGGTCTCGGCCAAGGCTCTGTTCGGGTCCTGCCTGTATATTCTTGAAAACATCCTGTCCCGCTATGGGGTTGAGGTGACGTTCGTCGATGGCACCGATCTGGAGCAGTGGAAGGCCGCCCTCCGCCCGGATACAAAGGCCGTGTTCTTCGAATCCATGTCGAACCCGACGCTTGAGGTGATCGATATTACCGCGGTTGCGGAACTGGCCCATGCGGTCGGCGCCCTGGTCGTGGTTGATAACGTGTTTTCGACCCCGGTCTTCTCGCGCGCGATCGAGCAGGGGGCGGATGTCGTGGTCTATTCGGCAACCAAGCATATCGACGGTCAGGGCCGTGCCCTTGGCGGTGTGATCATCGGCACCAAAGAGTTCATTCGCGGAACGGTCGAACCCTACATGAAGCACACCGGCGGCGCGCTCAGCCCGTTCAATGCGTGGATCATGCTCAAGGGTCTGGAAACGATTGCCCTGCGGGTCAACGCGCAGGCCGAGACCGCTCAGACCCTGGCCGAGGCGCTGGAAGGGCATCCCGCGCTGGACCGCACCCTGTATCCGGGTCTGAAAACGCACGCGCAGAACGACCTTGTTCAGTCGCAGTTGGGCGGCAAGGGCGGCACGGTTCTGTCGCTGGACATCAAAGGCGGTAAAGAGGCGGCGTTTGCGTTTCTGAATGCGATGACGATTCCGGTGATCTCGAACAACCTCGGGGACGCGAAATCCATCGCGACGCATCCGGCCACGACGACTCACCAACGCCTGAGTGACGCGCAGAAGGATGAGCTGGGTATAACGCCCGGCCTGATCCGCCTGTCGGTTGGTTTAGAAGACGCCGAAGACCTTCTGGCAGATATCCGTCAGGCGCTGGACGTGTCCCAGACATAAGAAGAAGCGCCCCGGGACGGAGAAGCCGCCTTGGGGCGTGGGGCCTAAGCCCGGCCGTAAAATCCGATTCGTTCAGAGTCAGAAAAAACGACGCCGGGGTTTTCATAATATGAGAATACGGCAATCACGCGCGGCTTGCCGCCGACCACAGGCGTGACCCGATGTGCGGTGTTCTTGCCCTTGAAAACATTCAATGTTCCGGGGCTGAGCGTGATAGTCTTGCTTTCCCCATCCGTGCCGTTCAGCAACCGGGCGACGCCGTCGTAGTTCGGGTCCTCATCGCTGCGCAGATCGGTCCGGTATTCGAAGCCGCCACCCTGATCGGGGGCCTGTAGCAACAGCGTTGTCGTGAACTCGGACCGGTCGAAATGCCAGTTCAGGGCCTGCCCGTCCTGATAGGCCATGACATTCACACGGGCCAGCGGGTCATCCATGACGTGAAGCTCGGGCTTGCCCATGGTCGCGGCCAGAAACTGCGCGAATTCGGGCCATTCGTACAGGCGCAACAGGGCAGAGCCTTCGATCTGATCTGCGCAGAGCGTCCGGTTCGAGGTGTGAAACTCCTGCAGGGCGGGGTGGTCGTCGGGCAGGTTATCAAGCTTCTTGAAGTAGATATTGTGGCGGCGTTCGTGCAGGAACGCCTCGGTTGCAAAACGGGGGGTCATCTCGGAAACGGCGGCGGCTGCCACGTCCTTCCGCATGAGTCCGTCCAGATTATACATCCCGTCCGCGGCAAGCTCCGCCCGGCATCGCTCGACCAGTGCCTGCCATTCCGGGCTGCCGGGGCGGTCGATGGGAAATCGGTCGAGGTCGAGAATGGTCTGCATGCCAGCGCCCCTTTCGCATAGTCGTCGTTTCACGGCTTGGCTCATGCTATCCGGCATCAGCTTCATGGCTGTTCTGATTGCGACACCAGCCGCAGAACGCGTTGTGTCTGATCCGGCTTTCCGCCAAGGCACGGCGTATTCCGTTGTAAGATGACGGTTTTGCCCTATTATTTTCAATCCAGAGTGTTAGTGCATGCGTATTGGGTAAGACTGGAAAATCAACTGCAGTCGTATATATTCCGGCGACCAATCGAGGAACCCCATCCGATGAACGTTCACCCGCGCGACATTGACGATACCCCGGACCGTGACGAAGCTGCCGCTGCCCTGCACGTTCTGCGGCGTTGGGCAAAATCCGCCCCGACATCCGAGATCAGCCAGCTTGACCCGGCCCTGGCGCGGCTTGTGCCGGGTTTGGCCCCGGTGGACTATCCGGCCATGTCACGCGACTACCCCGAAGGGTTCCAGGTCGATGCCGCCTACCGCGCAACGTTGCCCGACCTTCAGAACGGCCCGTCCAGCCTGATCCGGGGTGCGAAGCAGCAGATCCAGCATGTCGGGATCTCGAATTTCCGCCTGCCGATCCGGTTCCACCGCAAGGAAGGCGAGGATCTGACGCTTGAAACCTCGGTCACCGGAACGGTCAGCCTTGAGGCGGAAAAGAAGGGCATCAATATGTCCCGCATCATGCGCTCTTTCTACAAACACGCCGAGCGCACGTTCAGTTTTGAAGTGATGGAAGCAGCGCTGAGCGACTACAAGACCGATCTGGACAGCTTTGATGCCCGTATCCAGATGCGCTTTTCCTATCCGGTCAAGGTCAAAAGCCTGCGGTCGGGGCTGGAAGGGTATCAGTATTACGATATCGCGCTGGAACTGATCGAACAGAACGGCACGCGTCAGAAGATCATGCATCTGGATTACGTATATTCCTCGACCTGCCCATGCTCGCTGGAACTGAGCGAACACGCGCGGTCGCAGCGCGGGCAGTTGGCAACGCCGCATTCGCAGCGCTCGGTGGCACGGATTTCGATCGTCGTGGATTGCGATGCCGACTGCCTGTGGTTCGAGGACCTGATCGACCTCTGCCGCCGTGCGGTGCCGACCGAAACGCAGGTCATGGTCAAGCGCGAGGATGAACAGGCCTTTGCGGAACTGAACGCCGCCAACCCGATCTTTGTCGAGGACGCCGCGCGCCTGTTCTGTGCCGAACTGCTGGCTGACCACCACGTCGGAGATTTCCGCGTGATCGCGAGCCATCAGGAAAGCCTGCACAGCCACGACGCCGTTTCGATTCTGACCGAAGGCCCGACCTTTGCCGCCCCCAGCCTGGACCCGCGCCTGTTTTCAAGCTTGTTCCACGTCGGCTGACAATCGGGCTAACCGGTCAGAAATGCATCACGTTTCCGCAGCGTAAGCGCCTTTTTGCCGCAATGCAGCGATATCGCTGCACTGTGGCATTCTTTTGGGTTAGGGTGACCCGGAATGCAGCCGCTGCACGCCTGCGTCAAAAGACGGCGTGCCGCCTTTGAGGAAACCCGAGACGTGCCACGCCTTGGACTGCAACACCAAATCCGCCGCTCAAGCGATTTGAGCGGGCAGGGCACCACTCACTCAATTTCCGTGCTGCGTTGTTATTACAGGAGAGAATGTAGATGAACCCGATTACCCAACCGCTGGAGCTTCAGGCTGCTGTGTGCCGCGTGGCTGGCTATGCGATTGTGAACCAGATGAAGATCATGCAGATCATGGCCCGTTCGGCGTTCGAACTGCCGATGGCTCCGGTTCAGGCGCTGCATGCTGCGGCTGCAAGCCCGGCCCCCGCTGTGGCGAAACCGGCCGCACCCAAGCCAAAGGCCAAGGCCCCGGCTGCCAAGCGCGCGAAACCAGTAGCCAAAGCTGCCCCTGCTGCCAGAAAACCTGCCGCCAAACCGGCTGCGGCCAAGGCGGAATCCAAGCCTGTTGCCGAGTTCACGGCAAAGCCGCGTACCGCCGCCAAAGCCCCCGCAGCCAAGCCTGTTGCCAAAGCGCCCGCTGCGAAGCCTGCCACCAAAGCTGCGCCAAAGCCCGTCGCCGCTAAACCGGCGGCTGCCGCTAAGGCACAGGCCGCACCGGCTGTAGCACCGTCAAAACCGGCGGTGAAGGCTGACAAGCCTGCCGCGCCAAAGCCTGCTGCACCTAAAGCCGCACCAAAGCCTGCGGCGGCCAAAGCGCCCGCTGCCAAACCGGCTGCGGCCAAGGCTCCGGCCCCGAAGCCTGCCGTTGCAGCTGCGAAACCTGTCGTGACAGCGAAGACCGCAACCGCACCTAAGCCCGCAGCACAGGCAAAACCGGCCCCGGTCGCGGCGGCGAAACCGGTCGAGGCAAAGGCTGCGAATACCACCGAAGCCACGCCCAAACCGCAGTCGCGCCGGACCCGTGCGCCGTCCAAACCGCCTGCGATGCCGGCCTCCAAGGCCAAGGCCGACGAATAATCGCAGATCATCTGCTTGACACGATCCCCATGGCGCGCCAACGCTGCGCGTCATGATGGATCTTCGCCCGGTCGGATATGTGATTGGCTTGCTGGTCGCCATTCTTGGGGCGACCATGCTGCTGCCCATGCTCGCCGACATGCTCGAAGGGCGGGACGAGTGGCACGTTTTTCTGGAAAGCGCCATCATCACGGTACTGACCGGAACGGTGCTGGCGTTAAGTTGTTCCAACGGCGTGGGCGAAGGTCTGACCATCCGGCAGACCTTTTTGCTGACAACCGGCGTTTGGGTCGCCTTGCCGGTGTTCGGGGCGATTCCGTTTTTGTTAGGTGAATCCGAGCTACGCTTTGTCGATGCGTATTTCGAGGCGATGTCGGGTCTCACCACCACCGGCTCGACGGTGATTTCCGGCCTCGATAACCTGCCGCAGGGCCTGTTGCTGTGGCGTGGCATTCTGCAATGGCTGGGCGGGATTGGGATCATCGTCGTGGCGATGGTGTTCCTGCCCGAGCTGCGCGTGGGCGGGATGCAGATCTTCCGCTCGGAAGGGTTCGAGACGATGGGGAAAATCCTGCCCCGCGCGCAGGAAATCGCGGGCCAGATATCCCTGATTTATGTTTTCCTGACAGTGGTTTGCGCCCTGGTCTATGCCGGGTTTGGCATGGGCTTCTTCGATGCCATCGTCCATTCGATGACGACAATTGCGACGGGCGGCTTTTCCAACTACGATAACTCGTTCGGCACGTTTTCAGGCCCTGCGGAGTATGCCGCGTCGGTCTTCATGATCCTCGCGGCGCTGCCGTTCGTGCGCTATGTCCAGCTTGCCAATGGCAACACCAGTTCCCTGTGGCAGGACAGCCAGATCAGAGCCTTCCTTGCAACCATTCTGGTGCTCGTCGTCGTGATGTCGGTCTTTCTGACATCGGTCTTTCCGCATCATTGGGAGCAAGCCTTCCGGCAATCGCTGTTCAACATCACATCCATCATCTCGGGCACCGGCTATGCCAGCGTCGATTACATGACCTGGGGCAGCTTTCCGGTCATGATCTTCTTTCTGATCGGCCTGATTGGGGGCTGCGCGGGCTCGACCGCCTGTTCGATCAAGGTATTCCGGTATCAGCTGCTGTTCGCTTCGATCAAAACCCAACTTAGCCGGATCAGATCGCCCCATGGCGTCTTCATGCCGCTCTATGACGGGCGGCCCGTCGGGCGCGATGTTCTGACCTCGGTCATGAGTTTCTTCATGTTCTTCGTCCTGTCGATGGGCATCCTGTCCTGGGCGCTGGCGCTGACGGGGTTGGATTTCATCACCTCTGTTTCGGGCGCGGCGACGGCGCTGGCCAATGTCGGGCCGGGGCTTGGCAGCCAGATCGGCCCGGCGGGCAACTTCGCCGGGCTGAGCGACACCGCCAAATGGCTGCTGTCGATTGGCATGCTGGTCGGGCGTCTGGAACTGCTGGCGGTCTACGCAATCTTCACCGTTCAATTCTGGAGAGGCTGATGCAAAAGCCCCTTGGCGCGCAGATCTCGCACATGCTGAAGGATCGCAGGGTCGACGTGATCTTTGGTATCCCCGGCGTGCATAACCAAGAGATGTATCGCGGCATCGAAGAGGCCGGGATCACGCATGTTCTGGCTCGGCACGAGCAGGGGGCCGGATTCATGGCCGACGGTTACGCGCGTGCGACGGGGAAGCCGGGGGTGGCCTATGTGATCACCGGGCCGGGCCTGTGCAACATCATGACGCCGATGGGGCAGGCCTATTCCGACTCGGTCCCGATGCTGGTTCTGTCCTCTTGTCTGGACGAGGCGCAGGCCCAGCGGGGTCAGTTGCACCAGATGAAGGATCAGCGCGCAGCGGCGGACACCGTGGCCGACTGGTCCTGTCAGGCCAACAGCGCGCAGGCCGCTTACGGGTTGATCGAGCGCGCGTTCGAGGAATTCGAACTGTCCCGCCCGCGACCCAAGCACATTCAGGTGCCGATCGCCCTGCTAGAGGCCACTGCCGAACCGGCGCCCCCGCCCAAGCCTTCGGCCATGCGGGCGGCTATGCCTCCGGATGTGTCGATTGTTGTGTCTTTGCTGGCGCGGGCACGCAGGCCGCTGTTCATTCTGGGCGGCGGGTGCCGGTCCGACCAGTGGCGGGACTTGCTGACTCAGCTGGGCGCGGCCTGTTTCACCACCTATGCGGGGCGCGGGTTGGTCGGTGCGGACTATCCTTTGGACTTTGGGTCAATGCTGCCGCGACCCGGCAGCGTCGAGGTGATTGCCTCGGCTGATCTGGTGGTCGCTGTCGGGGCCGAGCTTGGCGAAGTTGATCTGTGGCGGCGAGAACTGGGTCATGCCGCCAATCTGGTCCGCGTCGATCTGGACCCCGAGGTGTTGTCGGATCACCACCGCGCCACGGTCAAATTGCAGGCTGACGCCGAGGGTTTCAACCGTGCCCTGTCGGAGGCCGTCGAAAGCACCCAACCCGCCACAGGCTGGTCGCCCGAAGAGATTGCCGAGGCCCGCGCCCGCTGGCGCGCTGAGGTCGAGGCCGAACGCCCGGGAATCATCCAAGTCGCCGATGCCTTGCGCGCCGCATTGCCCGCCAAAACGATGATCTATTCCGACATGACCCAGTTTGCCTATGTCGCGAAAGAGGTCTGGGACATGGCCCACCCCCATCACTGGCACCACCCGACGGGATTTGGCACGCTGGGCTACGCCTTACCCGCCGGGATCGGCGGGGCGGTTGCGCGGCGGGGGCAGCCAACGGCGGTGATCGCCGGGGATTACGGGTTTCAATACACGATGCAGGAGCTGGGAACGGCGGTCGAACTGGGTCTCTCCTTGCCGATTATCCTGTGGGACAACGGCAAGCTGAAAGAGATCGAGGACAGCATGGTGCGCAGCCAGATCGCGCCCAACGCGGTGGTGGCCCGCAATCCCGATTTCTGCAAACTGGCCGAGGCGTTTGGGGCATTGTCTGCGACCCCCACCACTTTGGACGAGATGCAGTTGGTCGTGCGCTCAGCCTTTGCCGCGCCGGTGCCGACACTGATCCGCGTGACGCCGGATATCGCATAAGAAAAGCGCCGCAGGGGACTGCGGCGCTTTTTTAGTTTGTGGAGGTGATTTCTCAGTCCCAGCAGTGAACCAGCACGGTCATACCGGTGGCTCTGCGGCTCAACTCGTTGGGTGAGATTTGCGCTGTTTCCTGGCCTGACTGGCCTGACACGCCCGCTTTGCCCAGAACATCCGTCAAGCGTTCCACGGTAGCGGCAAGGCTGACCGAGGCAGGCAGGGTGCGGCCTTCGGACGGGGCGGGCAGCAGCATGCCGATCACGTGGCCGCTGCCGTCGAATACCGGGCCACCGGCATCGCCAGGCTGCGCGTTCAGCGCCAGGCGTTTGACCCCGGTTTCACCGTTCAGGCCTCGGATGTCCGCGACCTGCCCAAAGGTCAGGGTCGGGGCCCCCAGCGCGCCCTGATATGAGAAGCCGGACACTGCGACCTCGGACTGGATACGCGGCTGGTCCGCGCTGAATTCAGCGATGTTGATCGGGGCGAGCGACCGGCTTGGGCGCAGAACCGAAATCCCAAGGTCTGCGTCGGTCCATACCACCTGAACCTCCTGATCGCCCTCCAGCGTGATCCGGCTGCAGCTATCGGCGGCCTCGGCCACGGTCAGGACGGTGCCTTGGGCATCCGCAAAGAACCCGGACCGGGACAGGCGCGGTTTGCGTATCTGCAGGCCCGAGACCAAATCGATCCGCTGCTCGGCATCCGCTCCGGCGGCAGCGTCCAGAACAGCGTCGGTGGTCGAAAAGCTGGCCTTCATCGCTGCCAGAACCCGCGCACGCCGCGCCTCGTCCCCATCGGGCCAGATAAGCGTGAAGCCTTTGATCTTGCCGTCCTTCAGCGCGGCTTGCGTGTAAGACACGACCCCGTTGCCGCGTCCTTCCAACGTGAACCGATCCCCGCGCAGCTCGCGCGGGCCGTCCAGCGGTACGATTTCCAGCGATTGCATCACTTCGTACAGCGCGCGCAGGGTGGATTTGTTGCCGTCCTGACTGATCAGCAAAGCCTTGGCTTCAAGGTCAGAGGAGGCTTTGAAATGGGCAAACGGTGCCTCGTACCGGTCAAAGGCAACGGCCCCCAATGGCAGGTCCAGCGAAATCCCGGCCTTGTCATCCGTGTGCCGCGCCATACTCACGCTGATCAGCGGGGCGTTGTACTCGTCCATCAGCGCCTTGCGCTGTGATGTTGTCAGAACGCCGGTGGCTTCAAATCCGTTGAACCGCTGCCAGTCGCCCATGGAACGGCGCGTGCCCTGACCAAATGCGCCGTCGATGGTCGAATTATAAAACCCGGCAGCCTGCAGCGCTGTCTGCAAGTCCCTGCGCTCTTGCGCGGTCAGTAGACGTTCGCTTTGCAGGGCCTGTGGGCGTGTCTCGTCCGCGTTTTGCGGCGCGACGGCGGTTTGCGCAGGCTCCGGTTGCGTCTCTGGCTCGACCGGCGGGGCAATGACGCCCCGGTTCAGAAGGTTCGCGCCAACTGGCCAGAACTGTTGCCCCAGCGTGTTGGAAAAGGCGATGAAGCTGTCGGCGGGTATCTCGCCCTCGGCCCGGTAGACACGCAGCACCTGTTCGGCATCGCTGCGCAGGTAGGGGCCGATCACGATGGCGTACCAGCCGCTGTTCAGGCGGAACCCGTTCACATCCGGCAGCGCGTTGGCATAGGCCTGTGCGCGATCCTGCGCCTGGCTCAGGGTCGGGCGCGCCTCGACCTGAACCCAGACGCCCTGATCCTGCTGAGCGTTTGCAGCCTGAAGGCCGAAGGTGAAAAACAATAGAATAACCGTTAATACGCGTGTCATTTTCTGCCCGTTTTATGCGCCAGTGTGCTTTGGCGCAGATTACGCGAATTCTGACCCCGATTGCCATGCCATGAATGCGGGGAATTCTGGGTGTGGCCGCGCAGATACAGCATCGGGCCATTGGCCCGTTGACGCCCCCTGGCCCCTTGCATAGGAAGGGCAAAACCGACCGGAACCGGGTGCTGTCGCGCCCAAAGGGAATGTCATGACCGAACACTCCAGCGCACCTCGTTCTTTTCAGGAGATTATCCTGCGGCTTCAGACCTATTGGGCGTCCAAAGGCTGCGCGATCCTGCAGCCTTACGATATGGAGGTCGGCGCCGGGACGTTCCACCCGGCGACCACCTTGCGCGCGTTGGGGGGCAAGGCCTGGGCGGCGGCCTACGTCCAGCCCTCGCGCCGCCCGACCGACGGGCGCTATGGCGAGAACCCGAACCGGTTGCAGCACTATTACCAGTATCAGGTGCTGATCAAACCCAGCCCGCCGGATTTGCAAGAGCTTTATCTGGGCAGCCTCGAGGCCATCGGCATCGACATGGACCTGCACGACATCCGCTTTGTCGAGGATGACTGGGAAAGCCCGACGCTGGGGGCATGGGGTCTGGGGTGGGAGGTCTGGTGCGACGGCATGGAAGTCAGCCAGTTCACCTATTTCCAGCAAGTCGGCGGCCATGATTGCGCGCCTGTGTCGGGTGAGTTGACCTATGGTCTGGAACGTCTGGCGATGTATGTGCTGGGTATCGACCACGTGATGGACATGCCCTTCAACGATCCGCAATCGCCCAGCCCGCTGACCTATGGCGACATCTTCAAGCAGACCGAAGAGGAATACGCCCGCTGGAACTTCGACGTGGCCAATACCGAAGTTCTGCTGCGTCATTTCGAAGAGGCCGAGGCCGAATGTGCTGCCATTCTGGCGCAGGAGCATGACGACCCGAAAACCGGCAAACGCATCATCATGGCGCATCCCGCTTATGATCAATGCATCAAGGCCAGCCACGTCTTCAACCTGCTGGACGCGCGCGGCGTGATCTCGGTGACGGAACGCCAGGCCTATATTGGGCGGGTGCGGGCGCTGGCCAAGCAATGCGCGGATGCGTTTGTTCAGACCGAGGCGGCCGGGCATTCGGCCTGATGGGCAGTTACGCCAAACCCGGCAGCAACGCTTTCACGCCGCTGGCGATCATGCTTATGGCGATGGCCGACAGGATCATGCCCATGAAGCGGCTCATGATGACACGAGCGGTGCCCGACAGACGCTCGGCCAGCCAGGCGGCGTTCCAGAAGGTGATCAGCAACAGCGCAACCACGCCAAGAAAGACGCCCGCAAAAACAAGGGCATCGACGGGTTTGGTGATGTGATGCGCATACAGGATCAGCGTTGTGATCGTGCCGGGGCCGACAAGGATCGGAAACGCCAGTGGGTAGAACGCCACGGTGTCCGGTTCGGGATAAGATTGCTTTTCCCCTTCGGTCCCGTGGTGCGAGCTGCTTTCGTTCCCGTTCAGCATGTTCAGCCCGATCATCATCACGACCAAACCACCCGCCACGCGCAGGTGATCCACGGTGATACCAAACAGCCCCAGCGTCTGACTGCCCACCGCAGCAAAAGCCGTGCCAAGGATCAGACAATAGACCGCCGTTTTCACCGCAATTTTCTTTTGCTCCGCCGCTGGCAGGCCGTCTGTGACGCTCAGGAAAACCGGCAGGTTGGTCACGGGGTTCATGATCGCAAAAAGTGCGCCGAAAAACCCGACAGCAAGGGTCGATTCCATCCGGTGTTCCTTGATCCACACTGTTCTGTTGCAAAACCTGTCCTATTTTTGAGCAACTTAAAAGAGCCCGCGTAAAAGGATAAGCCAAAGTATGACCGGAAAGTTTCTAGCGATCATCCTGATCCTGTCCGCCGTTCTGGCGGGCGCGGGCATGTATTACCTGCAGGTCTACGGCTATTACTACACGGTCGAACCGCGCCCCGGGCAGGACGTTGTTTTGCTGGCCCAAGGGGCCGAGACCTCGGAGCCCATCAGCTATACCGCTTTTCAGGCGATTGATGCCGACAGCTCTCCGATCCGGTATCGCGCCTGTTTCGAAACCGACCTGACGCGCGAGGAGTTGCGGGCAACCTATAGCCCGGCCGAGGACGCAACCCCCCTGACCGCGCCGGGGTGGTTCGACTGTTACGACGCCGAAGCGCTGGCCGACGCTTTGAAATCGGGACAGGCAGAGGCGTTTATCGGCGTGAAAAACGTTCATTACGGCGTGGACCGGATCGTGGCCGTGACTCAGGATGGTCAGGGCTTCATCTGGCATGTGCTGAACAATTGCGGTGAAAAGGCCTATGACGGCACCGTGGTCGGCGAAGAATGTCCGCCGCGCCCAGAAAGCTGAGGATCACCCATGGCCAATGCGATACAGATTGATGACTTTCTGACCGTGACCCTTGGGTTTGCCGTCTATCTGGCGGGGGCCGAAATCAATGCTCGGGTTCCCGCATTGCGGCAGTTCAACATCCCCGAACCCGTGACCGGGGGCCTGTTGGCCTCGTTGGTGGTACTGCTGCTGTATCTGCTGTTCGATCTTGAGCTTTCATTCGGCTTGGCCGCGCGCGACTTTCTGCTGGTTGTGTTTTTTGCGGGCATCGGTCTGAATGCGCGGTTTTCAGATTTGATTTCCGGCGGCAAGCCGTTGTTCCTGCTTTTGATTTTGACTTTGATCACAATCGTCGCCCAAAACGTAATCGGCGCCTTTGGGGCGTCGCTATTCGGATACCCTGCGCAGTCGGGCGTTCTGTTTGGCTCGGCAGCTTTGATCGGAGGGCACGGGACGGCAATCGCCTGGGCACCCGAGGTGGCCGAGGTGACCGGCCTTGCAGGCGCGACAGAATTGGGCGTCGCGGTTGCCACGCTCGGGCTGGTATTGGCCGCGCTGGTGGGTGGCCCGGTGGCCCGGTATCTGGTCGAAGGGCGCGGATTGTCGCCCGCACGCCCCGAGGAAGAACACACTGTCGGGGTGCCGGATCAGGGTGATGAAAGCGCGACCAGGATCGATCATCTGACAATCATGCGGGTGCTGCTGTATCTGAACATCGCGATGCTGTTGGGTTACATGCTGTGGCAGGTGATCGACGAAGCGGGTCTCAAACTTCCTTTGTTTGTGCCTTGCCTGATCATGGGGATCATAATTGCCAACCTCCGCGACGTTCTGGCCCCAAGCGCACGGCCTGTGGCGCGGACCCCGACGCTGGCGCTGATCTCGGAGTTCTCGCTGGGTGCGTTTCTGGCGATGTCGCTGATGAGCCTGCAGCTTTGGACCATTGCCGAGCTGGGTCTGGCGATTGTCGTCATCATGTCCGCTCAGACGCTGTTTGCCGTCGCTTTCGTGATCTGGGTTCTGTTTCCGGTCATGGGCAGCAATTACCGCGCCGCCGTTCTCGCCGCCGGGTTCGGAGGTTTCGCTTTGGGCGCAACCCCCACCGCGATTGCCAATATGACCGCCGTGACCAAGCGATATGGCCCATCACCTATTGCCTTTATCGTGCTCCCCCTTGTATCCGCATTCTTTGTGGATATCGCCAATGCCATCGTCATCCAGACGATCGTCAATTTCTAAGGACCGAAAATGCCCGACCTGCTGATCGAACTGTTTTCCGAGGAAATCCCCGCGCGCATGCAGACCCGCGCCGGTGAAGACCTGAAAAAGCGGATCACCGATGGTCTGGTCGAGGGCGGTCTGACCTATGCCGGGGCCGCCGCCCTGACCACGCCGCGCCGTCTGACCTTGGCGGTCGAGGGCCTGCTGGCGGAAAGCCCGACGATCCGCGAGGAACGCAAGGGGCCGAAAGTGGGCGCGTCGGACAAGGCGATCGAGGGGTTCCTGCGCGGTGCGGGCCTGACCCGCGACCAGTTGGAGGAACGTGAGACCCCCAAAGGCGCGGTCTATTTCGCCACCATCGAAAAACCGGGCCGCCCGGCAGCCGAGATCGTGGCCGAAGTGCTGGAAACCACGATCCGCAACTTCCCATGGCCCAAATCTATGCGTTGGGGTGCCGGCTCGATGCGCTGGGTGCGGCCTCTGCATTCGATCCTGTGCATTCTCAACGATGAGGCGGGCGCGCAGGTCGTGCCGCTTGAGGTCGAAGGCATCACATCCGGCGACACGACCGAGGGCCATCGCTTCATGGCCCCGAACCGGTTTTCTGTAACGTCTTTCGACGATTACGCGGCGAAGCTGAAACGCGCCTTTGTCGTTCTGTCGCCCGAGGAACGCGCCGAGCATATCTGGAACGACGCCCAGAACATGGCCTTTGCCGCCGGGCTGGAAGTGGTCGAGGACAAGGGCCTGCTGGCCGAGGTTGCCGGTCTGGTCGAATGGCCCGTGGTCCTGATGGGGCAGATCGATGATGAGTTTCTGGACCTGCCGCCCGAGGTGCTGCAGACCTCGATGAAGGAGCATCAGAAGTTCTTTTCCGTGAAGAACCCCAAAACGGGCCGGATCGAGCGCTTCATCACCGTCGCCAACCGCGAAACCGCCGACAATGGCGCGACCATTCTGGCGGGGAACCAGAAGGTGCTTTCGGCCCGTCTGGCCGATGCGAAATTCTTTTGGGAGAACGACCTGCGCGTCGCCAAATCGGATATCGCCCAATGGACCCGCGCGTTGGAGAATGTGACCTTCCACAACAAGCTGGGCACGCAGGCCGAGCGGATCGACCGCATCGCCGCACTGGCCCGCGAATTGGCCCCGGTGGTCGGAGCGGATGCGGATCAGGCCGAGAAAGCCGCGCGTCTGGCCAAGGCCGATCTGAGTTCCGAGATGGTCTATGAATTCCCAGAACTTCAAGGGCTTATGGGGCGGTATTACATCGAAGCTGCAGGCGAAGATGCCGCCGTGGCCGCTGTAGCGCAGGAGCATTACTCGCCTCTGGGGCCTTCGGATGACGTGCCGACCGCACCGCTTTCGGTGACCGTAGCGCTAGCCGACAAGCTGGATACGCTGACCGGGTTCTGGGCGATTGATGAGAAGCCGACCGGGTCGAAAGACCCGTTTGCGCTGCGCCGCGCGGCGTTGGGGGTTATTCGGTTGGTGTTGGGGAATGATTTGCGTGCAAAACTGCACGATTCTCAATCAAGCCAACTTGCGAGATGCAACGAGTCGATTGGCAGTACGTCCGCTAAAGCTGCGAAAGAATCTGCAAAGATGTTCAAGGAAAAGACTGGAGGCGGAGTATCATTCGGATTTGGTGCGGCAATCACGGTTTCTAATCTAGTGGATGGCCGGCAGGTTGACAGCAGATCAATTGACCTCCTCTCCTTCTTCCACGACCGCCTCAAAGTCTTCCTCCGCGACGAGGGCATCCGCCACGACATCATCGACGCCTGTATCGCGATGGAGGGGAATGACGACCTCAACCTCTTGGTCAAACGCGCCCGTGCGCTGAACGCTGTGATTGCGACCGAGGATGGCGAGAACCTCGTGCAGGGCTTCAAACGCGCCAACAATATCCTGACGCAGGCCGAGGAAAAGGACGGGGTCGAATACTCCTACGGCGCGGATGTAAAATTTGCCGAGACGGACAGCGAAAAGGCGCTGTTCAACGCTCTGGATCAGGCGCAGGGCAAGATCGCGCCTGCGCTAAAGGCCGAGGATTTCCCGGCTGCCATGGCCGCAATGGCCGCGCTTCGCTGGCCGGTGGATGCGTTCTTTGAGGATGTGCAGGTCAACACCGACAACGACATCCTGCGCCGTAACCGCCTGAACCTGCTGAGCCAGATCCGTCAGGTCTGTTCCAGCGTGGCCGATCTGACCCGGATCGAAGGCTAAAGCCAAGGGCGCGGGCTGAACCGCGCCCAGATCACCCTTGCGTGAAGGGCGCAGGTGCCTATGCTGCGGTGAAACCAAAAGGTGCCGCAGTGCAGAATAACCCGCATACCACGCTGATAACGCCCAAAGCGCCCGTTGCCACAGAAACCCATGGTGGCCGGGCCAAATGTCTGCAACGGCTGGTCCGTCTGGACATGCCCGTGCCGCGCACCGTGGCGCTGTCCTTCGATGCGGTCCTGAAGATCGCCAAGGGGGACATCCCTGATCTTGCGGCGATATTGGAACAGTTTGACGCGTCGGCCCTGCTGTGCGTGCGACCCAGTTCCGAAGACCCGGACTGGGGCGGGCCGGGGGCGGTTCTGAACATCGGCATGAACGACGCGCGTTATGTGGAACTGTCCGATGCCATGGGGGCCGAAGCCGCAGCGGCGCTGTATCTGCGCTTTGTCCAAAGCTACGCGATTCACGTGGCGCGGCTGGACGCGGATGTGTTCGACGATATCGAGGCCGATGGGCAGGAAGGGTTGCGGCAATCCCTGCGGGCCTATGAGGATGAGGCTGACGAGGTGTTCCCTCAGGACCGGGGCGAACAGCTTGCCGGAGTTCTGCGGTCGATGGCTCGGGCATGGGACGGCACCTCGGCCCGGTTGCTGCGTCAGGCTAAAGGAGCCCCTGCAGACGCGGGGCTGGGGCTGGTCATACAAGAGATGATCCCCGGCGTCGGGCAGGGCGAATGCGGGTCGGGCGTGCTGCAACTGGTGGATTCGTCGACTGGTGAATCGCAGATCACGGGCCGTTATCTGAGCCAGAGCCAGGGCCGCGACGCCCTTGGTGCAGGTGCGGCTGCGATGTTTCTGGAAAAAGACCCCCGTGGATGTTCGCTTGAAGAAGTGGCGCCCAACGCATTTGCCGACCTCAAGGCGCATGCCGCGCTGATGCGGCGGAAGCTGCGGGAAGAAATGCAGGTCGAATTCGTCATCGAAAACGGCCGGGTGCATATTCTGGACGGAGTCCGGGTCCAGCGCAGTGCCCGCGCGGCGATGAAAATAGCAGTTCGGCTGGCCGAGGACGGGATTATTCCGCCGCAAGAGGCGGTGATGCGCGTCGATCCGCATGCTCTGAACGAGCTGTTGCACCGTCAGGTCCACCCCGAAGCTGAACGTGATGTACTGACCACCGGTATTGGCGCAAGCCCGGGGGCCTCGACTGGCAAGATCGTGTTCACCGCCGCCGAGGCTCAGGCCAGCGCGGCGCGGGGCGAGGCCTGCGTCCTGGTCCGGCGCGAGACGGCACCGGAAGATGTGCGCGGGATGCATGCCGCCGTTGCTGTTTTGACCGAAAAGGGCGGGATGACCAGCCATGCCGCGGTGATTGGCCGGGGGCTTGGCCTGCCATGCATTGTCGGCGCGTCCGAGATGCGGTTTCAGACCAAGAAAAAGCTGCTGACCGCACCGGATGGGCGGGTGTTCAAGACCGGAGACGTGCTGACGATCGATGGCAGTTCCGGTCAGGTGCTGGCAGGGCAGCCGGCGATGCTGGAGGCGGCGCTGGACGATTGCTTTCAGACGCTGATGGCTTGGGCCGATGCCGAGCGTGACATCGAAATCCGCGCCAATGCCGATACGCCCGCCGATGCGCAGACCGCCCGAAACTTCGAGGCGCAAGGCATCGGCCTGTGCCGGACGGAACATATGTTCTTTGATCCGGGTCGGCTGATCGTCATGCGCGAGATGATTTTCGCCCAAACCCCATCAGGCCGCGCGGCGGTGCTGGAACGTCTGCTGCCAATGCAGCGCGAGGATTTCGTGCAATTGTTCCGGATCATGGAAGGGCAGCCGGTCTGTATCCGCCTGTTTGACCCACCGCTGCACGAGTTCCTGCCGACCACCCGAAGCGGTCAGCGCGAACTGGCCGAGGCGCTGGACCTGCCGGTGTCGGATGTGGAGCGCCGAGTCGCTGCGATGACGGAATACAACCCGATGCTGGGCCTGCGCGGCGTTCGGTTGGGGGTCACGGTGCCCGAGATCTATGACATGCAGGCGCGTGCGATCTTCGAGGCGACGCTTGAGGCCAGCAAGAATGGCGCGCCTGTTGTGCCCGAGGTCATGATCCCTCTGGTCTCGGCCAAGCGCGAGGTGGAACTGGTCAAATCCCGCATCGACTCGGTTGCCGCAGCCGTCGCGGCCGAGCAGGGGCAGGAGTTCGAATACCGGCTGGGTGTGATGGTCGAAACGCCGCGCGCCTGCCTGCGTGCGGAAGAGATTGCGCCCAACACCTCGTTTCTCAGCTTTGGGACCAACGACCTGACCCAGATGACCTATGGTCTGTCGCGCGACGATGCGGGGCGGTTCATGTCGGCTTACGTTCGTCAGGGGGTCTTTACCGAGGACCCGTTTCACGTTCTGGACCCTGACGGAGTGGGGGAGTTGCTGAAACTTGGCGCCGAACGCGGGCGCGCCGCGAAGGCTGACGTGACCCTTTCGGTCTGCGGCGAACATGGCGGGAACCCCGAATCAATCGCCATTTGCCGCGATCTGGGCTTTGACTATGTGTCATGCTCACCCTTCCGGGTACCTGTCGCTCGGCTGGCTTCCGCTCAACTGGCAATTTCGTCCAGACTTGGGGGTTGACACCCGGTATTTCCCCAAGGATTAGTGGGTTTCAGGCGACCTTGTGGTGAAATTAAATCTTCCCACGGGCGATTTTCCACTTGCTTTTTTCGTAGTTCTGGACGTTTGCGTCTGTCTGGGTTAAACGCCTCGTCGCGCCCGCCGGGGGAGGGTATGGCGCGTGAAGTGCCTGTGCGAGGTTATCTGATGCTACGTTATATAATGGCTGTTGCCGTGCTGGCAGCAACCGTGCTGCCGAGTGCGTCCTTCGCCGAGAAGGAAGCCACCACCAAATCCAAGCAAGAGCTTGTGGCCCGCAACGAATTGCCGGGGCAAAGCTTTCGGGACTATCTGAAACTGTTCCAGCCGCGTCGCGCGGCAGAGCCGGTCGAAGTGTCCTATTCCAAGGACTGGCTTGACCAGCAGCCAGCGCCGTCGGGCGACGAAAACTGGAAATGTCTGGCCGAGGCCCTGTACTTTGAAGCGCGGGGCGAAAGCGTCCGCGGTCAGTTTGCGGTGGCCGAAGTTATCCTGAACCGGGTCGAAAGCGGTCGCTTTCCGAATTCGCTGTGCGGCGTGATCCGTCAGGGAACCGGTAAGAAATACCAGTGCCAGTTCACGTATACCTGCGATGGCCGCAAGGAAGTGATCCACGAAAAGAAAGCCTACGAGCGGGTTTCGAAAGTGGCGCGTGCCGCAATAGACGGCACCGCCGACAAACTGACCGAAGGGGCGACCCACTATCACACCACGGCGGTTCGTCCGTCCTGGGCGCGCGTTTACAAGCAGACCGCAAAGATCGGCGTGCATATTTTCTACCGTCACAACTATCGGACGGCGAGCAACTGATTGACGCACCCGCGCTGGAAGGCTGATGGCGCGGGATTTCATGCAGGCTATATTGGGGGCCAGGAGGCCCCCAATGTATTTCAACCGTCGACAAATGCTTCAATCCGCAGCCGCCCTGGCGCTTTTGCCACGCGTGTCCAAAGCGGATTATCCGGCCCTTAAGGCCCAAGAGGCGGCGCAGCGCCTTGCGCCCGAGGGTTATCCCGAAACGAAACTTTGGAGTTATGGTGGTTCGGTACCGGGCGTGCCGCTGCGGGTCAGGCAAGGCGACCGTCTTGTACGGCGGTTGGTCAACAACCTGCCGCAGGCCACTTCGGTTCACTGGCATGGCATTCGCATCGACAATGCGATGGATGGGGTTCCGGGGCTGACGCAGGACGCCGTGCTGCCGGGGGACAGCTTTGACTATGACTTTGTCGCCCCCGATGCCGGAACCTACTGGTATCACGCGCATAACCAGTCGGTCGAGCAGGTGGCGCGCGGGCTTTACGGGCCGCTGATCGTGGAAGAGGCGACCCAGCCCGACATCGATCAGGATCTGGTGCTGATGCTGGACGACTGGCGGCTGGACCCCGAAACCGCGCAGATCACCGAAGATTTTGACAACGGGCACGATCTCAGCCACGCCGGACGCCTTGGCAATATCGTGACGGTCAACGGCACGTTTGATCCCGTGCTTGCCGTGAAAGGCAACGAGCGTCTCAGACTGCGCCTGATCAACGCGTCCAATGCCCGGATTTACGATCTGGGTTTGGACGGGTTGGAGGGGTGGATTGTCGCGCTGGATGGCATGCCTTTGGAAACGCCTCTGGCGATCCCGGAAACCTTCCCCCTGGCACCGGCACAGCGCGCGGACCTGATTGTCGATGTGACCGGTTTTTCCGGCGATACCGCCAGTCTGCTAAGCGCGGAACGGGATGGCGCCTTTGGTCTGGCGAGATTTGACGTAACCGGCGAAGCGTCGCGGGCGCGCCGCGCGGGCATATCGGCTTTGCCGCCCAATCCATTGCCGGACATCAAGGATATCCAGTCCACACCCCTGCACCGGATGGTTCTGCAAGGGGGCGCGATGCGCTGGCTGGAAAGCGCTCGGCTCGGTGACACTGAACTGTCCGGGCGAGAACTTGCGCAGCTGGGCCGTTTCTGGGCCTTGAACGGATACGCCGAACGCCCGCAAGACCCGTTTCTGGATGCAGCGCATGGCAGTCAGCACCGGATCGCGTTCGTCAACGAAACTGCGTTCCCGCATGCGATGCACCTGCATGGTCACCACTTCCGGCTGATCCTTGAAGATGGCTCTCTGGGGCCGTGGCGCGATACAGTTCTTGTCGAGCGCGGCCAGACGCGGCAAATCGCGCTGGTGGCCGACAACCCGGGCAACTGGCTGTTGCATTGCCATATGCTGGGGCATGCCGCATCGGGCATGATGAGTTGGTTTCGCGTAACCTGACGCCGCATTCGGCGGTTGGAATGGCGCATGTTAGAATGCTATAGGCGCTCGACACGCCTAAAGTAGGCGCACTTTTCAACAAGCCCGAAAAGGCCTGACCCATGAGTTCTGAAATCCGCCTTGCCTTTGCGCACCCGTCCGAACGGTCAGAGGCGACATCGCCGCAAGGTCCATTGGATCGTATTTCGCTGCGGGATCATATCGTCGAGGTTGAAATCGGCGCGTTTCAGGCCGAGCGGGGAACGACGCAGCGGGTCTGCTTTAACATCGTGGTCGAAGTGCGTCCGCTGACCGACCGGATCGAGGACGACGTGGATCGCATCCTGTCCTATGACCGCGTCACCGAGGCGATTGCATATGAGCTTGCCGCCGAACGCCTGAACCTGCTCGAGACGTTGGCAGAACGTGTAGCTGAGCGGATTTTGCTTGAGCCACAGGCCGTAAGGGCCTTTGTTCGAATTGAAAAACTGGATCGGGGTCCGGGCGCGCTGGGTGTTGAAATCGTCCGTGGGCGAAATACGCATAACCATGGCATTGTAGAAGAGGAACGTCCGCATCCCCGGCTGGTCTACCTGTCGAACGAAGCGATAGCCTCGGACAATCTGACCGGCTGGATTGATCAGCTGGAAAACCGGCAGCGCCCTTTGATTCTGTGTGTCGGCGCGTCTGATCTGTCTGTGTCCCAGACCGGTCACGCCATGACCCAGCGCCGGATCGATCTGCTGGCCATCGAACAGAATGCCTGGGTTCTGGCCGCGCGGGATCATCGCTGCGTCGTGGTCTCGACCCGGACCGAGTTGGACTGGGCGATGAAGAACGGCCAGATCTGCGTCTGGGCCCCGTCCAAGATCGTTCTGGACGCGGTAGACGGCCCCTCGGCCGCGCCATCGGACGCGGTGGCGCTTGCGGCGTGGTTCGCGGCGACCTTTGAAGCCAGCGAGATGCTGGTCATCGGCGGAGAGTTGCCGCAGGCCCCCAAGACACCACTGCGCGCGGTTTCAGTCGATCAGGCGCAATTGTGAGCGTTTATTTTCGACCTTTGGTTCAACACGGGCCGACCCGCCCTGCGGGGGCCGTCTCGCTGGCCGGGCAAGACCTGTGGTTTACGCATGCCGAGGCCCTGACGCGAAGCGATGGTCCCGAAATAGTGGCGGTTGCCGACATTCCTGCGGCCAACCTGGACCGTCTGACCCGACCGCGCAGTCCCATCGCGGGGCTGGACATGGCGCGGCCTCGGATCATGGGGATACTTAACGCGACACCGGACAGTTTTTCGGATGGCGGTCTGCATAACTCGGTCGAAAACGCCTGTGCTGCAGCATCAGACATGGTCGCGCATGGGGCCAGCATTCTGGATATCGGCGGGGAATCCACCCGGCCCGGAGCGGATTTTGTCCCCGAAGGCGAAGAAATCGCCCGCACCCAGCCGCTGATTCAGGCGATCCGGGCGGAAACTGACGCGCTGATCTCAATCGACACGCGCAAGGCCAGCGTTGCCCAAGCGGCGGTCGAGGCAGGGGCCGGTCTGGTGAACGACGTCTCGGGATTCACCTTCGATCCGGACCTTGCACCGTACTGCGCGCAGATCGGCGTGCCGGTCTGTGTGATGCATATGCAGGGCGATCCGGCCACGATGCAGGACAACCCGCAATATGATGACGTTCTGCTGGATGTATACGACTTTCTGGAAGCGCAGATCGCCCACCTTGAAGCTCTGGGCCTGAAGCGAGACCAGATCGTGGTTGATCCGGGCGTCGGCTTTGGCAAGACCGAGGCGCATAACCTGACCCTGCTGCGTAACCTCAGCCTGTTTCACGGCCTCGGCTGCCCGATCCTGTTGGGCGTGTCGCGCAAGGGGTTCATCGGCCAGATCGGGCAGGAGCCGCGCAAGACGGCCCGCGCGCCGGGATCAATCGCCGTTGCGCTGGCCGGATTGTCTCAGGGCGTGCAGATCATCCGGGTCCATGACGTTGCCGAGACCGCTCAGGCCTTGCGTCTGTGGGCCGCTGTCCGGTAATCCGGTCGCAAGAAATTTTCACGGAGTGAAAGATATGCGCAAGCTGTTCGGAACCGACGGGGTGCGGGGCACGGCCAACACGCATCCGATGACCGCCGAGATGGCTCTGCGCATCGGCGCTGCCGTGGGGCGGTATTTCCGCCGCGACGCGACCGGCGTGCACCGTGTGGTGATCGGCAAGGACACGCGCCTGTCCGGGTATATGCTTGAGAACGCTCTGACGGCGGGGCTGACCTCGACCGGGATGAATGTGTTGTTGCTGGGGCCGGTGCCGACCCCGGCGGTTGGGCTTATGACTCGGTCGATGCGGGCGGACCTTGGCGTGATGATCTCGGCCAGTCACAATCCGGCCGAAGATAACGGGATCAAGTTCTTTGGACCCGATGGGTTCAAACTGTCGGATCAGGCCGAGGCCGAGATCGAAAAGCTGATTGAAGAGGGGGTCAAGCCCGCTCAGGCGCAAAACATAGGACGCGCGCGCCGTGTCGATGATGCGCGGTTCCGGTATGGCGAGCGGGTCAAATCCTCGCTGCCGCGCGAGTTGCGGCTGGACGGTCTCAAGGTGGTGATCGATTGCGCCAACGGCGCGGCGCACCGCACCGCGCCCGAGGTTCTGTGGGAATTGGGTGCCGAGGTCATTCCCGTTGGCGTTGCGCCTAACGGTAAGAATATCAACCAGAATTGCGGGTCGACTAAACCCCGGATGGCTGCCGAAACCGTGGTTGCGCATGGTGCGGATGTTGGCATCTGCCTCGACGGTGACGCAGACCGGGTGGTCGTGATTGACGAGACCGGGCAGGTGGCTGACGGCGATCAGTTGATGGCCTTGCTGGCGACCGCCTGGGCAAGATCGGGCCAGCTTAAGGGCGGGGCACTTGTTGCAACGGTCATGTCCAATCTCGGGCTGGAACGGCACCTTGGCGCGCGCGGGTTGCAGTTGGAACGCACCGCCGTCGGAGACCGCTATGTCGTCGAGCGGATGCGCGAAGGCGGGTTCAACCTTGGCGGCGAACAATCCGGTCACATCGTGATGAGCGACTACGCGACAACCGGGGACGGGCTTATGGCCGGGCTGCATTTCCTGGCCGAGATGGTCCTGTCCGAACGCAAGGCGTCAGAACTGTCCATGCAATTCGAGACCGTGCCGCAGCTGCTGAAGAACGTGCGCTTCAGCGCCGGGCAGCTTCCGCTGGAAAGCAAAAGCGTGCAGGCCGCCATTGCCGAGGCCGAAGCGCGCCTGAACGGGCAGGGCCGGTTGCTGATCCGTAAATCCGGAACCGAGCCGCTGATCCGCGTGATGGCGGAATGCGAAGATGACGGGTTGCTGGCGCAGGTCGTCGACAGCATCGTGGCCGAGGTCGAAGCCGCCGCAGGTTAACTGCCGAACAGGGCCTTGCGCAGGCTGAACCACTGGCTGATGGCCATGCCGGTCAGGATCAAGGCGAGGGCGATGTAAAAACGCAGGGGCAGGGCCTCGGACAGGATCCATGCGCCGAAGATCATCGACCAGATTGGGACCTGATAGTTCACCAGCGTCAGGAATACCGATCCGGCGCTGCGGGTGACCGACACGCGCAACAAGGTGGCAAAGGCGGTTGGTAACAATCCCAGAACAATCAATGCAATCGTGGGGCGGGGGCCCTGCCACGTTGGCAGTCCCTCGGTCATCAGCATAATCGGAAGCAGGATCACCGCACCGACCACAAGCGTCAAAGCCGCCAGCACCAAAGGGTCCACCGGCGGGCAGCGCCGGGTCATGACCGAAGAGCTGGCGTAGCACAACGCCGCCGTGATGCAGGCCAGTTGCGCCAGCGGCTCGGCCCCCTGTCCCAATTGGGCAAGGCCGGGTCCGATCAGAACCAGCGCTCCTGAAAACCCAAGGCACACACCAAGAAGACGGCGCAGGTTCAGTGGCTCGTCCGAGAAGAAATGCGCCAGCGGCAGCACCATCAGGGGAATTGCAGCCATGGACAATCCGGCAAAGGCGGAAGGTACGAATTGCTGGCCCCAACTGAGCAGCATGAAGGGTACGGCGGTGGACAGAACGCCGATCAGGACAACCGATGTGCCCAAGGCAGGCGTCAGAACCGGCAATTTGCGACCCGTCGCCCACATCAGCGCCAACAGGGTCACGGCCCCCAGCGTTGTCCGCGAGGTTGCCACGGTTATCGGGCCATAACCTTCCAGTGCCATTGCGACGACCATGAACGTGGCACCCCAAATCAGGCCCAGCGTGAAAACACCGCCCCAATCCTGTTTTGTCGGTTGCTGAACCATTGTGCGTCCTGTGGGTTGGTGGGAATGGTCGATCCCGCCAGCGGGTTATGGGCCGGTAGCAAGCCGGGTGCAAACGAAAAAGGGCGACCGCGTCGGCCGCCCTTTCTTTGGCATTCGCCGAACTCAGTTCTTTTCTTTGTCGACCATCTTGCCGGCCGAGATCCAGGGCATCATGGCGCGCAACTTGGCACCTGTTTCCTCGATCATGTGCTCGTCATTGGCGCGGCGCGACGCTTTGATGGTCGGCTGGCCCACGGCGTTTTCAAGCATGAAGTCACGAACGAATTTACCCTGCTGGATATCGTTCAGAACCTCTTTCATACGCGCTTTGGTCTCGTCATATTTCAGGATGCGCGGGCCGGTGACGTACTGGCCGTACTCAGCCGTGTTCGAGATCGAGTAATCCATGTTGGCGATGCCGCCTTCATAGATCAGGTCGACGATCAGCTTCACTTCGTGCAGACACTCGAAATACGCCATCTCGGGCGCGTAACCGGCCTCGACCAGAGTTTCGAAACCGCAGCGGATCAGTTCGACCAGACCGCCGCACAGAACGGCCTGCTCGCCGAACAGGTCGGTTTCGCATTCCTCGCGGAAGTTGGTTTCGATGATGCCCGAACGGCCGCCACCGATGGCAGAGCAATAGGACAGGCCAATCTCAAGCGCCTTGCCGGTTTCGTCCTTGTCGACGGCCACCAGGCAGGGCACGCCGCCGCCTTTGGTGTATTCGCCGCGAACGGTGTGGCCGGGGCCTTTGGGAGCCATCATGATGACATCGACGCCTTCTTTTGGCTCGATCAGGCCGAAATGCACGTTCAGGCCGTGGGCAAACGCGATGGCCGCGCCCGGCTTGATGTTGTCGTGGACGTATTTCTTATAGGTTTCGGCCTGCAGTTCATCGGGCATGGTGAACATGATCAGGTCGCACCATGCGGCGGCTTCGGCGATGCCCATGACCTGCAGACCTTCGGCTTCGGCTTTCTTGGCAGAAGCCGAGCCTTCGCGCAGCGCGACGACAAGGTTCTTCGCACCCGAGTCGCGCAGGTTCAGCGCGTGGGCGTGGCCCTGGCTGCCGTAGCCCAGGATGGCCACTTTTTTGTCTTTGATCAGGTTGATGTCGCAATCGCGATCGTAATAGACGCGCATGTTGTCGGTCCTTTCGGTTTTGATTGCAGCGGTTCTATCCCGAGGTTTGGGTATTGGCGATAGGGTTGGGATTGAGTTTTTGGAAAAAAGATGAAGAATAATTCTTCGAATAACGAGAAGACGAAAAAATCATGCTTGACGACACGGACCGGCGTATTCTGCGCCAATTCCAGGCCGAACCCAGCCTGACGATAGCCGAACTGGCCGAGCGCTGCCGGGTCAGCCAGGGGGTCTGCTGGCGCCGCGTCGAAAAGATGCAGGCCGCTGGCGTCATTGCGGGGCAAGAGGTCGTCATCGACTGGGCCGCGATGGGCTATGCCGTCGAGGTCTCGCTGCGGGTGACGCTGGACAAGACCTATGCGCGCGCCTTTGACGATTTCACGGCCGCCGCGCGTGAGGTGCCCGAAGTGATCGAGATTCAGACTTTTCTTGGCCGGGTGGATGTGCGCCTGTCCGTCCTGGCAAAAGGTATGAGCCATTATCAGCAGGTCTACCGCGACAGGATTCTGACCCTGCCGCATATCGCCGACATCGAGGCACTGATGCATATCGCGCATGTCAAACAGGATGAGGCGCTGCCGATATGATCGAACTGGATGAAACGGATCGCCAGATTCTGCGGTCGCTCGTTCAGGATGCCACGCAAAGCGCGGGGGCGCTGGGGCGCAAACTGGGCTTGTCGCAACCTGCGACATGGCGGCGGATTCGCAGGCTGGAGGAGACGGGCGTGATCAAAGGGCGGCGTCTGCGGCTGAACGCCGAGGCGCTGGGGTTTGGCGTGACCGTGTTTCTGGGCGTCAAACTGGCGCGCAAGGGGCAAGTCAGTCTGGAAGATTTCGAACGCGCCGTCAGCGCCATCCCCGAGGTTCAGACGGTTGAGCATGTGCTGGGGCTTTACGACTACCGCCTGCGGGTCGTTGCGCGGGACCTGTCAGATTTCGAACGGGTGCTGAGGCGAAGAATCATGACGCTGCCGGGGGCCGGCGACGTAGAGGCAAATGTTTTGCTGAGCGAAGAGCGCCTGCCGGGACCAATCGGCTGATCGACCTCAGTATCTGGTCCGGATGCAATAGCCCGGATGATGGGTCATGCGGGCGAAGGTGATCGGCACGCTTTCTTTCCACGTGGTCCGTTCCAGCTGAATCATGGACGCTCCGGTCGTGGTTCCCATGAACTCGGCAATGCGGCCATCGGCGGAAATGGCGCAGAACGCGATCTCGGCATCCGAAAAGGGGGCGGCATTCAACAGCCATTCATGCGGCCCGCTTTCGCTGAGATCGGCCTGTTCCACATCGGGGACAGCCTGGATGTTGACCCAACGTTCCTCGAGCAGAAAGGGGCGGTTATCGGCGTAATGCATGCAGACCACATGCAGCACCCGCGCATCGGGCGACACGCCAAGTTGCGAGGCCAGCCAGCCGGGGCTTGTGACCACCTGACGTTCCACCAGCGCATAGCGATAAGTGGCATTTTGGCTCTCGACCATCTGGCGGGTCAGCGAGAATTCCAGCTTCGCGTGTTTGCTGGGCTCTTTTTTGACCCGCGTGCCGCTTTTGCGTTTACGCTCGACAAAGCCTTGCTCGGCCAGTTCCCGCAGGGCGCGGTTCACCGTTGCGCGTGCGCAATTGAATTCTTCGGCTAGCTGTGTCTCGGTGGGTAATAACGAGCCTTGTGGCCAAACCCGGCTTTCAATTCTTCGTTTAACTTCGTCACGAACATACTGGAAACTGATCCGCTTTTGCGCAGTCACGGGTACAAAAGCCCTTTCATGTAAAAAGTGTGCTTATCTGTGCAGAAGCACGTCAAAGTATAAAGAGGTATGACACTATATGGCGTCATATCTTGTGTTTTCAGCGGTATGTGGGGCGAAATTATGTCAAATACGTGAGTTGCCGCGAGGTCAACTCAACCTGAAATTTCATACTTTACCAATCCGCGCGAAGAGGCCAAGACTCCGGGAAACAGATCGAAAGGACAGACCATGCCCGCTTTGCTGGATTCCATCGACCCAAACGGCCTTGAAGAATTCTCGGTCGTGTTCACGGATCGCTCGCTTAACCATATGTCTGCTAGCTTTCAGCAGGTGATGCGCGACATCTCGGGCATGTTGCGGCAGGTCTATAATGCCGATGGGGTTGCCATCATTCCCGGCGGCGGCACCTATGGGATGGAGGCTGTCGCCCGGCAGTTTGCGCGCGACGCCAATGTTCTGGTCGTGCGCAACGGGTGGTTTTCCTATCGCTGGAGCCAGATCATCGAAAACGGCGCGCTGACCGCATCGGCCACCGTTCTGAAAGCCCGCGAAACCGGCAATTCCAGCCCGTCGCCTTTTGCCCCTGCGCCGATTGAAGAGGTTGTTGCAACCATTCGCGACCAACGCCCGGATGTGGTCTTTGCCCCGCATGTGGAAACCTCGGCGGGTGTTATTCTGCCGGATGATTACATCAAGGCCATGGCCGCGGCTGCGCATGAGGTCGGAGCGCTGATGGTGTTGGATTGCATCGCCTCGGGCTGTGTCTGGATCGACATGAAGGCAATCGGCGTCGATGTGCTGATCTCGGCCCCGCAGAAAGGCTGGAGCGCATCGCCCTGTGCCGGTCTGGTCATGCTGTCCGAAAACGCCGAGGCGCGGTTGGAGCAGACAACATCCGACAGCTTCGCCATCGACCTGAAGAAGTGGCGGCAGATCATGCAGGCCTATGAGAACGGCGGCCATGCCTATCACGCCACGATGCCGACGGACGCGTTGCGGGCATTCCGCGATACGATGGCTGAAACGCAGGAATACGGGTTCGAGAAGTTGCGCGAGGCGCAATGGGCGCTCGGTAACGGGGTTCGTGCGATGTTGAAGGACAAGGGGGTCGTCTCGGTCGCGGCGGATGGATTCGGCGCACCGGGGGTGGTGGTCAGCTATACCTCGGACCCCGAAGTGCAGAACGGCAAGAAATTCGCCGCCTTGGGCATGCAGATCGCGGCTGGTGTGCCCCTGCAATGTGACGAGCCCGAGGGGTTCAGCACATTCCGTCTGGGCCTGTTCGGGTTGGACAAGCTGTACGACGTGGACGGCACGATTGGGCGGCTCAAGCGCGTGCTGGATCAGGTTTTGTAACCGGCGGGCCTCAGCGCACGCCGAGACCCATCTGCATCAGCGTCTTGCGCACGGGCGGCAGGGAATAGAGTGCATTCAGCCCCATCGCTCGCGCGTCGCGCAATGGGCGCGCTTCGATCATCGAGGCGCGGTTCAACAGGTCGATCCCTTTGACTCGCAACTCGATCTCGGTATGGCGGGCCTTGTGATAGGCATCCAGCATCTGCGCATCGCCCAACCCCTCGGGCCGGGCCTGTGCCAAATCCAGCAGGCAGCGCAGATCGCCCAGGGACATGTTCAGCCCCTGCGCACCGATGGGCGGCACCACATGCGCGGCCTCGGCCATCAGGGCAATACGCTCGCCGGACAAGCGTTCTGCCGACTGGCTGATGATCGGCCAGATCGTGCGGCGCGAGGCCAGTTTCAGCGGCCCGAACAAGGCGCAGGACCGTTCGGTCATCGCGGCCTCGAAAGCCTCGGGTTCCAATTTCAGCAGTTCAACCGCGCGGGGGCCGCGTTCCATCCAGACGATGGCCGAAGATGGCTGGCCCTGCCAGTCGGGCAGAGGGACTAGCGTGAAAGGGCCGCCTGACCGGTGAATCTCGGTCGAGACGTTTTCATGCGCGATAGGATGCGTCACCGCAAAGGCCAGCGCCTTCTGCCCATAGCGGGTCGTGTGCACGTTGATCCCGGCGGCCTCGCGCATTGGTGAGTTGCGCCCGTCGGCGGCCACCACCAGCTTGCAGCGGATGCGGCTGCCATCGCTCAGGCCCACGCGCGCTTCGGCGGTGCGGGTGAACAGGCTGACCGTACCGGTGCCGGGGCGGAAATCGACATTGGGCAGTTCGGCCAGCCGCGCCACCATCTCGCGCCGCAGCAGCCAGTTGGGCAGGTTCCAGCCAAAGGGCTGGTCCGAGATGTCCGATGCGTTGAAATCGCGCACGACGCGGGGTTCCGGCACGTCGCCACCGGCATCCACGATGCGCATGATTTGCAGCGGGGCTGCGTGGGCGTCCAGCCGGTCCCAAAGCCCGCATTGTTCCAGCAATCCATGCGCAGGCTGCAGAAACGCCGTGGTCCGCAGGTCGGACCCATCGACGTCACGTTCGGTGATCGGCAGGGTCGTGTCGACGCACACAACGTCGAACCCGGCTGCTCCGAACACCGCCGCAGCGGTCAGGCCGGCGATTCCGCCGCCGGAAATCAGGATGTCGCAGCTGTCAGTCATGGCGTTTCCCATCGTTTTGGGCGGACCCTAATGCGGTTACGCACGACGTGCCAAGTGACATCCTGTCCCGTGTCTCAGCCGCGCGAGATCAGGATGAGGATCAGGAACATCACCGGCACCATCATCAGGGCGGGAATGTAAAGACCCGGCAGGCCGAACAACAGGGCGGAACAGCCCCACATGCTGAAAATCGCAAGGGCGGTATAGCCCAGATCCTCGGGCTCGCCATCGGCCACATCGCGGGCCATCCAGCCAAACAGGGGGATTGCAAATAGCAGGCGTTGCCACATCGGCGGGTGCCGAAGGCTTTCGATCGCGGTCATGGGGGTCTCCGTTCTGTTCGTCGCAACAGGCGATATAGGGCGCATGCTGCACGCGCAAAATGTTCAGAAGGTCGCAGTGCGACAGCCTATCGCAGGCGGGACAGAAAGGCGGTCAGATCGTCGGTGTGGTGGTGAATATGATCGGCCTGATGCGGCTCGGGCGCGACATGCACCGTGCGCATGCCCATTTCGTGCGGGGCGGCCAGATTGCGGGGGTCATCCTCGAACATGGCGGCGGTTTTGGCCTGGATGCCGTCTTTGGCAAAGATCGCCTCGAACGCGGCTTTGGTTGGTTTGGGGCGGTATCCGGCGTGCTCGATGCCGTAGATCGCGTCGAACAGGCCCGACAATCCGCGCGCCTCGAGCACCCGTTCAGCATAGGGCGCGCTGCCGTTGGTATAGACGATCCGGCGACCGGGCAGGGACCGGATGTGATCGGCCAGTTCGGCGTCGGGGTCCATGTGGCTCATGTCCACCTGATGCACGGCGTGCAGATAGGGGTCGGGGTCCAGATCATGCTCGGCCATCAGGCCGGCCAGCGTGGTGCCATATTCGCGCCAATAGTGGGAACGCAGCCGGTCGGCCTCGGCCCGGTCGACGCCGATGGCCTGAACCACGTAATCCGTCATCAGCACCTCGATCTGATCGAACAGGCGCATGTGGGGCGGGTAGAGCGTGTTGTCCAGATCGAACACCCATTGGGTGACGTGGCTGAAGGCGGGTTTGACCATGATCCGGGTTTAGGACGCGGCGGACCGGTTTTCAATGCCGCACTTGATTGCAGCCCCTCGCCACGGATAGACATGTCCGAACCAGGAGACATAATAACCCCATGCCCCAATCCCGACAGTCCAACAAGGACGCCTATAGCCTGATACTCGAAGCCATCGATGTGGGCGTCTACAAACCCGGTGATCGTCTGGTCGAAAGCGAGCTGGCCGAGCGGTTTGGCGTATCCCGGACTCCGATCCGCGAAGCGCTGCAGCGGCTGGAAACGCAGTCCTTGCTGGAACGGGACGGGCGGTCGCTGATCGTGGCGTCCCTGGATCACAATCAGATGGCTGAACTTTATGTCGTGCGGCGCGAGCTTGAGGGGCTGGCCGCAAGTCTGGCCGCAAAACACGCCACCGAGGAAGAAATCAAGGTGCTGCAGGACATGGTCGCCGCCGATGACGCGCTGGTCGACGATCCGTCGGCTTTGTCGCGGGCCAACCGGCGGTTTCACGAACAGATCCATCTGGCCTCGCACAATCGCTATCTGGTGCAGCAGCTTGACCTTGTGCACCGCACGATGGCGCTGATGGCAACGACCTCGCTGGCCGTGCAGGGGCGCGGAGAGATTGCGCAAAGCGAGCATAAGGGCATTGTCGAAGCCATCGCCGCCCGCGACGAAGAAGGGGCGGCGCGCGCGTTGAAAGACCATATTTCGATCGCGTTCATGACCCGTCTGAAACAGGATGCTGTCCGGCGCGAAGGCTAGGGGTCAATGGGTTGGCTGGTCCTCGCCAGCCTGTCCATGTTGGGTCTTGTCCCAGAAGAACGGTTTGACCGCCAGTTCCCACAGCGCCTTGTAGGCCGCGACCACGCCAAGAGGATAATACAGGAACATCGTCGGGACCCATGGCAGCAGAAAGCGCCGCTCGCGCGCGGATACGGCCAAAACGCCGATTGCGGCGTTCAGCCCCTCAGCCCCCAGAAAAAGCCAGATGAGGCTGGTTTGCATCTGGGGCGAGATGACCTGCAGCAAAGGGTTGTGCAGCCCCAGTGCGGTCAGCCAGAACATCCAGAGCACCGGGGCCAGCAGAAACTGGCCAATTGTGCCCAGAAAAAACGCCTGCACCCCGAGGAATTTCCACCAGCCAAGGTCCCTGCACAGCCGCGCAGGATCGCGCATGTGAACCAGATAGGTGACCATGAACCCCTTGAGCCAGCGCGAGCGTTGCTTGACCCAGGGCCAGGCGCGGAAATTTGCCTCTTCATAGGTTGCGGTCCCGACCATCTCGGTCCGGTATCCCGCGCGGCTGAGGCGCACGCCCAGATCCGCGTCCTCGGTGACGTTATGCGCGTCCCAGCCGCCAAGCTTCAGCAGCTTGTCGCGGCGGAAGAAGAACGTGGTCCCGCCCAAGGGGACGACAAGACCCAGACGGGCGATGCCCGGCAGGATGATACGGAACCAGCTGTTGTATTCGATGGTGAAGCAGCGGGACCGCCAGTTGGTGCGGGGGTTGTAATAATCCAGTACACCTTGCAGGCAGACGACCTCAGGCGGGGCCTGCACGAAGTGTTGCACTACGCGTTCGATCTGGTCCGGTTGCGGGGCATCTTCGGCATCCCAGACGCCCAGAATATCCCCCCGGCAGAAATCCAGCGCATAGTTCATCGCGCGGGGCTTGGTGGTCAGCCCGTTCAGTTCCGGCACCTCGACCGTGCGAATCCAACTGGGCAGGTCGACGTTGGCCAGTGCGGCACGGGTGACCTGGTCTTCCTTCTCGAGCACAAGGATGACGTCGAGCAGGGCTTTGGGATATGTGAGTCGCTGAAGCCGTCGGATCAGGGCGCCTGCGATCTCTCGTTCCTTGTAAAGCGGCACCATGATCGAGACGCGGGGCTGCTGCAGTGGGAGGGGGGCGGTGTTTTCCGGCCTTTTGGAAAACAAAAAAGCAAATGCGCCGGAGACGCGCAAAGAAACAAAGAGGATCAGCGTGGTGACGGCCACAAATACAAGCAGGGTCAATCCAAGCTTAGGTGCCGCTGAAAAAAGTGCCAACAGCCCGATCAAGCCCAGCACAGGCCCGACGCGTGAACGTGCAGACCATGTGCGGCAGCTTTGCGCCTCGTCCACGCGTGTTTCAGCCGCCTGCGCCAGCGGTTGGGAAAAGAGATGCGCAATCGCCCGATCGATCTGCTCTGGCGCGGCCAGAACCGGAATAACGACATAGCCGCAGTCCTGCATCTCGGCCTTAACAGTCGAAAAGCTGTCGGGCCGGGCGGTTGCGATCAGAACCAGAGGCCCGACGCGCATCCATGGAATGACATTATGCTGCAGCCAGAACCCGACCGGCCTCAGATCGCACAGTTCGGGCGATGGCGGGACCTGCTCCAGATCCGCGACCTGCCAGCCGGTCTGTTCGGAAAGCGCGTTCAGAACGTCCTGTCGGCTGACCCAACCTTCGCCAACAAGGATTTCCCCCAGCGGTGCTTTTTGCCGAGATTGCAGCTTAAGCGCGTGATCCAGTTGATCCGGCGTAATCAGCCCTGAATCGAGCAGGCAGGTTCCAAGCGGTTTCCGGTGTCCCGGCGGCTGCACCGGCGCGGCGGAGGTAAAATTCTGTAAATTCAGTTCCACCATAAAGAAAACCCTGACGCACTGATCTGGCGTCAGGGTTGATCCATCAAGGTTAACAGCGGGTTAACTTCGACCCGGCAGGGATCAGGCTTGTGCCTTTTTCGCGGCCATAGCGCTGGCAAACCGCTCGAACAGGTAGAAGCTGTCCTGCGGGCCTGGCGATGCTTCGGGGTGGTACTGCACCGAATAAACCGGGCGGTCGGTCATGCGGATACCGCAGTTTGACCCGTCGAACAGCGACCGGTGGGTTTCAACCACGCCATCGGGCAGTGTCTGGGCATCCACAGCAAAACCGTGGTTCATCGAGGTGATTTCGACCTTGCCGGTTTCCATATCCTTGACGGGGTGGTTCGCACCGTGGTGGCCGTGGTTCATCTTGACGGTCTGGCCGCCAAGGGCCAGCGCAAGCATCTGATGGCCAAGGCAAATTCCGAAAACGGGCAGATCGGTCGTGTCCAGAACCTGTTTGATCATCGGCACCGCGTATTCGCCGGTCGCAGCCGGATCGCCGGGGCCGTTGGACAGAAAAACACCGTCGGGTTCATGCGCCAGAACTTCGGCTGCCGTCGCGGTTGCGGGCAGGACAGTCACGTCACATCCGGCCGAGGCCAGACAACGCAGGATGTTGCGCTTGGCCCCGAAATCCACCGCAACAACCTTGTGCACAGACGCTTCCTGCCGCGTGTAGCCATCGGGCCAGGCCCAACGCATTTCGTCCCAGCGATAGCTTTGGGCGCAGGTGACATCCTTGGCCAGATCCATGCCTTCCAGCCCGGCAAAGCCACGAGCGGCGGCGATCAGGGCAGCGATATCGAAGTTCCCCTCCGGATCATGCGCCAGCGCGACATGAGGCGCGCCCTGCTGGCGAATGGCACGGGTCAGACGGCGGGTGTCGACGCCGCCGATGGCGATGCGCCCACGGCGGGCCAGCCAGCCCTTGAGTTCTTCTGCGGAACGCCAGTTCGAAGGCTCGGTCGGGTCCCACTTGACGACCATGCCCGCGGCCACGGGGTCGCCGGTTTCATCGTCTTCCGGGTTCACGCCGACATTGCCGATATGCGGGAAGGTAAAGGTCACGATCTGCCCCGCGTAGGAGGGATCGGTCATGATCTCCTGATAGCCGGTCATTGCGGTGTTGAAGCACAGTTCGGCCACGGTCTGGCCGGTTGCGCCGAAGCCAATGCCATAAAACAGCGTTCCATCGGCCAATGCCAGACATGCGGTGGGCTTGGACGGGGCGTTCTGGGCCATGGCGCGACTCTCCTGCAAGGTAAACCGGCGCATACCTAAGGGGGTTGAGGCCTTGGGTCAAGCCTGATCAAAATTTGGGCTATTGTTACTTTTCAACAGGTTAACGGCTTTCGCCCCCTGTTGTGCCCGCCTTTTTGTTTCGATATGGTCGGGGTTCCTTTGCCATGGGGATGGACAGACCATATGGATATGCGATCACGGGTGAATGCCGCCCTGAAGCAAGCAATGAAAGACAAAGAGGCCGAGCGCCTGTCGACGCTGCGGCTGATCAATGCGGCGATCAAGGACAAGGATATCGCCGCGCGCGCCTCGGACAATGAAGAGGTCAAAGGCTGCGGCGACGCCGAGGTTCTTGAAATCCTTGGAAAAATGACCAAGCAGCGCAAGGAAAGCGCGCGCGCCTATGAAGAGGGCGGGCGTCTGGATCTGGCCGAGCGCGAGCTGCGCGAAGTTGAAGTCATCGAGGAATTCCTGCCCAAGCAACTGGATGAAGATGAAGTCGCCAAGGCGATTCAGACCGCCATCACAGCGACCGGCGCGGGCTCGATCCGCGATATGGGCAAAGTCATGGGCGAGTTGAAAACGCGCTATACCGGCCAGATGGATTTCGGCAAGGTCGGGCCGATGGTCAAGGACCACCTCTGCGCGGCTTCAAACGGCTAAAGCGACTGCACGGCAGGGTCGTGCAGTTTCTGAACCAGGTCGTCATACAGGGTGATGCGCTCATCCTCGGACAGAAACGCGCCAATCTCGACCTCGCGCCCGTCGCCGATCAGGGTGACGTAATGCGGCACGGGTCCGCCTTTTTCGTGCATCTCGGGCCGCGCCCAATAGCGGTTGCAGGACCATTCCTGTTGCTGCCGTCCCGGCGTGTGGTGGACCAGATGCGCCTGCGTGCCGCTGAGCGTCAGCACCTCGAATTCACTGCGGGCGCGGTAGTTGGTCTGGATGGCCAGCCACAGGCCCAGAACCGTCAGCAGCAGGAAGGGCAGCAGCCCCCACAGGATCACCGATCCCAGCACCGCCAGCAGGGGGATCAGGCCGAACAGAAACACCGACAGGATCACAATCATCGCCCCGCGTTTGGGCAGCGAGTTGTGTGGCCACAGGCGTAGCTGCTGTTCGGTGTCCGAGGTCTGATTCCATCGATAGGGCATGACGAAAATCTAGCGCAATGACCCTGCGTGTCGAAGTGCAAATGATCAGATGACGTGGCCGACGCGCGCCCAGGACAGGGCATCGTCCAACCGGTCGTCGCCCCAGAAAACCTCTCCGCGCACGACAAGGCTGGGTGCGCCGAATACGCCCAGTTTTGTGGCCTGATCGGTCTCAGCCTCCAGCGCAGAGACGGCTTCAGGACCACGGGCCCGGGCCAGGGTCAGGCGCGGGTCTTGCTGGCACCGCAGCAACGCCTCGGACAGGGCGCTTTCGCTGCCCGCCTCGGTGCCCTCTTCAAACCAGATGCGATAGAGGTTCTGCGTGAACGCCTTGCCCCAGCCATCCGGCATGCCCATCAGCGCCACCTGATTTGCCAGCGCAAGATCGGTGATCGGGTAGGGCGCGGGCAGTTTGGCGTGGATGTGGTATTTGGCAGCGCGACGCTCGATATCGCGCCACATGTAGGCGGATTTGACCGGTTTGCCTGCAAAGGGCACGTTTTGCTGTTCAGACATCACGGTGCGCACGTTAAAGGGTCGCCACTGTACCGTTGCATCGTTTTCAGCGCACCAGTCATCCAGCCGCATGATCGTCAGGAAGCTGTAGGTGCTGCCGATGGAATACCAAAAGTCGATTTCGGGCATCTGAACACTCCGGATTGCCGGATGGTTTGCCCGAACCAGAATAGACTATTTTTGGCATTCTGGCGACTTGCCCGCATTTTCAGCGCCTGAACCAGTGCTTTTGGCAAAGAAAAACCCCGCCGGTTAGGGCGGGGTTTTCCGGGATTTCCGGTGGGATCAGTGCGCGTGGCCTTTGTCCCAGTCTTCCTGCTTGGGCAGCTGCTCGAACGTGTGTTCAGGCGGCGGGGTGGGCAGGGTCCATTCCAGCGTATCCGCGTATTCGTTCCAGGGGTTCGGACGTGTCTCTTTCGCGCCGCGGAACAGGGCGTAGAACACAATGCCGAAGAACAGCAGGAACGAGGCGAAGGACACGAAGGCACCGATCGACGAGACAAAGTTCCACTGAGCGAACGCCTCGGGGTAGTCGATATAGCGGCGCGGCATGCCCTGACGGCCCAGGAAGTGCTGCGGGAAGAAGGTCAGGTTGGCACCGATGAAGAACATCCAGAAGTGGACCTTGCCCCAGAACTCGGAATACTGGCGACCCGTCATCTTCGAGAAGTAGAAGTAAACACCGGCAAAGATCGCGAATACGGCACCCAGGCTCATCACGTAGTGGAAGTGCGCCACCACGTAGTAGGTGTCGTGATAGGCGCGGTCGATACCCGCCTGCGACAGAACCACACCGGTCACACCGCCAACGGTGAACAGAAACAGGAAGCCGAAGGCGAACAGCATCGGCGTCTTGAACTCGATGGAGCCGCCCCACATGGTCGCGATCCACGAGAACACCTTAACGCCCGTTGGAACCGCAATGACCATCGTGGCCAGCATGAAGTACGCCTGCTGACGCAGCGACATGCCAACGGTGTACATGTGGTGCGCCCACACGACGAAGCCCAGCACACCGATCGCGATGATCGCCCAGACCATCGGCAGGTAACCGAAGATCGGCTTGCGCGAGAAGGTGGCGATCACGTGGCTGATGATGCCGAAACCGGGCAGGATCACGATGTACACTTCCGGGTGGCCGAAGAACCACAGGATGTGCTGATACAGGATCGGATCGCCGCCACCGGCCGGATCAAAGAAGGTGAAACCGAAGTTCCGGTCCATCAGCAGCATGGTGATCGCGCCCGCCAGAACCGGCAGGGACAGAAGAATCAGCCATGAAGTGACGAAGATCGACCAGCTGAACAGCGGCACCTTGAACAGCGTCATGCCCGGGGCACGCATGTTCAGGAAGGTGGTGATCATGTTGATCGCGCCGAGGATCGAGGAGGCGCCCGATACGTGCACGGCGAAGATCGCAAGGTCCATGGACATGCCGCCCTCGGTCGTCGACAGCGGCGGGTAGAGAACCCAGCCAACGCCCGAGCCGAGCTGATCGTTACCGCCCGGAGACAGCAGCGAGGCCACACCCAGCGAGGTACCGGCCACATACAGCCAGAAGGACAGGTTGTTCATCCGCGGGAACGCCATATCCGGCGCGCCGATCTGCAACGGCATGAAATAGTTGCCAAATCCGCCGAACAGCGCCGGGATGACCACGAAGAACATCATCAGAACACCGTGGTAGGTGATCATCACGTTCCACAGGTGACCGTTCGGGGTACACGGGTCGGCCATGAACCCTTCGAGGCACATGTACTGTACACCGGGGTGCATCAGTTCGAGCCGCATGTATACGGTCATCGCCACCGAGATGAACCCGGCGATGGCCGAGAAGATCAGGTAGAGAATCCCGATGTCCTTGTGGTTGGTCGACATGAACCAGCGCGTGAAAAAGCTGCGCTGGTCTTCATGATCGTGACCATGAATGGCTGCGTCTGCCATTATAGGTGCCTCCTGTTGCAACTACACCGCGCAGCCAGACCTCTCCGGCGCGCGGGATTCCTGCTGGTTTTAGAATGCGTAGGGGCGACCTTCAATGGTCGAGTTTGATCTGGATCAAGATTAATTGTCGCGGGCAGAGGTCTGCCGCGCGATTTCCGGGTCTTGAACGGGTTCTATCTGGCTATTCCGGCCCTGATTTCAAGAGGGGCAATGCCGACATCCACCTTGACCCCCGCAAGGCCCCGCCGCAGAACTGTTACAACCGCCCGAAATCCGGAGATCACACATGGCCGCCTATGACCCCGAGAACATCTTCGCCAAGATCCTGCGCGGAGAAATCCCGTCGACCCGCATCTACGAGGATGACGACACACTGGCCTTCATGGACATCATGCCGCGCACCGATGGCCATCTGCTGGTGATCCCCAAAACGCCCTGCCGCAACGTGCTGGACGCGACGCCCGAACAGCTTTCCGCCGTCATGGCGACCGTCCAGAAACTGGCAAGAGCCGCGAAAGAGGCGTTCGGTGCCGATGGCATAACCATCCAGCAGTTTAACGAAGCCGCCGGCGGGCAAGAGGTGTTTCACCTGCACTTTCACGTTCTGCCACGTCACGAGGGCGTTTCGATGCGTCCGCCGGGCAATATGGGGGATTTCGACCTGATCGCTGAACATGCCGAAAAGATCAAAGCGGCCTTGGCATGACCCCGGAATGAGAATTGCCGTTCCGATTTTGGGTCGGAACGGCAGACTCGTACCAAACACTATACGGATTTCTCGGGGGCAGGCCCCGGTCCACCGGTTAACATACCACTCACTCAAGATTGGCAATTTCATACTAAGAGATTTGCGCCGCTCTGTATTCAACCAACGCGCGTTTTGGTTAAAATTGGTCGAAAACCTGCGGGGATGCCGGTCAATTGTTACCGTGACGGGAAACAGACAATCTCAGCGCGCAGAATTGTTGTTGCCCTGAATATCTCAATGCGATTCGAGTCAGTCGGGATCAGGCTTCGGCGTGCTCGAAGACTTCGGCAAAGGTTTTCTGCAGGGCGGCGTCAAGATCCGCCATGGTCACAGGCAACCCCAGATCGACCAGAGAGGTCACGCCGTATTCACTGATCCCGCAGGGGACGATCCCGGTGAAATGGTCCAGATCCGGTTCCACATTGACCGAGATTCCGTGAAAGCTGACCCATTTGCGCAGGCGCAGCCCGATGGCGGCGATCTTGTCTTCGGCTGGTTTGCCGGTGATCGTCCTGGGCTTATCGTCCCGGCGCACCCAGACGCCCACGCGACCGTCGCGGATTTCACCATTCACGTTGAACTCACCCAGCGCCGCGATGACCCAGTTTTCCAACTGCTTGACGAACCGGCGTACATCGCGCCCGCGTTTGTTCAGGTTCAGCATGACATAAGCAACACGCTGGCCGGGGCCGTGATAGGTGTATTCGCCCCCGCGCTGGCTTTCATAGACGGGAAACCGGTCGGGGTCTGTCAGGTCTTCGATCTTGGCCGAGGTCCCGGCCGTATAAAGCGGCGGATGTTCCAGCAGCCAGACGCATTCATCGGCTTCACCCGCCGCGATTGCGGCGACGCGCGCCTCCATAAAGGCGACCGCATCTTCATAGCTGGTCAGACCGTCGGTGATTTTCCATTCCATGGGGGCCTCATACCGTGCGGGGCAGGCGGGGGAAAGAGGTCAGGCGGCCTCGGTTTGGCAGCGCTGCAGGACCTGGCTGTAGGTCTCGGTCCCCTGAGCCCCGGTCAGCAGGTATTTCCCGGCAAAGACCATTGACGGCACGCCCGAGATCCCCCGGCTGGTCCAGAACTGCTGTTTCTCACGCACCGGGGCGGCGTGTTGCCCCGAATCCAACGCCACCCGCGCTGCGTCCGGGTCCAGCCCTGCGGCTTCCACGGCGGTCAGCAGAACCTCGGGATCCGAGACATCCTGTTGCCCGGTGAAATAAGCGTCGAACAGCGCCAGCTTCAGCGGATGCTGCCGACCTTGCGCTTCCGCCCAATCCAGCAGCTGATGCGCTGCGAAAGTGTTCACAATCCGACTTTCGTCATTGAAATTGAAGGTAAACCCCAGTTCTGCGCCCAATGCTGTCAGCCGGTCACGGGCTTGCTGGCTTTGCGCTGCGGTCGAGCCGTATTTCTCGGCAATATGCTCACGCAGGTTCTGCCCTTCGGGCGGCATGTTCGGGTTCAGCTCAAAAGGATGCCACCTGAGCCGCGCCAGCAGGCCCTGTTCCTGCAGGGCCAGATCAAGCTGCCGGAACCCGACGATGCACCAGGGGCAAACGACGTCGGATACGATGTCGATCTGGATGGCGGGGCGGGGGTCAGGTGTGGGCATTCGTTGTTCCTGTCAGATGAGCGCGTCTAGGATATGCCCCAAAATATGAACGCAGGCCGGGAATTTAAACCACTGTGTTTTTGCCTCTTCACATCACCTGCGCCAGCGTCTATACGCGCCTCTACCAAGCCAATGGCAGTGCGGTCGTGGCGGAATTGGTAGACGCGCAGCGTTGAGGTCGCTGTGGGGTAACACCCGTGGAAGTTCGAGTCTTCTCGACCGCACCAAACACTCCAACAAGACTACTGAATTAGCCGGTTACAGCCTGTTAAGGACGGCGGTGTATCCGTCGGGCTATGCCCTGCCGCAAATCGTCTTGTCTGGTCTTTCTTCGCGCGCCGCGGTCGGTCAGGTTCGAGAAGCCGCAGATGCTGGTCAGTCGCGGTGCGGTCGCTTGCAAAGCGTTGTTGGGACACATAACAAAGTCGGGCGTTCGGCGAACCTGAAAGAAACAGGCGAAAAACGCAGCAAACGGCTACAGGTGCAATCTGATGAGACTTGTCATTTCCACGATGAAAGACGAAGGGCCGTTTATTCTCGAGTGGATCGCCTATTACCTCTCCATCGGATTCACGCATTTCATTGTAAGCTCGAACGATTGCTCGGACGGTACCGACAAAGTCCTCAAACGGTGCGATGAACTGGGATTTCTTAAACATATCGACAACCCGGGGCCCTGGAAGTTTGGTCCACAGGCGTCTGCTTATTCAAACGCCATGGATCATCCCTGGTACAAAGAGGCTGAATGGATTCTGGTCTGCGATGTCGATGAGTTCTTGGACATTCGTATTGGGGGCGGGACATTGGATGACCTGTTCCGCGCCATGCCGCATGCGGATGGGTTTGCAGCGATTTGGCAGCTATTCGGCCATAATGGCATCGTCGATTTCGAAGATCGGTTTGTGACCGAGCAGTTCACCCGCGCGGGTGCACTGGGGGCGGTAAGCCCGCATAATCTGCGCGCTTTCAAATCGTTGTTCCGCAACATTGGTGCGTACCGTGAGATCAGTACGCACAGGCCCCGAGGCCCCGTTGGCGACAAAGCCGAAAAGTTTTTTTGGGTGGACGGAGATGGCGACCCCTTGCCGCCAGCGTTGCGCAGGCGGGGTTGGGCCTATTCAACCACGGGTGCCGCGTTTGGACAGTCCTTGTTCCGCATGAACCACTATGCTGTCAGATCAATCGAGAGTTACCTGATGAAGCGGCTACGGGGGGACGTGAACACCACGGCTTTTCATCCAAAGATGGAAGCGTCTGGTCAGGCTTATTGGAATCTGCACTGCCACAATGATGTTGAGGAAACATCCATCCTTTCGAAGTTTGATCGGCTTCGCACTGCCTATGAGAAGTTGTATTCAGATGCCGTTTTGAAAGAGTTGCACGATCAGGCCGTGGCCCACCACAAGACACGGATCGCAACCATCCGAGAGACGGATGTGGCAAAGAGTTTCATTAGGAAAAACAAGAAATTCCGCAGCGGTAAGAATGTGAAGGCGCTTGATTTAGGTGTAATGGAAGAGGCGGACCTTTCCTTTCATCCCGAAACCTACAAAGACCCCGAGGTCACATTTGCTCAGGTGGCCAAGTGGACACGCTTGGGCAAGATGTCGAAAATCGAAAACTCCAAGCCGAACAATTTTCCTTGGTTTGTCCGGCTGGATTCCCTGGAAACTGCTCTGGAGTATGAAGAGGCCGCAGCGCTGCACGACAGTATTATAGATGCCAAACAGGTGTCCCTTCCGTTTGACCCGAAAGACCCCGCGCTTCTGCCCGCAGCTTCGCCAGAGATGGAAAGAACCAGGGAACAGCGGCAAAGCTTTCTGAAATCGATCAGCGGCAAGAAGAACTGGGTTCTGATCGGGCATGTGGAGCCCGAACTGGTCGATGAAATACTGGCGCTGGATGCGGTGTCCCAACTGACGGTCATTGCCCCCTGGGGACTGTCATGGGACAGCTTCAACTGCGCCGATGCCACCAAAGACCCCGAATTGCAGGCGCTCGACCGGTCGTTCTACGCTTTTCTCGAGTATTTTCGGCAACCCATCCTTGACGGGCGGCTGCGGGTCTACCGGGCGTTGCCCCCATTGATGCTGAAACTGTTCGAGGACGAATCCGTCGGCGTGGTCATCATTCGCGGTGTCCGGGCCGAGCGTGTCATGACCCAGCTACTCCGGCGGATCGACCGTGTTCTGGCCCCCGGCGGCAGTATCGCGTTTACCTCTTACCGCAGGGGGAAGGGGTCGTATTCGGGTATGTCCGCAGCGATAAACAGTTTTCTGGGGGGCAACGCGGCCCGGTACCGTGTCACCAGCCTGCAGCCACCGTGGCTTGGCATCGACAAGTTACCTCCACTTAACACTGAAGATACATAGTTTCTGGCTCTTGCGTCTTGGGCATGGTAGCCCTTCATCAAGCAACAAAACGGGTTGGAACAAAGCCCGCCACCACAGCGAGGTCGAGATGTCAGACGAATCCAAGGTCATCGGTGCGATGCCCGGAAGCCAGAAGAAGCCAAAGGCGGCGAAGGCGACCAAGCGGAAGAACTCGAAAGATGCCATTCGTCGGACCTTTCTCTCGCGCCTGCCCAAAGGCGGTGTCGCGGTTGAGATCGGGGTCTGGCAGGGAGAGTTCTCGCCGACCATTCTGAAGCTTCTGGAACCCAGCCAGCTTTTCCTGATCGACCCTTGGAAACATATCGGTGAGGAATCGCACACAACCGCGTTTGTCGGGCGGACCGAAGACGAAAAGATGGAGGCGATTTTCCAGAAAGTCGTCAAATCTTTCGAGAAAGAGATTGATGAGGGCAAAGTCGGCATCATCCGCGATTTTTCGGTTCCGGCGCTGCAGTTGTTCGAGGATGAGAGTATCTCATTCGCTTACGTGGATGGCGATCACTCCTACGAAGGCGTATCTGCCGATCTTGCGGCGCTGTTTCCCAAGATCAAGCCGGGCGGGATCATGGCCTTTGACGATTACCACCGGCGCGGCTGGTGGGGCGATGGCGTGATCCGTGCGGTGAACGAGTTTCTGGGGCTTCACCCCCGCGAACTGCGCATCCGTGCAATCGCGGGCGCGCAGATCGCGATTGAAAAGATCGTTCCGCAGGACGACAGCAAGCAATAAGACCACAAGGTATCGGGTAGCGGCGATGGGCAAATCTGAAAAAGTCCTGATCACGTCCATGAAGAACGAAGGGCCCTATATCCTGGAATGGGTGGCCCACCACACGGTGCTTGGCTTCGACAAGATCATCGTATTCACCAATGATTGTTCGGATGGGACAAACCAGATCCTCAGACGCCTGCAGCATTTGGGGCATGTGGAGTTTCACAGGAACCGGGTCGGTGTCGGGGGAATTCACCGGTCCGCTTTGCGGCAGGCGCGCCGTCTTCCCGTTGTGAAAGAGGCGCAGTGGATTTACGTCGGGGATGCAGACGAGTTTTTGAATATTCACGTCGGCAACAACAGGGTCGACGACCTGATCGAAGCTACGCCGGATGTGGATGTCATATCCATCCCGTGGAAGCTGTTTTCGAACAATGGTCGCCACGTGCTGCGGGATTCCCCGATCACCCGGCAATTCACCGACAGTGAAATGGATTTCGAAGATGGCGGGGCCGGGCGGCGGTTCGTCAAGTCGATGTTCCGGCAGGGGGAATACTACACGCGCTACGGGCTGCATAACCCGCACCCCAAGCCTGACCTGCAGGCCGGTATCTTCCGTTCCGTACCGGGCGGCCACGCGAAAGAGCCTGCGCCGTTCGGAAACCACGTGGCGCCCCCATTCGGGTTTGAGGTGGCACAGATCAACCATTACGCCGTCCGGTCAACGCAAGCCTATCTGGCTAAGCGCAGCCGGGGGCGGGCCAACCATTCCGCGCAGACTTTGGGAACCGAATACTGGGATCGCTGGAACCGGGGCGGTGCTGAAGACACCTCGGTCCTCAGGTACAAGGATAAGGTCGACGCGCTGGTGGAGGAATTCAAGGCTGATCCAAAGCTTAAACGGCTCCATAAACGGGCCTTCCGCTGGCACAAGGATCTGATCGGCCAGCTTCTGGAACTGCCGGACTACCACGATCTTTACGAAAAGCTCATCGACAAACCGGCTGTGAAATTCGTCGCCCGGGATCGCGATACTCACGAACGGCTTGCCAAGGTCGCGGTGCCTGCCTCGGATGAAAAGCGCCCTGAAACCTGACCGATAAGCCCCCGGAGTTGCGTTAATGGGTGTCGACAACAATCTTCCGACAATTGGAATGCTCTGGCTGGAGGGGCCGCTGAGCTTCCTTGAACAGATGTGCCTGCTGTCCTTCACGGCCAACGGGCACAGGGTGGTGCTGTTCCACTATGGCGAGGTCGAGAACGTCCCCGAAGGTATCGAACTGGTGTCGGCGAACGAGATTCACGAGCCGAAGCAGTTCATCATGAACAATCAGTTCCAAACACCTGTGCCGCAATCTGACATTTTCAGGCTGCAGCTTATGAAAAAGACGGATTTCCTGTGGTGCGATACCGATGTGCTTTCGCTGGCCCCAATTCCGAAAGCGGATCATGTTTTCGGATATTTCAGCAAATACTCGATCTGCAACGCGGTCATGCGGCTGCCAACCGATAGCCCTACCTTAAAGGCCTACACCGAATACAGTCTGGACCCGTTCCCGATCCGCCCTTGGGTTGAAGGTGCCGAAAGGGCAGAGCTTGAGCGCCAGAAGGCAGCTGGGGAATTGCCACACGCGTCCGAGCAGGCGCACAGCGTCTATGGCCCCGAGGTCATGACGTGGTACCTGAAGCATTTCGATGAGATCTCGCATGCCAGCCCGATCCCGGTGTTTTATCCCCTGCCGTTCCGCCAGACCGGGCAGGCCAACGATATTCATGCGCGTGAGTTCCGCGAAACCTACCTGACCGACGAAACGCTTGCTATCCACCTGTGGGGGCGTCGGATGCGTTGGTGGATTGCCAGGGGCATCAAGCGGTATTCGTTTCTGGATCGCAGGCTGCGCGCGCTGGGCATCCGCCCGGCCAACGCGCCGCTGCCACCGAGCAAGAAAAAGGCCGCCCGGAACAAGATCAGGTTTCCCGACGACCTTCCCCCGTTGCGCATCAGCCGGGAAGAGATCAGCCGGGCCACGAATGGCATCGTGTCCGAGGCTCAGGTCGCCAGTTCCGAAGACTCTCTTCGATACGCGCAAGAGCAGCTTGACGGGATTATGGAAGACAACTTGTTCGGTGTGAACAACACGCCGCGTCAGGGGCTTCTGCGCGGCTGGGATCATTACAAAAACCATGCCGCTAGGCTGAATGCCCTGTCGATGTCGCTGTCACGTTTTGCGAATAGTCATGGCTATCTACCGGATTTGACCAAGCCAAAGACGCTGACGGAAAAGCTGTTGGTCACGAAGCTGTTCGGCGAGATGCCGGAGCGCTCGGCGGCTGACAAACTGTCTGCCGACAGCTTCGTGCCCGAGGGTGCCCGGCACCTGTTGACGCCGGTGCAACGATATTGGGACTCGCCGTCGCCCGTGTTGCCTTCGCAACTCGAGCTTAACCCGGGTCGGTACTGGCTGAAACTCAACAACGGGCAGGGGAAGAACTTGCGCCTGACCTGGCCGTTGGACGAGGCTCAGCGCGACTTTGCCAGCCAAACGCTTTCGATATGGGCCAGAAAGCGTATTCCGCACGGCTTTTGGGCGGCAGAGTGGTGGTATTCCACAATAGAAACCCGGTTCTTTCTGGAAGAGGACCTGACCGCAGATGGTCAGGACATCATCGACTGGAAGTTCTGGGTGATTGCCGGGCGGGTTCACCTTGTGCAGGTCGACCGGGATCGCTCGCGCGGGCATGTGCAGATGATCCACGACCGGGATTTCAAATACATTCCGAAAGAACTGTATTTCCCGACCAGCGCGGAAACCGAGCCCCGGCCCGAACGATATGACGACATGGTGCAGATCGCCGAAGCCATAGGACAGCGCGTCGAGTTTGCGCGGGTGGACCTTTATGCCAAGGGTGACCGGATTTATCTGGGCGAGATCACGCTATGCCCCTTTGGCGGCAAGCAAAAAATGCGCACGCCGGGATTGGATGAGGAATTGGGACAGCGCTGGGTCGGAACGCGGCTGTTTCCCAACTGAACCACCGGTCATGTGCCGCGCGGGTCACTCGACCGCAACCTCCCGCCGCAGTTTGCCCGTGGTTTTGTCAAAGATCAGAATGCGGTTGTCATCCGTCACCACCGCATACCAGTTGTTGCCTATCGTCAGCGCCTGCGCCCGTGCACCGTCCGGCAGTTCGATCTGATCGGGCAGGGTGGGGGTGCGGTCCGAAAGCCGGATGACAATCAGCGCGAATGTCACTAGAACCCCGCCAATCATCACCGCGGTCAGTAACATGACCATGCGCCGCAACAGCCGAAGTTGCGGTGTTTCCTGCGGTTCCTGGGGTTCGGAAGGGACAGTCATGAGCACCCGCCAGATTGAGTTTCAGATCGCGGCCGCTCCGCCGCCCCGCCTTGATAAGGCGCTTTCGCGGGATGTGCCAGCCGGGGAAAACCTGTCGCGCACCCGTTTGGTTCGGTTGATCGAAGACGGCGCGGTTCTTGTAAACGGGGCGCAGGCGCGGGACCCGAAATTCAAGGTGGCCGAGGGCGCTGTGGTCGTGATCACCGTGGCCGATGCGGAAGAAAGCCATATCGGCCCCGAAGATATCCCGTTGCAGGTTGTCTATGAAGACGACGATCTGATCGTGCTCAACAAACCGGCGGGAATGGTCGTGCACCCGGCACCCGGCTCACCCAATGGGACGCTGGTAAACGCGCTGTTGCATCATTGTGGCGATGACCTGTCCGGGGTCGGCGGGGTCAAACGCCCCGGCATTGTGCATCGGATCGACAAGGAAACCTCGGGCCTGCTGGTCGTTGCCAAATCCGACGCCGCGCATCACGGGCTGGCGGCCCAGTTCGAGGCGCACAGCGTCGAACGCTACTACCGCGCCATCTGTTACGGCGTGCCGGATGCAAACGACCCGCGTTTGCGGGGGGTAAAGGGCGTCAGTTTCGAGCCCGGAAACATCATGCGCCTGACCACGCAACTGGCGCGGCACAAGACCGATCGTCAGAGGCAGGCGGTTCTGTTTCACGGCGGTCGCCACGCTGTCACGCGTGCGCGGGTGGTTGAAACATTTGGCGCACCCGCTGGTCTGGCGCTGATCGAATGCTGGCTGGAAACCGGGCGCACGCATCAAATCCGGGTCCATATGGCGCATGCGGGGCATGGGCTGGTCGGCGACCCGGTCTATGGCGGCAAGCGCAAATTGTCGGCCAAGGCGTTCAGCCCGGCTGCAATGGATGCTGTGCGCGCTTTCCCGCGTCAGGCGCTGCATGCCGCCGTTTTGGGCTTTGAGCACCCGGTAACGGGCGAAAACCTGCGGTTTGAGGCTGATTTGCCGGAAGATATGCAAAACCTGATTGTAGGGCTACGCGATCCGCTGACATAATCAGCAAAGTCTTGTGAGTAAGCGTTTCTTATCTTTTCTTTACCAAGGTTTAATTTCAAACTGTTAACAGCACCTCTTGAACGGACAGGGTTCCTTACCCATATCCTATGTTAAAGACTTAAACATTTGTCGGAGGGACATCATATATGGCAAACTACGCAAATCTCCCCGCACCGACGCCCGAGGGCGGCCTGAACCGCTATATGCAGGAAATTCGCAAGTTTCCCCTGCTGGAGCCGGAAGAAGAATACATGCTGGCCAAGCGCTGGGTCGAAAAGCAAGACACCGAGGCGGCGCATAAAATGGTCACCTCGCACCTGCGTCTGGCGGCCAAGATCGCCATGGGCTATCGCGGCTACGGTCTGCCGCAGGCCGAGGTGATCTCGGAAGCCAATGTGGGCTTGATGCAGGCGGTCAAACGGTTTGACCCGGAAAAGGGGTTCCGTCTGGCGACCTACGCGATGTGGTGGATTCGTGCCTCGATCCAGGAATATATCCTGCGGTCGTGGTCTTTGGTGAAGCTGGGCACGACCTCGGCGCAGAAGAAGCTGTTTTTTAACCTGCGCAAGGCCAAGGCCCGCATCGGCGCTTTGGAAGAGGGCGACCTGCGCCCGGAAAACGTCAAACAGATCGCCAACGACTTGGGTGTGACCGAAGAGGAAGTGATCAGCATGAACCGCCGGATGTCCGGTGGCGATGCCTCGCTGAACGCCACGGTCGGGTCCGAGGGCGAAGGCACGATGCAATGGCAGGATTGGCTGGAAGACGAAGATGCCGATCAGGCCGGTGACTATGAAGCGCGTGATGAGCTTGAGGCGCGGCGTGAGTTGCTGGCAGCCGCTTTGTATGTGCTGAATGACCGGGAAAAGGACATTCTGACCCAACGCCGCCTGATGGATCAGCCCGTCACGCTGGAAGAGCTCAGCACGCAGTATAACGTCAGCCGCGAACGTATTCGCCAGATCGAGGTTCGCGCTTTCGAGAAGCTGCAGAAAAAGATGCGTGAGCTTGCCCGCGAGAAGGGCATGCTGGGCGCTGTCTGACAAGGCAACGATCAGCCCGCTGTTTCGGCGGGCTGATCACTTTGCCAGCGACCAAATTTCCCAAATAATCCAAGCCCCGGAAAAGACTGACTTCGCTCCGGTTGCCTGATAGACAGGTCGGGCTGGTGAAACCCTTTGAGCGCAAAGGGCTTCTGCGTTTGGATCACGGAGGGGATGATGCATAAACCGGTTCGCTTTGGTGTTTTGGGTGCCGCCAAATTTGCGCGGCAACATATGGCTCCGGCCATACATGCTGCGGGTGGGGCGGAACTGGCCGGTCTGGCGACCTCGGACCGGTCAAAGGCCGAGCCCTTTCTGGACTTCTGCCCCGGTTTGCAGGTCTATGACCGCTATGACGCCCTGCTGGCCGACCCGGAGATCGAGGCGGTCTATATCCCTCTGCCAAATCACCTGCATGTGGAATGGAGCCTGAAGGCGCTGGAGGCCGGCAAGCACGTTCTGTGCGAAAAGCCGATGACGATGCGGGTGGATGAGTTTGACGCCTTGATCGCCAAACGGGACCAGACCGGCCTGCTGGCAGCCGAGGCCTACATGATCGTGCACCACCCCCAGTGGCAACTGGCGCGCAAGCTGATCGCCGACGGGGCCATCGGCAAGCTGGCGCATGTGACGGGCGCTTTCAGTTTCGACAACCGGCAGGACACGACGAACATCCGAAACCGGGCCGAGACGGGCGGCGGGGGGCTGCGCGACATCGGCGTCTATGTCATCGGCGGCGTGCGGTTCGCGACAGGGCAAGAGCCGGCTTCGGTCCAATCGGCGATCCGCTGGCAGGATGACATAGACGTTTTCACCGAAATTCGCGCGCAGTTCCCCGATTTCACTTACTCAGCCTATGTCTCGATCCGCATGCATCCGCATCAGGAGATGGTGTTCCACGGCGAAGGCGGTGTGATCCGCCTGACCGCGCCTTTCAACGCGCGTGTCTTTGGCGAGGCGCGGGTGGAACTGCACCGTCCGGGGTTGGAACTGCAGGTCATGCGTTTTCCGGGGGACGACCACTATAAGCTGCAGGTCGAAGCCTTTTGCCGCTCGGTGCGCGAGGGCGTCGATTATCCGTGCCCGCTGGAATTCACACGCGGGACTCAGGACATGATTGATCGCGTGTTCGACGGGGCGGTTTCGCTGTAACTTGCCCGATCCCGCGCGACCTGTGTATCCTGTCCATCTCGGAAGCAGGAGGTGACTCATGGCCGGTGGTTGGGCGCGTGATGGCGCGGTAAGCGAACAGATCGAGGCGTCGATTTCGGACGAACTGGCGCGAATGCAGGCGCAAAAGCGGCCCGTTGGCGAAAGCCTGACCCACTGTGCGGAATGCGAGGAACCCATTCCCGAAAAACGCCGCAAGGCCCTGCCGGGGGTGAAGCTGTGCCTGGACTGCCAGCAGGACCGTGATGGCGCGTTCAAAGCGCGCGCCGGCATCAATCGGCGCGGATCGAAGGACAGTCAGCTGAAATAACCCGGGGAGGGGAGGCTTTGTGACCCACGATCCTGCAAAACGCACGCCGCTTTTGCAAAACGGACTGGTCCTTGGATTTGCAGCCGCTTTTCTGTGGGGGACCCACTCTGTCATCGTGCGGTATCTGACCGGTGATCTGGGCGGAATGCAGATTGCCGTGACGCGCCTTTTCATTGCGGCTTTGGCAATCTTCTGCATGCTGCGCGCGATGCGCGCGCCGGTCTCTGTTCAGTTTCGGGACGTCAATTTCCGCCTCGCGGTTTTGGCGACCGTTGTGAATTATGTGCTGTTTCATGTCGGGCTGGAACATACCGGTGCCGCCAACGCGATGGTGCTGGAAAACACGGCCCCGTTCTTCGTTCTCCTGTTCCTCTATTTCTTTGCGGACACACCCGTCAGACGGATCGAGGTGCTGGCAACCGTGCTGGCTATCTTCGGTGTTTTTCTGACCGTTTTCAGAGACTTCCAGGGCGGAGGTGAACCGCTCTTCGGCGACCTTATGGAGATCGGCGCAGGGTTCAGCTGGGCCGCGTTCCTGATCGCCAGCAGCCGGGCGATGAAGGCCTCGCAAACGACGGCTGAGCGGCTGAACTTTCTGTTCGGCATATTCGTCTGCTCTGGCGTGTTGCTGGTGCCTCTGGCGTTGTTTTCCTTGCAGATGCCGACAGCCAACGACGTGGTGTTCCTGTTGCTTCTGGGGATCCTGCCGACCGCGCTGGCCTATTACCTTTGGTACGAAGCTGCCGCGCTCGTCTCGACCCTGACCGCGACCCTGATGTTCGCGGCGTCGGTGGTGTTCACCTTTATCAACTCGGCGCTGTTTCTGGGGGCCGCAATCACGCCGATTGCGGCCTTGGGGGCTGCATTGATCGTGGCCGCCGTGTTCCTGACGACCACAAGCCAGAAGTGATCAGCCCTCCATCGCTTCCAATTCGTCAATAAAGCCCGAGATCATCGACAGGCCCTTGTCCCAGAATTTGGGATCGCTGGCGTCCAGCCCGAACGGGGCCAGCAGTTCCTTGTGATGCTTGGACCCACCGGCGCGCAGCATGTCGAAATACTTGTCCTCGAACCCGTCCGCGCCGCTTTCGTAAACGGAATAAAGCGCGTTCACGAGGCCATCGCCAAAGGCATAGGCGTAGACATAGAAGGGCGAGTGGACGAAGTGGGGGATATAGGCCCAGAACGTCTCGTATCCGTCCATGAATTCAAATGCGGGGCCAAGGCTTTCGGCCTGAACGCTCATCCACAATGCGTTGATGTCATCGGGGGTCAATTCGCCCTCGCGCCGGGCGGCGTGGAGCTTGCACTCGAAGTCATAGAACGCGATCTGGCGGACGACTGTGTTGATCATATCCTCGACCTTGCCGGCCAGCAGAACCTTGCGCTGTTCAGGCGTTTCGGCCTTATCCAGCATCTTGCGGAAGGTCAGCATTTCGCCAAAAACCGACGCAGTCTCGGCCAGCGTTAGCGGGGTCGACGACAGCATCTCACCCTGACCGGCGGCCAGAACCTGATGCACGCCATGGCCCAGCTCATGCGCCAGAGTCATCACGTCGCGCGGTTTGCCCAGATAGTTGAGCATGACATAGGGGTGAACATCGGTGACGGTCGGATGCGCAAACGCGCCCGGAGCCTTGCCGGGCTTCACGGCGGCGTCGATCCAACCTTTGGTGAAGAAAGGCGTCGCGATTTCGCCCATACGCGGGTCGAAGGCATTATAGGCGTCCATCACCGTTTTCTCGGCCTCGGACCAATTGACGACGCGGGTGTCTTCCATCGGCAGGGGCGCGTTGCGGTCCCAGACCTGCATCACGTCCAGACCCAGCCATTTGCGTTTCAAATCATAGTAGCGATGGCTCAGCTTGGGGTAGGCGGCGACAACGGCTTCGCGCAGGGCCTCGACCACTTCGGGTTCGACATCGTTTGACAGGTGGCGACCGGTTTGCGCTGTCGGCATGTTGCGCCAGCGGTCGACGATTTCCTTTTCCTTGGCCTGCGTGTTGTGGACGCGGGCAAAGGTTTTGACGTTGTCCTGAAATACGCTGGCCAGTTCCCGCGCGGCAGCTTCGCGCTTGCTGCGATCCTGTTCGGTCAGCAGGTTCAGCGTGCCCTCGATGTTCAGTTCCTGATCGTCAACGGTAAAGGTCAGCCCGGCGATGGTTTCATCGAACAGGCGTTCCCAGGCATCCCCGACAACGCCGAGGTCGTGTAGGAATTTCTCCAACTCGTCAGACAGTTGGTAAGGTTTCATCGCCCGGATACGGCGGAAAACAGGCTCGTAGCGGGCGAGGTCCGCATTTGCATCGAAATGCGCCTTTAGCGCGTTGTCGTCGATCCGGTTGATCTCGAGCGTGAAGAACACCAGCGGCGTGGTGAAGATGGTGATCTTTTCCTGCATGTCGGACAGGAACTTCGCGCGTTCCGCATCCGTGGTCAGTTGGTAGTAGCGCAGACCGGCAAAGGACATGATCCGCCCGGCGATGGCGTTGATCTTTTCGTTGCGCTGAACGCAGGTCAGCAAGCCCTGGGCGTCCAGATCGGCCAGCTTGCCTTCGTAATCCGCCGCGAACGAGGCGCATTCGCCTTCCAGCCAGTCCAGATCGCGCGAAATCTCGGGCGCCTCTTCCGAGGTGTAGAGATCACTCAGATCCCATTCCGGCAGGTTGCCCAGATTGTCGGCACCGCCGCCAGCGTTTGCATCACGGACGGGAAAGGGAAGGTCGCGCATGGATCACCTTTGTAAGATTGTTTGGCAAACATCTAGGGCTGGCGCGCCCGGATCACAAGCGGCCAGACCCTATCGCGACGATCAACGCGACAGGGCAGGCTCGGGCGCGCCGTTGGATTGGCTGGCCAGAAAATGCGCCGCCAACTGGTCAAGCACCGGTCCGCGGACGTCCGGGGCCTCCATCAGCACCTCATGCTCGCCATCGGGAATCTCGATCAGTTTGCCCGTGGGCCAGCTGGCCATGCGCGCCCGGATCGCCTTGCGGTCGACGATCTGTTCGTGACTGCCCATGAAGGTCAGGCACGGGGTGTCCGGTGCCGGCTGTTCGATCAGCCAGGCGCATTCATCCAGGGATTCACGCAGCCACCGGTTCGACGGCGCGCCAAGCGCCAGTTCGGGGTGGGCGGTCAGTTGATCCTGCATCATCTTGTACATGGCGGGATCGCGTGTCAGGACGTTTCCGTCAAAGGGCTGCGACAGGACATAGCTTTCCAACGTCGTCGTCGGAGGCGTCCATTGCCCCATCCCAAGCGCGGTGCCCCAATAGGCCGTGACCCGGCTGAGCGGCTTCATGATCGGGGTAAAGAAAATACCCCACATCGGGCCGGTAAAGGCGCAGGCCGCGAAGCATTTGTGTTCGATCACAGCCCGCAGACCGATTGCACCGCCCATCGAGTGGCCGATAACATACCAGGGCTGGGGCAGATCAAGTGTGGTGGCCAGATCAAGCACCGCCTGAACATCCCGCTGATAGTCGGGGAAGTGATCTACATGGCCGATGCGCGGATCATCCAGCAGCCGGTCCGCCATACCCTGTCCGCGCCAGTCCACGGCCAGCATTGCAAAGCCGCGTTTTACGAATTCGCCCGCCGTGCTGCCGTATTTCTCGACATATTCCGTACGGCCGGGAAACAGCATCACCGTGCCGTTCGCAGTGCCCTGCGGCAACCAATGGCCCACGCGAATGCGCTTGCCGTCCGAGGTGCGCAGCCAATGCGCCGCGCCCCCGGCAGGTCCACCGGCCACGGCTTCGAACAAGGGGGCCGGCGACAAGTCCATCAGGCCAGCACCGAGGCGAGCTTCATGGCGATTCCCATGTCTCCGTCCACGCTCAGCTTGCCGGACATGAACGCGCCGGTTGGGTTCATCTCACCGCTCAGGATCTGTTCGAACGTGTCCGCGTCGGCGCTCAGGGTCACGTCGGCCTCGTCATCACTGACGCGCGCGCCGTCGGCATCCAGCACGATGTTGCCCAGATCGGTAATGGCAAACCGGGCCGAGGCGTCGAACGCGCCGCTTTCGAGTTTTTCGTTCAGCGCGGCGGCTGCCTTTTCAAGAGTCACGCTCATGGTCTTCCTCACTTTTGTTTCGTGCGTCGTGAATGGACATCCTCTGTCTCGACGCTAAAGTGATGCTTGTTATGAGCATTGCAAGCATCAATCTCAAAGGTATCGTTGCGGCAACCGCAGTCCTAGTCATGTTTTCCACCAGTTGCATCGCGCAAGAGGCGGATTCCCGGGATGAGGGCGTGCTTTTGCAGCAATTGCAAGAATCGACGCCGGAACAGGCCATTGGGATTGAACGGCAGCTAAAGGCTTTGTGGTCGCAGTCGGGTTCGGCCTCGGCGGATTTGCTGCTGGAACGCGGGCGCGAGGCGATGGAAGACGGCGATATGGACGCGGCGCTGGATCACTTTACGGCGCTGACGGACCATGCGCCTGATTTTGCCGAAGGCTGGCATGCGCGGGCCTCGGTCTTTTTCGGGATCGAACGGTTTGGGATGGCCGCCGCCGATCTGGAATACGCGCTGACCCTGAACCCGAACAATTTCGAGGCGATCTACGGCCTGGGCTTGATTTTCGAAATTCTGGACAAGCCCAAGCAGGCGTATAACGCCTATGAGCGCGCGCTGGCTATACATCCCCACTATGAAGAAGTAACCAATGCCGTGAATCGACTGAAGCCTCAGGTCGAGGGCGCTGCGCTCTAAGATCCGGGGCAGGGGGCAAAGGTGAGCGGGTCATCCCGAATCGTGGCCGTACTTGGCCCGACAAACACAGGAAAAACCCATTACGCGATCGAGCGGATGCTGGGCTATCGGACCGGAGTCATCGGTCTGCCGCTGCGTCTGCTGGCGCGCGAGGTCTATGACAAGATCGTCGCCATCCGTGGTCCGTCCGTCGTGGCGCTGGTCACAGGCGAAGAACGGATTGTGCCGCCCCGCACCCAGTATTGGGTCTGCACGGTCGAGGCGATGCCCGAAGGCATGGGCGCGGATTTCGTGGCGGTGGATGAAATCCAGCTCTGTGCCGATCCCGAACGGGGCCATGTGTTCACCGACCGTCTGCTGCGTATGCGCGGCACGCATGAGACGCTGTTTCTGGGTTCTGACACGATGCGCGGTTCGATTGCCGCACTGGTGCCCGAGGCGCAGTTTGTCCGGCGCGAGCGGATGTCGCAGCTGGTGTATTCCGGTTCGAAAAAGATCAGCCGGATGCCTGCGCGCAGCGCCATCGTCGGGTTCTCGGTGGATAATGTCTATGCGATTGCCGAGTTGCTGCGCCGTCAAAAGGGCGGGGCGGCGGTGGTCATGGGCGCGCTCAGCCCGCGCACGCGCAACGCGCAGGTGGATCTTTATCAGAATGGTGAGGTGGATTATCTGGTCGCCACTGATGCCATCGGCATGGGCCTGAACCTGGACGTGAACCATGTGGCGTTTTCGTCCCTGACCAAATTCGACGGTCGGCGGATGCGTCCCTTGGCCCCGAACGAACTGGCCCAGATCGCGGGCCGTGCAGGTCGTGGCATGTCCGACGGCACCTTTGGCGTGACGGGCGAGGCCCCTCCGCTGGACGAAGGCGTGGCACAGGCGATCATGGACAGCCGATTCACGCCGATGAAAAAGCTTAACTGGCGGAATGCTGCCCTTAGGTTCGGCTCGGTTGACGCGCTGATCGACTCGCTCGAGGTCAGCCCGAATGACGAACATCTGATCAAGGCGCGGCCCGCCGATGACCTGAACGCGCTGAAATCGCTCTCGCAAGTGACCGAGGTGGCGGCCCGCGCTAGCGATGGTCAATCGGTCCGTTTGCTTTGGGATGTGTGCCGTATTCCCGACTTTCGCGGCATCAGCCACGCCGAACACGAAAGTTTGCTCGAAGTTATCTACGGCCACCTCCACGAACGAGGTGCAATCCCCGACGACTTCATGGCGCGGCAAATCCGCCGGATCGACCGAACAGACGGGGATATTGATGCGCTCTCCAAACGACTGGCATATATTCGCACCTGGACATATGTTGCGCAGCGAAATGGCTGGGTACGTGACGAATCCCATTGGCGCGAGGAAACGCGCACTGTAGAAGACAGGCTGTCGGACGCGTTGCATGACCGTCTGACCAAACGATTTGTGGACCGGCGCACGTCCGTTTTGCTGCGCCGGCTCAAACAGAAGGAGGCCCTTTTGGCCGAAGTAAATGACAAGGGTGAAGTGACCGTCGAAGGTGAATTCGTCGGTCGTCTGGAAGGGTTCCGGTTCATTCCGGACAAAGCCGCGCAGGGGACCGAGGCGAAAGCCTTGAAATCGGCCTCTTTGCAGGCACTCGCACCGCAATTCCATCTGCGTGCCGACCGCTTCTACAACGCGCCCGATACCGAAATTGATTTCACCGATCAGGGTGGCCTGATGTGGGGCGAATATGCCGTTGGTAAGCTGGTTGCAGGGGCTGAACCTCTGAAACCGGTGGTCGAGGTGTTTGTGGACGAGGCCGCAGGCCCGGACGTTGAACAGAAAGTGCAGCGCCGGTTGCAGCATTTCATCGACCGCAAAGTGGCCGCGCTGTTCGAGCCGCTGCTGAACCTGTCACGCGACGAAGAACTGACCGGTCTGGCCAAAGGTTTCGCCTTCCGCATGGTCGAAGCGTTGGGCGTGCTGCCCCGCGCGCAGGTCGCGCAAGAGGTCAAGGATCTGGATCAGGACGCCCGCGGTGCGCTGCGCAAGCACGGCATCCGGTTTGGCCAGTTCACCATCTTCATGCCGCTGCTGCTGAAACCCGCGCCGACGCGCCTGCGTCTGGTTCTGTGGGCGCTGTCCAGCGGGCTACAGGAATTCCCCGAAGCGCCGCCTCCGGGTCTGGTCACTGTGCCGGTCGCCAAGGACGCGCCCAAAGGCTACGACACCATGTGCGGTTACCGCGACGCCGGTGAGCGTTCGATCCGGATCGACATGCTGGAACGTCTGGCCGACATGCTGCGGTCCGAAGACAGCCGGGGCGGGTTCGAAGCCAAGGCGGATATGCTCTCGATCACCGGTATGACGCTGGAACAGTTCGCCGACCTGATGCAGGGGCTGGGCTACAAAGCCGAGCGCGGTGAGCGGGAGAAGGTCAAACCTGCTCCGGCAGAGCAACCTGCGGAAGAAGCGCCCGCGCAACCTGTCGCCGAAGAAACCCCGGCACCCGAAGCAACAAGCGAAGAGGTCGCCGCACCCGCCGAGGCGTCAGCCGAGGCACCTGCAGAGGATCAAGCTGCGGAACCGACATCCGACGAGCCCGAGGTCGAAGTGTTCTTCACCTTCACCTGGGGTCGCCAGCGCCAGCAGAACCGTGGCCCGCGCCGCGAGCAGGGGCCAGGCAAGGGCAAGCCGCGCGGCAAACCTCAGGGCAAGCCGCAGGGCAAGAAGGGCGGCAAGCCGCAGGGCGGCAAATCCTTCTCGTCCCGGCCTCCGAAAAAGGAAAAGGCCATCGACCCCGACAACCCCTTCGCAGCCGCGCTGATGGGGTTGAAAGACGGCAGCTAAGCGCCAATGGCAGAGCCCAAACTGCGGATCGACAAATGGCTGTGGCAGGCGCGGTTCTTCAAGACCCGCAGCCTGTCCGCCAAACAGGTCAGCGGCGGCCATGTGCGCCTGAACGGAAACCGGGTTCTGAAACCGGCCCAGTCGGTTGTTCCCGGTGATGTTCTGACCTTCCCGCAGGGGCGGATCGTGTGCGTTGTCCGCATCGAAGCGCTGGGTGAACGGCGCGGTCCTGCGCCCGAGGCGCAAATGCTGTATACGGATCTGACCGAAAAGCAGGAAGCAAAGCCCAAAAATCCGGGTTTTGAGGGAAAAGGTCGCCCGACCAAGAAAGATCGGCGTGCGATTGATCTTTCTCGCAGGTCCGACGGCTGATCTTGGCTTGAAGAGAGCGCCATACTGAATTAGCTAGTCGCTCAAACCGCAAACGGGAATTCGACCATGACCTACGTTGTCACCGAGAACTGCATTGGCTGCAAATACACCGACTGTGTCGAAGTGTGCCCGGTGGACTGTTTCTATGAAGGCGAGAACACGCTGGTCATTCACCCTGACGAATGCATCGACTGTGGCGTCTGCGAACCCGAATGCCCTGCCGACGCAATTCGCCCCGACACCGAGCCAGGGATGGACCAATGGGTCGAGTTCAACCGGAAATACTCGGAAATGTGGCCGGTGATCGTCACCAAGAAAGATCCTCTGCCCGAGGCCGAGGAGCGCGATGGTGAAGAAGGCAAGATGGAAAAGTATTTCTCGGAAGCGCCGGGCGAGGGCGGCTAAGCGATTCGCGCCCGAAAATCGGCATGAAATTGGCGCAATACATGACCAACATGTTGAAAACGCGCAATATTCACCTGTCCGCGAAAGTGCGAACTTTCGGGTGTCGTATTTTTGTGATATAAACACTCTCACATGATGACCGATATTGGGATGCACTCCGTAAGTATGCTCACTTTGGAGTTCTGAATTTGTGACAATACCACCGCCTGACGGGGCTGAAAAAGTCCCCGCACGTGGTGTTTTTGTCGCCTGCGTTCCAAACTGTAACCAAGGATAAAACTGAATGACAAAGTCGAAAAAGCTTGAGTTCCGCCCGAACGACTATGTTGTCTACCCCGCTCATGGCGTGGGTCAGATCATCTCGATCGAAGAACAGGATGTCGCGGGGTTCACACTTGAGCTGTTCGTCATCTCATTTGAGAAAGACAAGATGACCCTGCGCGTGCCGACCAACAAGGTGACCGAAAGCGGCCTGCGTTCGCTCAGCTCGCCGGACGTGATCAGCCAGGCGATGAAGACGCTGAAGGGCAAGGCCAAGGTAAAGCGCGCCATGTGGTCGCGCCGGGCGCAGGAGTATGAACAAAAGATCAACTCGGGCGACCTGATCTCGATCGCCGAAGTGGTCCGCGACCTGCACCGCACCGACGACCAGCGCGAGCAGAGCTATTCCGAGCGTCAGCTTTATGAAGCCGCGCTCGAGCGTCTGACCCGCGAAGTGGCCGCCGTGTCCGGCGCAGGCGAGATTTCGGCTGCCAAGCAGGTGGATGAGGTTCTGACCTCGCGCGCAGCCTAAAACCGAGCAAATTGTATCAAGGGCCGTCTCTTTCGGGGCGGCCCTTTTTCGTGGCTTGGTGAAACCCGCATTTGGCGCTAATTTTCCTGTAGCCAGAGGCGGATACATGTCCAGGATAAAGCAAACCGTTAAGTTTCTGTACATCGCGCATGAGCCGGTTTCGGTCTGGTTCCGCTATGGATTGATCCTGTTTGATGCGGTGTCGATCGTGTTTTTCGTCGCCACGGCGAATATTCCGCATGGCCCGGGGATCACCCTTGCCAGCCTGTGTATCGGGGCCTTGATTCTGCTGGATTTCTCGGCCCGGGTGTGGATTGCGAAAGACCGCTGGAAGCTGTTGCGGCAGATTTACACGATTGCCGATATCGTGGTGATTGCCTCACTCATCCTCGATCCGTTTCTGACCGGCAATCTTGCCTTCCTGCGTATCCTGCGCGCCCTGCGCCTGATCCATTCCTACCATCTGCTCAGGGACCTGCGGCGGGACAGCAGCTTTTTCCGAACGCATGAAGACGCCGTAATCGCAGCAATCAATCTATTGGTGTTTGTCTTTGCAACCTCGACGGCGGTTTTAGTGTTCTTCGTCCCGGAAGACAGCCAAACGCCTTATATCGACGCGTTGTACTTCACGATGGCAACGCTGACGACGACGGGGTTCGGAGACATAACTCTGGCATCCCCGGCGGGTAAGCTGTTTTCCGTCTTCATCATGGTGGTCGGCGTCGCCCTGTTCGTGCGGTTGGCGCAGGCGGTGTTCATGCCGCAAAAGGTGCGTCACAAATGCCCAAGCTGCGGGTTGTACCGGCACGACCCCGACGCGGTGCATTGCAAGCATTGCGGATGCACCTTGCGGATTGAAACGGGCGGGGCGTCCTAAATCTGGGCGCTGATGGCGAGCAGAAAGGCGATCTCGGCTAGTTGCTGCGCGGCGCCGAGGATGTCCCCGGTCTGGCCGCCGATTTTCCTCCGCGCGACCCAGGCAAGTAGGCCAACTGCCACAGCAGCGGCCAGAACGGCTTTCAACGCAAGGATTCCGCAAAGAGCGAAGGTGACCAATACGGCCAGTCCCAGTGATACGCCAACCGGTATCGAGCCGGGGATGCCGACCGAATGGCTGAGGCCCGAATTGCGGGCATTCGGCAACGACGCCATCAAAACCGGCATCAGGGCCCGCGAAAACACGCAAGCTGCCAGAACCGCCCAGATTGGTCCGTTTGCCAATACCGCCGTAATGGCGGAAACGCGAAGAAGCTGCGAGATCAGCAGGGCAAGCACGCCATAGGTTCCGATATGGCTGTCCTTCATGATCTCAAGCCGGCGCTCGCGGGTGAACCCGCCCCAAAGACCATCGAATGTGTCGGCCAGCCCGTCCTCGTGCATCGCGCCGGTTGTTGCGATCAGAACGGCAACCACCAGAACCGCAGCCGCAAAGGATGACAGATAGGCATCGGCCAGCCAGCCAATCAGGCAGGCCAGCCCGCCCACGACCAGGCCAACCACCGGAAAAGCCCAGACCGCCTGCGCCTGCCGGGCGAAAACACCATCAGGCAACCGGGGCAGGGGCAGGCGGGTCAGCAGGACCAGCGCCAGCGGGATGTCCCACGCGGAAAAGGGTCTGGTGTCGTTTTTATGCACTCCCGCGCCTTTCGGGGTCTTGTCGGTTTGGTTGCTTCGGTTAAACACACAGGACCACTCTGATGCAATGAGGCTTTGGATGCTGCCCGAACTTAATGATTTGAAGACTTTCCGTGATGCGCTGACAACCGCTCCGGGCCCTGATGAAGCTGCGCTGAGCGGGGCGGCGGTCCGAAACGGGCAATTGACCAAACCTCCGGGCGCGTTGGGGCGGCTCGAGGATCTGGCGATCTGGTATGCCGGTTGGCGCGGGGACGCGCGGCCTCGGATCACCGCGCCACAGGTCATCGTGTTTGCGGGCAATCATGGCGTTACGGCGCAGGGCGTTTCCGCCTTTCCGCCCGAGGTTACGGTGCAGATGGTGATGAACTTTCAACACGGCGGGGCGGCGATCAACCAATTGGCCAAGGCGGCGGGTGCCAAGATGGACGTGCACGCGCTGGATCTGGACCGGCCGACCGCCGACTTCACTCAGGCCCCGGCGATGAGCGAAGAGGAGTTGCTGGATGCCCTGCGCACTGGCTGGCAGGCCGTCGACCCGCAGTCAGACCTGTTGGTGGTGGGCGAGATGGGCATCGGCAACACGACCCCCGCCGCCGCGATTGCCTGCGCGTTGTTCGGCGGTGAGGCCGCAGACTGGACAGGACGCGGCACCGGCGTCGACGATGCGGGGCTGGCCAACAAGACCCGCGTCGTGGCCGAGGGTGTGGCGCTGCACGGCGGGTCTGACGACGGACTGGACATCCTGCGCTGCCTTGGCGGGCGCGAGATTGCAGCGATGGCGGGGGCCATTGCCGCTGCGCGTGTCCTGCGCATCCCCGTCATTTTGGATGGATTCATATGCTCGGCGGCGGCGGCCTGCCTTGCGCAGGTATCCGACAGTGCGCTGGATCACGCCATAGCGGGCCACCAAAGCGCCGAAGGGGCCCATGGTGCGGTTCTGGCCCGGTTGGGCAAGGACCCTCTGCTGAATCTGGGCCTGCGCCTTGGTGAAGGCTCGGGCGGGGCGCTGGCCATCAACATTCTGAAAAGCGCGGTTGCCTGCCATTCGGGCATGGCCACCTTTGCCGAGGCAGGTGTGTCTGACGGCTGATTGCCGACCCTGACCGGAGCAAGTGCGCCGGTCAGGCCGATTTCTTGGCGTGTTCCTCGGCCAGTTCAAGCAGCGCCGTTTCCAGATCTTTTTCCAGCCGCCGTGCGCGGTCGATGTATTTCTTGTTCTCGGCGGTTGGCAGGCCCGGAACCCAAAGCTCGGCCAGTTCGCGAACCGAGGCCCGGTCGTGATGGTAAAAGGTCTGCTCGGCCTGAGCGGCCTCGTATTCGCTGAGCCCTATGTTTTCCAGCACATAGCGGCCAGCCCGCAGTGAACTGTCAAACATCTCGCGCACAATGTCGTTCGCGCCGGCCTGATACAGCTCGTACACATGCGTCCGGTCATGGGCGCGCGCGATGATATGCAGGTCGCGCCGCTGACGCCGCGCATAGCTGACCAGCCGCGTGACTTGTGTCCGATCATCCATGGCGGCCACAAGAACTGACGCCTTTTCAAACCCCGCCGCGCGCAGCAGTTCGGGCCGAGTGGGATCGCCAAGGAACCCTTTGACGCCAAAACGGCGCATCAACTGGATGGTCTCGATATCGTGGTCCAGAACGATTGTCTTGAACCCGCTGGCGCGTACCAGGCGGTTGACGATCTGACCGAACCGCCCGATCCCGGCGATGATCACAGGGCCTTTTTCGTCGATCTCGTCCGGTTCCATTTCCGTGGTCACCTCACCGATTTTGCGCGAAAGCAGATCGAAGAGAATGAACAGCAACGGGGTTATCAGCATCGTCAACGCGATGATCATCAACAGTTTTTGGGCCAGATCCGGCGGGATAACATTCTGTTGTCTGGAAAACGCCAAAAGTACGAAACCGAACTCACCCGCTTGTGCCAGCCCGAGTGTGAACAGCCAGTGATCGCGCCCGCGCAGCTTGAATGCTTTGCCGACCAGAAACAGGATGATCCCCTTGGCCAGTATGACCAGCAGCGCCAGCCCGATCAGGTCAAACGGGTCATTGAAGAAATACGCGACGTTGATCCCGGCCCCGACGGTGATGAAAAACAGCCCCAGGAACAGCCCTTTGAAGGGTTCAAGGTCACTTTCCATCTCATGCCTGAATTCCGAGTTCGCCAGAACGACACCGGCCAGAAACGCACCCAGCGCGGGCGACAGCCCCACCAGCGTCATCAGGAATGAGATGCCGACGACGATCATCAGGGCCAGCGCCGTGTACATCTCGCGCAGGCGGGTCGAGTGAATGAACCTGAACAATGGCCGGGTCAGGTAGATACCTGCCAGAATGACAAATGCCACCGCAGCAAGGGTTATCAGTGTCACCGCCCAGCCCGGCAACCCTTCGACCAGGGACAGGCTGTGATGGGCCGCGCCGTGATGATCGTCACCGGCACCACGGTCGATTGACCCATCCGCCAGAATATGCGGCATCGCAGGCAGCGCGAGCAACGGCAGGAACGCCAATATCGGAATGACCGCTATGTCCTGCGTCAACAGGACCGAGAAGGTCGCGCGCCCGCCATTGGTCTGCATCAGCCCCTTTTCAGACAGCGTTTGCAGCACGATCGCGGTCGAGGACAGCGATAACGTCAGCCCGACCGCCAACGCGACGGACCACGGGTGGTTGGCATACATCGCCACGCCGGCGATGACGGCAGTGGACAGGGCGACCTGCAGACCGCCAAGGCCCAGCAACCTGTCGCGCATGTCCCACAAGGCGCGCGGCTCAAGCTCCAGTCCGATCAGGAACAGCATCATCACGACGCCAAACTCGGCAACGTGCTGCAATTCCTCGGTTTCGGCACCCACCAGCCCCAGAACCGGCCCGATGATGATACCGGCAGCCAGATATCCCAGAACCGACCCCAGCCCCAGACGCGCCGAAAGGGGTACGGCGATCACGGCGGCGGCCAGATAGATCGAAGCCTGATAAAGGAACTCGTCCATATTTTTCCTCTTGCACCGGTCAGGTTGGCAGGGGGGCGTCTCGTTTTAGCTGGTCCATCACGATCTGGCTCTGGACCCGTGCAACGGCAGGATGCGGCAGGATCACCTGATGAAGCAAGCTGTTGAGGGCGGAAAGATCATCGCAATAGACATGCAGCAGGTAATCTGCCTCTCCGGTCATCGTCCAGGCGCTGGTGATTTCCGGGCGGGTATCGACCATGCGGGCGAAACTGGCCGATTGCTCGGGGCCGTGGGTGCCCAGATGGACCTGAATGAACCCCTGCACGTGCAGCCCCAGTTTCAACGGATCAAGCCGCGCGGCATAGCCGGTGATGTAGCCTTCGGCCTCAAGCCTTTGCCGCCGTCGCCCGGCCTGACTGGGTGACAGGTTCAGCATCTCACCCAACTGATGCGCCGTCAGGTGGGCATCCTTCTGCAAGGCGGAAAGAAGATGCGTGTCTGTGGCGTCAAGCATATGCGGCGTATTCCCGTATTTCTAATTATGTGTGCGAGATTTGCGCGTCTGAACATAGTTTACAGGAAAACAATGCGCAGAAAAAGCGTGGGATAAGGCGTATTTTAGAATCAGCAAAGAATTTCCTGTTTGAAAGGAGGCACCCATGGGCCCTTTCCCGCATAATGCACCGAAATCTGTCATCAGTGACGAAAACCCCGCCGGAACGGACGGCTTTGAATTTGTCGAGTTCGCACATCCCGAACCGCAGGAACTGCGCGACCTGTTCGCCAAGATGGGGTTCGAACTGGTGGCGCATCACAAACAGAATCCTGCTGTCGAACTTTGGCAGCAGGGCGATGTCACCTATATCCTGAACGCCAACCCGGACAGCTTCGCCGACAAGTTCGTGGCCGAACACGGCCCCTGCGCCCCGTCGATGGGATGGCGTGTCGTCGATGCGCAAAAGGCTTATGAGCATGCCGTGTCGAAAGGGGCCGAGCCCTATGACGCGGTCGATAAAACAATGGACGTTCCTGCAATCAAGGGTATCGGTGGATCGCTGATCTATTTCATCGATCAGTACTACGACACGTCGCCCTATAATCACGAGTTCAACTGGATCAAACAGTCCAAACCACGGGGTGAGGGGTTCTATTACCTCGATCACCTGACCCACAATGTCTACAAGGGCAACATGGACAAATGGTTCGGGTTTTACGGCGACCTGTTCAACTTCCGTGAAATCCGCTTTTTCGACATTCAGGGCAAGTTCACCGGGCTTTTCAGCCGCGCGCTGACCTCGCCCTGCGGTCGCATTCGCATTCCGATCAACGAAGATCGCGGTGAGACAGGCCAGATTGTGTCCTACCTGAAGAAGTACAAGGGTGAAGGCATCCAGCACATCGCGGTCGGAAGCGAGGATATCTATGCCTCGACCGACGCGATTGCCGAAAAGGGCCTGAAATTCATGCCGGGGCCCAATCAGGCCTATTACGACATGTCCACGACGCGCGTGACCGACCATGAAGAGCCGCTGGACCGGATGATGAAGCACGGCATCCTGATCGACGGCGAAGGCGTCGTGGATGGCGGCGAGACACGGATTCTGCTGCAGATTTTCTCGAAAACCGTAATTGGCCCTATCTTCTTCGAGTTCATTCAGCGCAAAGGCGATGATGGGTTCGGCGAGGGGAACTTTCAGGCCCTGTTTGAATCCATCGAACGGGAACAGATCGAATCCGGCGAGATTTCGGCGGCCTGAAATTGTTACTTCAGCGCGCAGACCAGTTCTGCGCGCCTTTTTTTGTTGGGCACGAAATGCTCAGCTACGCGGCATGGACAGGGTCAGGTTGCGGCCCTTTTTCTGATACCGCAATTCGCTGTCGCTGATGGCGATGACCTTGCCGCCATCCAGACGATCCCCGATTTTCAGCTTTTTGTACCGCCCGCTGGGCAGGCGCACCAATGCGCGCCGGTTGGCCGGGGTGCCGTAAACGCCGATCAGGTTCAGCCTGCGCAGGTTAAGCGCGTTGTCGATTGTCGCCTGACGGGCAACGGACGCAGCAGACGGTATCTTGGGCGCCACCGCTCTGGCTTGGAACGATCCGGCCTCGTCCGAGCTTTGGTTGACTGCCGCCGTCGAGCCCAGATTGGCCGTGTTTGCGCTGGCCGGTGCAGCCGCCGCCACGACACGGGCCGGGCGGAGTTTGGGGCGCGGGACCCGGACAACAGCCAAGGCCGTGGGGGTTTCATCCACCTGCTGCTTAACCTGCAGCGACTCAGGGCGCAGTTTGGGGCGCACACCTGCGAGTTCTTCCAGCGAGCGACCGCCCAGTTGCTGGCGTTCGAACTGCTCAATCAGATCGCCGGGACGACCCTTCGGGCGCAGACCTGCCAATCGCTGATCAGCCTCGTCGATCACCGGTTCTTCCTCGAACCGAACGGGCGGTTCCGGCGGCACCGAGGAGGGGCGACCTGCATAAACCATGACGCCATCGGGGTTCAGGGTGCCTTCGGAGGTTGGCGGCACCAGCCCGCGTTCATCCAGATCAAAATCTCCGTCTGCGGATTGAGGCAGAGCGATCTGAACAAACGGTAAATCCGTGTCAAAGCTTTCGACCGGGGGCAGGGCAATGGCGTCACTCGACAGGTCTGGTTTGTTGACCGAGGCCAGATAGTAATCGTCATCCTCTACCGGAACCGGCAACTCCAAGGCGGCTGGAGGCGTGATGTTCACCGCAGTCGCCGGGGCGAATTCCGTCTGAGGGTCCGTCTGGACCGACTCCACCGGCGTCGGAGGAATTTTCAAGGCCTCCAGAATCGCCGCGTCGGTTGAGGAGAGTTCCGGTTGCTCCTCAGGCTCCGGCAAAGATGCGGTTTCTGTGCCGGTTTCATCCGGCTGTTCGGGCACGGCAGGCTGAGGTTCGGAATTGTCTGCGATATCAGTTTGTTCTGTGTCTGTCTTAACCTCTGGCTGCACCACTTCAACGGGGGCCGAGGCGACCTCGGTTTCTTCGTCGTCAGACGCAAACAACGTCCAGACCGACAGCAAAACCCCGGCCAGTATTGCCGCCGCAATTGCGGGTAAAACCAAGCGTCCGGCCTTGGGTTCCGCCGCCGCAAAAACCGTTTGAAACGGTGCGCTGGACGGTTCTACCGAGCGGAACGTGTCAGGGTCCGCGCTTTCGGCAATGGCGTGAACGGGCGGTTCGGGTTCGGCAGGTGGCGGAGCAACTTCCGGTTCTGCAGGTTCAAGCGGTTCCTCTTCTGAGGTGGTTTCGACCTCGTGAGGGGACTCTTTCTCTGGCGTCGTATCAAGCTCGGCAAGCGGCTCGTCCTCGGGCGTCGTTTCAACCGCGACAGGCGGCTCATCCTCTGGCGTCGCTTCGATCACGTGCGGGGGGCCATCTGAGCCAAAACAGGGCTCTTGCGGGAAGTCCTCTTGACCCGGATCAGCGCTGAACAGGACCGGGATGAACCCGTGCTCGGCAGCAAAGGTTTGCGCCTCATCCAGTGTCTGGCGTGCTACTGCCGCGATGTGGATCGTGGTGCCTTCGGTCGCGGTGTCAAAGGACAGTTCCGACAGGTCGTAGGGCGTGGCCGAGGCCAGCGCGTCATAGACTTTTTGCTCGCTTTCCTCGGGGCTTAACCCATTTGTTTCAACCGACAAGTAGCGTATTTGATCCTCGGGGATCACGACCTTGCAACTCAGGTCATTTTCCAGCGCAAAAGCCTGATCGCGCAAGCTGCGAATCCGGTCCGACAGGTCGGGCGCGTCCAGCGGGACTGTGCCGATCTGATACCAATCGTCATCCGATTGGTGGTGCAGCGATATTCCGGCAGAAGAAAATGACAGCGCAAAGGCAGGTTTCATAATCCGGAGGAACCATAATTGTCAGCATCAATGCAAACGGCATTGCGTTCGCAGACCGACAATAAAGCAGGAACCCGCCGAGGGAAAGAAAAAGCCAATCTTCCCCCTTGTTCCACATACCCCCGCAAACCCATGTTGAGGCAGAACAACTCGGAGAGAGAACCTTGAAGACACTCGCTTTTCTGGCCGCAATGATGGCCGCGACCACCGCCGGGATGGCCCATGCGGAAGAACGTCGCATCACCGTTGATGCCACCGGAACCGTAGAGATTGCGCCCGATATGGCAACAATCACCCTGGGCGTCACCAACGAAAACGCTGAGGCATCTCAGGCCATGCAGGCCACATCTGACGCCGTCAGCCAGGTGCTGGCGCGGCTGCAGGAGATGGGCGTCGAAGAGCGCGATATCCAAACCCGCGACCTGTCCCTGTCGCCGATCTGGTCAGGTCGCAACAGCCAGACCGGAGAGCAGCCCGAGATCACCGGTTTTGCTGCCTCGAACCGCGTGTTCGTGCGGGTGCGCGATCTGGACAAGCTGGGGCAGATCATGGATGCGGTCATTCAGGACGGCGCGAATAATTTTGGCGGTCTGACCTTTGGCGTACAGGACCCCAAACCGCTCGAGGCGCAGGCCCGCGCAAAAGCAGTGGGCGAGGCCACGGCCAAGGCCGAGCAACTGGCGCAGGCCGCCGGGATCACTCTTGGGCCGGTCCAGTCGATTTCCGAACATTCGGGCGGGGTTCGCCCGATGCTCGAGATGCGCGCGATGAGCATGGCCGATTCCGGTGGCGTTCCGGTCGCGGGGGGCGAGGTTTCGGTATCCGTCAGCGTCTCGATGGAGTTCGGAATTTCCGAATAATCCTAACCCTTTGCACGGGCCATCAGCGGTTGGCGCTGTTGGCCCGTTTCGTCGAAGTTGTCCGGGGACAGCCAGGTTTCGAACGCCTCGCGAATACGCGGCCAGTCGCTGTCGATGATGGCGTACCACGCCGTATCCCGATTACGCCCCTTATAGTGGGTTGCCTGCCGGAAAATTCCTTCGAAGGTAAAGCCCAGCCGCTCCGCCGCGCTGCACGAAGGCGCATTCAGGGCGTCGCATTTCCACTCGTAGCGGCGATAGCCCAACTCATCGAAAACCCGCCGCATCATCAGATACATCACCTCGGTCGATTGCGGCTTGCGCTGCAACAGGGGTGAGAAGTGGATATGACCAACCTCGATCGCGCCCGCGACGGGTTCGATCCGCAGGTATGAGGCCATGCCGACCGGCACCTCATCCGCATCCAGCACCGTATGAAACATCGGGTCGGCATCCATGCAATTGGCGCGCGCCCAGTCCTCGAATGCGGGTTCCGCGTCGAAGGGGCCGTAGGGCAGGTAGGTCCAGTTACGCCCATCGGTGTCGTTGGCAAACGCCCGGAACAACCCGGGCGCATGGCGGTTCACGTCCAAAGGCACGACCGAGCAATACTGCCCCTGCATCGGCGTATAAGGCGGCGCAGGGCGGGGAAACTCGCCCTGAACCGGCAGGCCGATGGGCTGGCCCAGCTCGTTTGTGTCGTGCTGTGCCATCGTCAGGCGCTGGCTTTGCTGAGCGCCTGATCCAAGTCGGCGATCAGGTCGTCGGCGTCCTCGATCCCGATGGACAAGCGAACCACGTTGGGGCTGGCGCCTGCGGCCTCTTGCTGTTCGGGTGTCAGCTGCCGGTGGGTCGTGGATGCCGAGTGGATGATCAGTGATCGCGCGTCGCCCAGATTGGCTACATGGCTGAAGATTTCCAAAGCGTTGACCAGCTTGATGCAGGCGTCATAACCACCCTTGACCGCAAAGGTGAACAGCGCGCCCGCGCCGCGCGGGTACTGTGCCTTGACCCTGTCGTGGTAAGGCGATGAGGGCAGACCCGCATAGGTCACGTATTCCACACGGTCGTCAGCCTCGAGCCAGGCGGCGATCTTCTGGGCGTTCTCGACATGCCGCTCCATCCGCAGCGACAGGGTTTCGATCCCCAACAGCGTGTAATGCGCTGCCTGCGGGTTCATCGTCATGCCGAGGTCGCGCAGGCCGATGGCGATGCTGTGGAAGGTGAAGGCCAGCGGGCCGAATGTCTCGTGGAATTTCAGGCCGTGATAGGCGGGTTCCGGTTCGCTGAGCGAGGGGAACTTGCCATTCGCCGACCAGTCGAACTTGCCCGAATCCACGATGCAGCCACCGGTGACAGTGCCGTTGCCGGTCAGGTACTTGGTGGTCGAATGCACCACCAGCGTTGCGCCATGTTCGATCGGGCGGCACAGGTATGGCGTGGCCGAGGTGTTATCGACGATCAGCGGAACGCCCGCGCCATCGGCCACATCCGCCAAAGCGCGGATATCGGTCACATAGCCGCCGGGGTTGGCGATGGATTCACAGAACACCGCGCGGGTGTTTTCGTCGATGGCGGCTTTGACAGCGTCCAGATCGTCGGTGTCCACGAACTTGGCCGACCAGCCAAAGCGCTTGATGGTCTGGCTGAACTGCGTGACCGTGCCGCCATATAGACGTGTCGAGGCGATCACGTTGCAGCCCGGCCCCATCAGCGGGAACAGCGCCATGATCTGCGCTGCATGGCCCGAGGAACAGCAAACCGCGCCAACGCCACCTTCCAGCGTGGCAACACGTTCCTGCAGAACGGCCACCGTAGGGTTGGTCAGGCGGGAATAGATGAACCCAACCTCTTGCAGGTTGAACAGGGCTGCCGCGTGGTCCGCATCGCGGAACACATAGGCCGTTGTCTGGTAAATCGGTGTCTGGCGCGCACCGGTCGCCGGGTCGGGGCGGGCGCCTGCATGAATTTGCAGCGTGTCAAAACCATAGGTGGGGCCGTCAGACATCTTGAAAATCTCCTGTTGGAATTTGTCTTTAGTGACTGTCTAGGCGATTGCCCGTGTCCGCACAACGATCCTGTCAGCGCATCCACAACCCGTTGCGCTTGATCGTATTGCGAATGACCTGCTCGCGCTGGGGCAGGTTGTCCTGATCGAACAGATTGCGGATTTTCGCGCCCTTGCCCTGAATGACCAGTTTTTTCAGCGGGTCGTAGTTTTTCAGGACTTTCTTGACCTTGTTGGGCGTGGCGACGGTTTCCAGAACCTTGATCACATGATCGCTTTCGCGGGCGTAAAGCAGGGGAAACAGCCGGTAGTGGCAGCTGACGGTGCCATCCAGCAGCCCGTCGGGCAGAGCATCCCGCCCGCCCCCGAAAGAGTGGATCACCAGCGGAAGCGCAACCTGATCCAGCCAGGGGTCGAGGTTTTGTCCTGTCAGTTCCGGAATGTCTTCGTCGCGGATGGCGCGGGCGTATTCAAGGAAACGCTCACCGAACAGACGGGGGCATTTGTAGAAGAAATAGCCTGCGTTGAAGTACAAATACCGCCGCCAGTAGTCTTGCGGCTGTCCGGCATCCAGCGAGCTTTCGAAATCCAGCCCAAAGCGCTGGTAAAGCGCGCGCCAGATCCCTTCATAGCCCGGACCGTAAAGCGTGGGTCTGGGCCATGTCCCTTCAACCCGCAGCGACGCGCCGGGGCGGTTGAAATCAAACGGGACGCTGTTCAGGTCTCCGGTGATCAGCGTGTCGGTGTCGAAGAAGACAAAGGGCTCACCCTCGGGCAGGGCAAGCAGGGCCTCGATCTTGTTGCCGTTGGGATAGCTGTCGCCGAACACATGCGTGTCGAATGGCAGGATCTCGGCTCCCAACTGTCTCAGCGCCTTCAACACATCCTCATCCTGGATGCTGGGGTTCTGCTGCCAGCGCGGGCCGGGGTTCGGCGTTGCGACAAACAGCTTCCCGTCGAAATCCGGCGAAGAATGGCGCAGCGAGGCGGCGAACAGAACCGCCTCATACTGCAGGCGGTTGTTTTGCCCGACGATGACGACGTTGAATTTCTGCGAAGGTGCCTGCATTTTGCCTGTCCCTGTGGGCGTCTTTATCTTGCGCTCTTAGTTCGGGATTACAGGAAGCCGCGTAGGGCGTCAAAAGCCTGTCGTTTGAATCTGAAGGGGCAGGGCAGACAGGACACAGCGGCATTTGCATCAAAATCGGGCAAAACCGACTGGGAATGCACGTGATCGGGTCGGATTCCTCATTTTTTGACCAATTGGCAAATTTTACCAATTGATAAAAATTTCAGATGTGGCAAGCTGGAGCCATAACAAACATATCTACAGGGAGTAGAGTGATGGCACAGGGCCAGATGGCACCCGGGATCGTTTCCGGGCGGCTTTCCAGCGATGAGCTGACCTCGAATTTCACCGATCTGCATCCGCCACTGGCCCCGCATGAGGCCGCCGTGGCCGCCGATCGCTGCTATTTCTGCTATGACGCGCCATGCGTGACGGCCTGTCCGACGGATATCGATATTCCGCTGTTCATTCGCCAGATACAGGCCGGGCAGCCGCAATCGGCAGGGCGCACGATCCTTGAACAGAACATTCTGGGCGGCATGTGCGCCCGCGTATGTCCGACCGAGACACTGTGTGAAGAGGCCTGCGTGCGCGAAGCGGCCGAGGGCAAACCGGTTGAGATCGGACGCCTACAACGCTTTGCAACCGACGACATCATGGCTTCCGGCGCGCATCCGTTCAGCCGCGCGACGTCGACCGGCAAGACCGTGGCGGTGGTTGGGGCGGGGCCTGCGGGGCTGGCCTGCGCGCACCGTTTGGCGATGCTGGGCCATGACGTGGTGATCCACGAAAGCAGGCCCAAGCCGGGCGGTCTGAACGAATACGGGATCGCCGCCTATAAGTCGACCAACGACTTTGCGCAGGCCGAGGTGGACTGGCTTCTCAAGATCGGCGGCATCGCGGTTGAGACCGGATCGATGCTGGGCGAAACCATCTCGCTGGACGGCCTCTTGGAAAATTACGATGCGGTCTTCCTGTCGATCGGTCTGGCCGGTGTGAACGCACTGCGCGCAGGTGGTGTCGACAAGGATGGTGTGCGTCCTGCGGTCGATTTCATCTCGGACGTGCGGCAGGCCAGTGATCTTGCCGATCTGCCGGTCGGTCGGAATGTGGTTGTCATTGGCGGCGGCATGACAGCGGTGGATGCGGCTGTGAAGTCCAAGCTGCTGGGGGCCGAGCATGTGACCATCGCCTATCGCCGGGATCGTGACGCGATGGGGGCCAGCCGGTATGAACAGGATCTTGCAGCGTCGCACGGGGTTCGGATCATGACCAACGTGCAACCCGTGGCCGTTCACGGAAACGGCGCTGCGGCAGAGATCGAGTTGGAATACACTTCCAGCCGGGATGGGCAACTGACAGGCACCGGAGAAATGATCCGCCTGCCTGCGGATCAGGTGCTCAAGGCCATCGGCCAGACACTGGATGGCGCGCCCGAGGGGTTGACGCTGGACGGCAACAAGATCGCTGTCACCGGGGCAGGCCGAACCTCGATGACAGGTGTTTGGGCGGGCGGAGACTGCGCTGCCGGTGGCGAGGACTTGACCGTGACTGCCGTGGCCGAAGGCCGGGACGCGGCAATGGACATCCACGCAGCACTGGTTTCGTGATAGGGTGGGGTATTCACCCCATTCCTTTCGCTGCCGAGGTTTTCTCATGTCCCAGATCGAACAAGCTGTTGCACAACACTACACGACCGGCGCTTTGACCGAACGCGTCCGCGCGGCGCTTGAGGCAAGCGGGATCGACCCGGATGCGGCCACCGTCGCCGATCTGAAGGCCGGGGATGAGTTCCACACGGGCGGCGTTCTGGCGACCGACAACCTGTTCGCGCAACTGTCGCCGACCCATGCGACACGGGTGCTGGATGTCGGGTGCGGGATAGGCGGCACCTCGCGTTACATCGTGGACCGGTTTGACTCGACGGTGACGGGGGTCGATCTGACGCCGGAATTTGTCGAGACAGCGACCGCGCTCAGCGATCTGGTTGGTCATTCCGGGAAGACCAGCTTTCATGTCGGCAGCGCCTTGGACATGCCGGTACCGGATGCCGGGTTTGACCTTGCGGTCATGTTGCATGTGGGCATGAACATCGAAGACAAGGCCGGGCTGTTTGCCGAAGTCTCGCGCGCCTTGGCCACAGGCGGGACCTTTGCCCTGTTCGATGTCATGGGCGGAGAGGCTGCCGAACCATTGGCTTTCCCCCTGCCGTGGTCGACCTTGGCCGAAACGTCCTTTGTGGATGCGCCGCAGGTTTACAAGGATGCGGCGGCGGCGGCGGGTCTGGACCTGACCACCGAAACGGACCGCACCCAGTTTGCGCTGGAGTTTTTCGAGGAAGTCTTTGCCAAGATCGCCGAAACCGGCCCGGCCCCGCTGGGCATCCATCTGATGATGGGCGAGACGGCCCCTGAGAAGTTCCAAAACTACGTCGAAAACCTCAAGGCCGGGCGCATTCGCCCGACAGAAATGATATTCAGAAAAACCGGCTGAGGAGCCGGGAAGGAGTACCCATGGCTGACCTGACGACTGACTTTCTGGGAATTTCCAGCCCCAATCCCTATTGGCTGGCATCCGCACCCCCGACCGACAAGGAATACAACGTGCGCCGCGCGTTCGAGGCCGGGTGGGGCGGTGTCGTCTGGAAAACGCTGGGGGCCGAGGGTCCGCCGGTCGTCAACGTCAATGGCCCGCGTTACGGCGCAATTTACGGCGCGGATCGGCGGCTGTTGGGCCTCAACAACATCGAACTGATCACAGACCGGCCATTGGAGGTGAACCTTGAAGAAATGGCGCGGGTCAAGGCCGACTACCCGGATCGCGCGCTGATCGCGTCGCTCATGGTTCCGTGCGAGGAGGAGGCGTGGAAAGCCATCCTGCCCCGCGTGGCCGAAACCGGCGCGGACGGGATCGAACTGAACTTCGGCTGCCCCCACGGGATGAGCGAGCGGGGCATGGGCTCTGCCGTGGGTCAGGTGCCGGAATATATCGAGATGGTCACGCGCTGGTGCAAGAAACACTATGACCGTCCGGTGATCGTCAAGCTGACGCCGAACATCACCGATATCCGCAAACCCGCCGAGGCCGCGCGGAATGGCGGTGCCGATGCGGTGTCGCTGATCAACACGATCAACTCGATCACCAGCGTCGATCTGGACACGTTCAGCCCCGAACCCTCGATCGACGGCAAGGGTAGCCACGGCGGCTATTGCGGCCCGGCGGTAAAGCCGATTGCACTGTCGATGGTGTCCGAAATCGCTCGGGCCGAGGCGACGCACGGCTTGCCAATCTCGGGCATTGGCGGCGTTACGACCTGGCGCGATGCGGCAGAGTTCATGTCTCTCGGCTGTGGCACGGTGCAGGTCTGCACGGCGGCGATGACCTATGGTTTCAAGATCATTGATGAACTGACCGCTGGTCTGTCCGAGTGGATGGACGAAAAGGGCTATTCGAACGTCTCGGAAATTGTCGGGCGGGCGGTCCCGAACGTGACCGACTGGCAATATCTGAACCTGAACTATGTCGCCAAGGCCAAGATCGACCAGGATCAGTGTATCAAATGCGGTCGATGCTATGCGGCGTGTGAAGACACCAGCCATCAGGCGATTTCCATGTCACCCGACCGGGTGTTCGAGGTGATTGATGAGGAATGCGTCGCGTGTAACCTCTGCGTTGATGTCTGCCCAGTCGAAGGGTGCATTTCGATGGTGCCAATGGCCGCTGGTGAGGTCGATCCGCGCACCGGTAATGTTGTGCAGGAAGAATACGCCAACTGGACGACGCACCCGAACAACCCGATGGCAAAGGCCGCCGAGTAGGGGAAACGGGCATATCGGCAACCCGCGTTCGGCGTTAAGCTGCCGCTGACGGACATGATCAAAGGAGAGCGTCATGCCAGCGGCACCAGCGGGCCGGAACAAGGGCGGCAACCGGGTTTCCAAACTGGACCGGGACCAGTCGAAAAAGAACGTTGCTTTGTCAAAGGCAAAGCAGCGCGACGCCATGGCCGCCAAGAACTTCATACAGCATCAGAAGCAGATCAAGAAGGATCGCGACGACATTCTGAAGTTGAAGAAATCCATCGAAGGCATGCTGGCCAAGCTCAAGGAAGACCGCGCGCTGGATCGCCAGTTCATGGGGCAGGTCATCAAAAAGGTCAAAGCGCTTCAGAACTTTGACCAATACGTGAAGGCATCCGCTCAGCAGCACACGGCTGGGGTTCAGCAACCCAAGATGTATACGGCAATCGTCAAGGATGCAGGGAAAGTGCCCAAGGTCAACACGGTCAAAACGATGGGTGATTTTACGATTCTGCTGGCAATGGCGATTGTTATTCTGAACCGTATTCTGGCGCTGAAACCCAACAAATAATCACTGGCTAGGGCGTCAGCAATTTTCGATAAAGCGTGTCGATAAACGGTCCGGCCCCATCATAGGGGTCTTCGTCCCCCAGAATAGACCGCACCTGCACATCAAAATCGGCGTAGTGCTGGGTCAGCGCCCAAATCGAAAAGATCAGGTGATGCGGGTGGAGCCGGGCGATTTTCCCCTGATCCATCCAGCGGGTCAGGATTTCGGCCTTTTTGTCCACAAGTTCTTTCAGATCATTGGACAGCGCCTCGTGAATGCGTGGCGCGCCCTGAACCAGTTCATTTGCAAACAGACGGCTTTCGCGCGGTAACTCTCGGCTCATCTGCAGCTTGCGGTGGATGTAGGACAGGATCTCGTGCATCGGGTCACCGTCCGCGTCGAGATCGTGCAGGGGGGCCAGCCAGACCTCGAGCAAACCGGACAGAAGGGCGGTGTGAATCGCCTCTTTCGACGGGAAATAATAGAGCAGGTTGGGTTTGCTCAGACCGGCCTCGGCGGCGATCTGATCCACGGTCGCCCCACGAAACCCATGCGCCGAAAACACGTTCAGCGCGGCCTCGAGAATCGCGGCGCGGTTCTTTTTCTGGATACGGGTCGGTGCGCGGTCTTTTGGCATGTTTCCTGCGTGTTTCTTTTTCCGTCAACCGGGTGCGAAATATGCCGAAAAATCCGGCGGTGCCTCGCAATTTCTTGACTGATCCCGAACCCGTGATAGCGTGAGTTTGACCAGATGGTCAAATCAAGACACCAAAAGCGAGCCAAATCGCAAGCGACAGGGATAAAGACTATGGCAGCTCCGGCGCAGAATCTCAGGATCAATGGCGACAGGTTGTGGGACAGCCTGATGGAGATGGCCAAGATCGGGCCGGGTGTTGCGGGCGGTAACAACCGTCAGACCCTGACCGATGAGGATGCCGAAGGACGTGCCCTGTTCCAGGCCTGGTGCGAGGAGGCCGGGTGTTCGATGGGTCTGGACCAGATGGGCAATATGTTTGCGCGACGCGAAGGAACAGACCCCGAGGCGTTGCCAGTTTATGTCGGCTCGCATCTGGATACACAGCCCACCGGCGGCAAGTATGACGGTGTGCTGGGGGTGCTTGGCGGGTTGGAGATCATCCGCACCCTGAATGATCTGGGTATCAAGACCAAACATCCGATTGTGGCGACCAACTGGACCAATGAAGAGGGTACGCGTTACGCGCCCGCAATGCTGTCTTCGGGCGTTTTTGCCGGGATGCACACGCAGGATTGGGCCTATGACCGCGAAGATGCCGAGGGCAAGAAATTCGGCGATGAATTGCAGCGTATCGGATGGCGCGGCGACGAAGAGGTCGGCGCGCGCAATATGCATGCGTTCTTTGAATTGCACATCGAACAGGGGCCGATTCTGGAGGCCGAAGGGAAAGATATCGGCGTTGTCACCCATGGACAGGGCCTGAGTTGGACGCAGGTCACCGTGACCGGGAAAGACGCGCATACGGGATCGACCCCGATGCCAATGCGCAAAAATGCCGGTCTGGCGATGGCGCGTATTCTTGAGAAGGTGGATGAGATTGCATGGTCCCACGCCCCTCATGCCGTTGGCGCGGCGGGGCATATCGAAGTGTTCCCGAACTCGCGCAACGTGATCCCCGGCAAGGCGGTGTTCACGGTCGATTTCCGCTCGCCCGATTTGGAGGTGATCACGGATATGGAAGGCCGCTTGCGGGTAGCCGCCGAGAAAATAGTGGCGGACATGGGCCTGCAGATCGAGTTCGAGAAGGTCGGCGGTTTCGATCCGGTGAAATTCGACGACGGCTGTGTGGCCGCGGTGCGCGATGCGGCGAACCGGCTGGGGTATTCGCATCGCGACATCATCTCGGGCGCGGGGCATGATGCCTGTTGGATCAACCGGGTAGCTCCGACCGCGATGGTCATGTGCCCCTGCGTGGATGGGTTGAGTCACAATGAGGCGGAAGAGATCAGCAAGGACTGGGCCGCGGCCGGGGCGGATGTTCTGTTTCACGCGGTCGTTGAGACGGCGGAGGTCGTGGAGTAGGAGATGGATGTCGATAAGATACTTGCAGCGGCGGTTTCTTTTTCGAATTTCTTCACAATTCGTTTGATTTGTGGATTTCTCGCCGTACTAATTGTATTTCCGGTTTTCGGAATGGAGTTTGACTCCGCCAGCACATATTTAAGTAATCTTCCTTTGCTTGATGCGGCGCTTGAATCCTACACTAACACGATCACTGCACTGGGCATCGACGATGTCGCAATATACCTAATTTTTTTCGTCTTCATTACTCTTCTTCATCTAAACTACGTCTTTAGCCTATCCATCGGAAAAGTAATTCCTCCCAGCTTTAACTTTCAAAGCCTTGAAAATCTGGAATTTCTGATTTGGACGGATGTGTCGCGATTGATTTCTGAGCGGGGCGGAGACGAAGAAGCTCGAAAAACTCTGACGAAAAAACTTGCTGGGGCGGTTGATGGTATCGGAAATGAAACGAGTAACTTGTACTCTAAATCTCTAAGTCAATCAGTTGAGTTTTATCGGTTAACCAAGTTCTTTTTCTTCGCTTTAATCATCATTACATTTTTTACTGATGCGTTTCCGAGTAACCCTCTTCTTAAAGGAAGGGCCGTTCCAGTATTGTTTTTGGCGTTCATCGGCACGCTTATTTTAGGTCTTCGATACTACCTGATTTCCAGAAACGCGCATACGCAGGTCGTGTCCAATATTAGAAGAAGGGTTGAGCATGTTCTTCGCGGCGAAGCCGACGAAGTGTTTGCACAGAAAATGGATGGCGCTATCGCGAGCTATTACGCCCGTTTCTCCGCCAAAATCGATTGGAATCTCCCAGGTGTTGGTTCTGCACGTGTTTTGGTGGAGCCGTTGCTGGAAAAACGAAAGCTAAAAAACAACAGAAATGTCCGAGAGGAACAGGAAAAATGAGCACTGTGATCAAGAACGGAACCGTTGTGACCGCTGATCTGACCTACAAGGCGGATGTGAATGTCGAGGGCGGGGTTATCACCGAAATCGGGCCCGATCTGCGCGGTGACACAGAGTTGGACGCGACCGGCTGCTACGTGATGCCGGGTGGCATTGATCCGCATACGCATCTGGAGATGCCGTTTATGGGGACCTATTCCAGTGACGATTTTGAAAGTGGGACGCGGGCCGCGCTGGCGGGCGGCACGACGATGGTTGTCGATTTTGCGTTGCCCAATTCGGGGGAAAGCCTGCTGGATGCATTGAAGCGCTGGGACAATAAATCAACCCGGGCCAATTGCGATTACTCGTTCCACATGGCGGTGACCTGGTGGGGCGAGCAGGTGTTTGACGACATCAAGACGGTCATCGAAACGCGCGGGATCAACACGTTCAAGCATTTCATGGCCTACAAGGGCGCTTTGATGGTGAATGATGATGAGTTGTTCGCCTCGTTCAAACGTTTGGCCGAGTTGGGTGGCACCGCGATGGTGCATGCCGAGAATGGCGATGTGGTGGCTGAGCTGAGTGCTAAATTGCTGGCCGAGGGCAATACGGGCCCCGAGGCGCATGCCTATTCGCGTCCGCCGCAGGTTGAGGGGGAGGCGACCAACCGCGCGATCATGATTGCGGATATGGCTGGCGTGCCGCTTTATGTGGTGCATACCTCCTGCGAAGAGGCGCATGAGGCTATTCGGCGTGCCAAGATGCAGGGTAAGCGGGTGTGGGGCGAGCCTCTGATCCAGCACTTGACCCTGGATGAAGGCGAGTATTTCCATCACGATTGGGAGCACGCGGCGCGGCGGGTCATGAGCCCTCCGTTCCGGAACAAGCAGCATCAGGACAGTTTGTGGAATGGTCTGCAATCGGGGACGTTGAGCGTTGTGGCGACGGATCACTGCGCCTTTACGACCGAGCAGAAACGCTATGGCGTGGGTGATTTCACCAAGATTCCGAACGGCACCGGGGGGCTTGAGGACCGGATGCCGATGCTCTGGACTTATGGCGTGAACACCGGGCGGTTGACGCCGAACGAGTTCGTGGCGGTTACTTCAACAAATATCGCCAAGATATTGAATTGCTATCCGAAAAAGGGCGCGGTTCTGGTCGGTGCGGACGCTGATCTGGTGGTTTGGGACCCCGACAAGGCCAAGGTGATCTCGGCCGAGACGCAGCAGTCGTCCATCGACTACAACGTGTTCGAAGGCAAAGAGGTGCGCGGGCTGCCCCGCTTCACGCTGACTCGTGGCGCAGTGGCGGTGCATGATGGCGAGATCAGAACTCAGGAGGGCCACGGGAAGTTCGTGGCGCGCGAGGCCAATACACATGTGCACAAGGCTTTGAGTACGTGGAAAGAGTTGACTGCGCCGAGACCGGTTGAGCGGACGGGTATTCCGGCGACGGGGGTGTAATCTGATGAGGCGTATGCAGAGGTAACGGCGATGAAGGTTGGGAATACCATCAAGCTGAAGGGCTACATCACGCAAGCACATTTTCTTGCCAAGAAGTCCGGCCCGCAGTTGGAACGATTGCTCGGCTTCAAGGCAGGGCGGCTTGGCCTCGGTTGGGCTTTGCTTCATCTGAGCAAGCTGCCCGGCGTCGACGATTTTCAGTTCCGTGGATATTCGCAGATGTCCGGTGGTGTCAGCATGGGACACCTGAAGAATCCTTTGGACAAACGTACAGCGGAACAGAAACTGAAGGATGACCATTTCGATGTCGTGAAGCTCAAGGAAATGATCATCAAGAACACTTTTTCGGTGTCCGGCTCAAAGCGCCTTGTGAAGGTGATTCCGAACAGAAAACCCAGTGGAAACAAGGACTACCCGCCGGGATCAGGAATACCGCAATGGGAGCTTGTCCGTCCGCTTCAGTTCAAGGTCGCAGCCGTCATTCTGCCGGACGGTACAAAATGGCAAAAGAAGGATGGATAATTCAGTGTCGTGCCACGTGAAATCGGGACAGCGGGATCATCACCTGCAATGAGTAGTGCCGTAATCAAAGCAAGCAACCTTGACCTCACCTTCCAGACCAATGACGGCCCGGTCCATGCCCTCAAGGACGTCAATCTGACCGTCAACAAGGGCGATTTCGTCAGTTTCATCGGGCCTTCGGGCTGCGGCAAGACCACGTTCCTGCGTTGTATTGCGGCGCTGGAAACGCCGACCGGGGGGAGCCTGACCGTCAACGGTATGACCCCGGATGAGGCGCGGCGGAACCGGGCTTATGGCTATGTGTTCCAGGCGGCGGGGCTTTATCCGTGGCGGACCATCGCCAAGAACATCAAACTGCCGCTTGAGATCATGGGCTATTCAGTTGCTGAACAGGATGAAAGGGTGAAGAACGTTCTGGAACTCGTTGATCTTGAAGGGTTCGGCGGGAAGTTCCCGTGGCAGTTGTCCGGTGGCATGCAGCAGCGGGCCAGCATTGCACGGGCGCTGGCGTTCGACGCAGACATTCTGCTGATGGACGAACCCTTTGGGGCCTTGGACGAGATCGTGCGGGATCACCTGAACGAACAGCTTCTGGCGCTTTGGGCGCGGACGGGTAAGACCATCGGGTTCGTGACGCACTCGATCCCCGAAGCGGTGTATCTGAGTACCAAGATCGTGGTGATGAGCCCGCGTCCGGGGCGGATTACGGATGTGATCGATAGCCCTCTGCCGAAAGAACGGCCATTGGACATCCGCGATACGCCCGAGTTCATCGAAGTCGCGCATCGCGTCCGCGAGGGGCTGCGCGCCGGGCATGGGGAAGAGGTGTGATGGCGGCAGGCGACCTCAGACGGGCCACGGTGGAAGACGTCCGTGCTTGCGCTCGGGTCATTTCGACCTGGATGAAACGGACAGACTGGATGCCCGAGGAACTGGCACAGGACCAGCTGGCGGCGTTGATCGCCGAGACCTTCCCCGACCGCGAGATCTGGGTGCTGGGCGATCCGGTGGATTGCTATATGTCCGTCGACCCCAAGGAAAACAAAGTCGGGGCGCTCTATTGCCTGCGTACCGGTAAGGGCCTTGGCAAGCGGCTGCTGGACAAAGCCAAAGAGGGGCGGGATTTCCTGTGGCTCACCACGCATGTGCCGAACAGGGCCGCGCAAAGATTCTATCGGCGCGAGGGGTTTGTCGCCACCGGCACCGAGGCTCCGGTTCCGCCCGAAACCCTGCCTGTGATCCGAATGGAGTGGCGCGCATGAAACAGGTCTATGCTGTTGGTCTGGTCGTTCTCGCCATTTTAGCCGCCTGGTATATCGCGTGTATCCCGATGAACATTGACAGTGCCCTGAACCAGGCTGAGCGCGCGGGTGAGGAGGTCGACCCGCCGACCATGAAAGCGCGGACGCTGGAATACGATATCATTCTGGTCTGGAACAACAGCTTCGCCATCCCCGAAACGTGGGAGCAGGATCGCCCCAGGCTGCCCGCGCCCCATGATGTGGCCATTGAGCTGTGGCAATCCACGGTGAACAAGAAAGTGACCTCGAAACGGTCGCTGGTGTATCACGGCTGGGTGACGCTCAGCGCGACGATGCTGGGGTTTGTGATCGGGACAGGGCTGGGCATTCTTCTGGCCGTTGGGATCGTGCATAGCCGGGTCATGGACCTTTCCGTCATGCCATGGGCCATCGTCAGCCAGACCATTCCGATCATCGCACTGGCACCGATGATCATCGTGGTACTGTATTCCATCGGGGTGCAGGGTCTTGTTCCGAAAGCGATCATTTCGGCCTATCTCAGTTTCTTCCCGGTGGTCGTGGGCATGGTCAAAGGGCTGCGCAGCCCCGATGCGATGCAGCTTGATCTTCTGCGCACCTACAGCGCCAGCCGGTCTCAGGCATTCTGGAAGCTGCGTTTGCCTGCGTCGATGCCCTACTTGTTCACCTCGCTCAAAATCGGGATTGCCGCGTCTTTGGTCGGCGCGATTGTCGGAGAGCTGCCAACCGGCGCGGTGGCCGGTCTGGGCGCGCGCCTGCTGGCGGGCAGCTACTATGGCCAGACGGTGCAAATCTGGTCAGCCCTGTTCGCGGCGGCCATTCTGGCGGCCAGTCTTGTCGGTCTGCTGGGGCTGTGTGAGCGGACGGTGCTTAAGCGGATGGGGATGGCGCAATGATCTTTGTCCTGTTCGCGATCCTGCTTTGGGTATTGGGCTGGTGGCTGAACAGCCGCCTTGCCAGCGGACCGCAGGCAGATACTAGGATGGTCCGGCTTCTTGCCCCGCTGATCTTTGGCCTGACGATCATAGCGGTGTGGGAGTTGCTGGTGCGGGGGCTTGAGGTGCCCCTTGTCATCCTGCCCGCGCCGTCGGTCATCGCTGTTCGGTTCGCGGACAGCCTGCCGATCCTGTGGGCGGATTTCGTGCAGACCATCATAAAGGGCGCGCTCAGCGGGTATCTGCTTGGCTGCGGCGCGGCCTTTCTGATGGCGATTGCCGTGGACCGCTGGGAATTCCTGCGCCTCGGCCTGTTGCCGGTCGGGAATTTCGTCGCGGCCCTGCCCATTGTCGGGACCGCGCCCATTCTGGTGATGTGGTTCGGGTTCGACTGGCACTCGAAAGCCGCCGTGGTGGTTGTGATGGTGTTCTTCCCGATGCTCGTGAACACGGTCGCCGGATTGCGTGAGGCGACAGCGATGCAGCGCGATCTGATGGAGACTTACGCCGCCACCTATTGGCAGAGCTTCTTTAAACTGCGTTTGCCTGCGGCGATGCCGTTTATCTTCAACGGATTGAAGATTTGTACCACTCTGGCCCTGATCGGCGCTATCGTGGCCGAGTTCTTTGGCTCGCCCATCGTTGGCATGGGCTTTCGGATTTCGACCAGCGTGGGGCAGTTGGCGCTGGATATGGTCTGGGCGCAGATCGTCGTGGCCGCGTTGGCTGGCACGGCGTTTTACGGGGCGGTGGCGATGATCGAAAAGACGGTGACATTCTGGCACCCGTCGCAGCGAGGATAAAATTCAGAAGATCCCGAAAACGGGACAAAAATAGCAACTAGGAGAAGTGAAGATGAATAAATTACTCAGCGGGGCGGTCGCAGCCTTTGGCCTGGCGGCCAGTTCGGTTCTGGCGGCAGATGAGGTGACACTGCAGTTGAAATGGGTCGGTCAGGCGCAGTTTGCAGGGTATTTTGTGGCCGAAGCCAAGGGATTCTACGACGAAGAAGGGCTGGACGTGACAATCAAACCCGGCGGCCCCGACATCGCGCCCGAGCAGGTCATCGCCGGGGGTGGTGCGGATGTCATCACCACATGGATGGCCGCCGGTCTGGCGGCGCGGGAGCGCGGGGTGCCGCTGGTCAACATCGCGCAGCCCTTCAAAACCGGCGGGTTGCAGGTGAACTGCCTGAAATCGACCGGCGTTGAATCGCCCGAGGATTTTCCGGGGCGCACAATGGGGGTCTGGTTCTTTGGCAACGAATACCCGTTCTATGCCTGGATGGCGTCTTTGGGGATCGAAACCGATGGCGCGGATGAAAACGGGGTCACGGTTCTGAAACAGGCGTTTTCGGCCGATCCGCTGATTCAGGGGCAGGCGGATTGCATTTCGACCATGACCTACAACGAATACCGGCAGATTTTGCAGGCGGGAATTGCGCCGGAAGAACTGGTGACGTTCAACTACCTGCAGATGGGTTTCGGCATGTTGGAAGACGGCCTGTATGTGCTGGAAGAAAACCTGCAGGATCCGGAGTTCGCTGACAAAATGGTCCGATTCGTTCGCGCCTCGATGAAAGGTTGGCAATACGCCGCCGAGCATCAGGAAGAGGCGGCTGAAATCGTGCTGGAATTTGACGAGACGGGCGCGCAGGAACTGGATCATCAGGTCTATATGATGGGTGAAGTTGCCAAGCTGATCGCGGGGTCCAACGGCACTCTGGACCCGGCCGACTATGATCAGACAGTTCAGACGCTTCTGTCTGCCGTTTCGACTGAAAACCCGGCAATCACCACACAGCCAGAGGGCGCGTGGACGCATCAAATCACCGATGCTGCGTTGAACTGATCCAGGCGATCATATGCACTGGCATTGGCGCGGTCCCGTTTGGGGCCGCGTTTCTTGTTTCTGATGTCGGATTTGTGTCTGTACTTGGCAGCCAAATGGCCTAGTATTTTCCTGTAAAACAACGCTTTTTGATACCATTCGGCGTGAAACAGGAAGATTATGCAGGGATTTGCATCAGAATTCAGTGGCGCCCTCTCTCTGATCCTTGACGGGGATGCAGAGTTGTGGGGGATTGTGCTGTTGTCCCTGCGGGTTTCGGTGTTCGCGGTGCTAATTTCGGCGCTGATCGGCATGCCGGTTGGTGCCGCTTTGGCGGTCGCGCGGTTTCCCGGGCGTCGGATGCTGATCGTGCTGATGAACGCGCTGATGGGGTTCCCTCCGGTCGTTGTCGGCCTGCTGGTTTATCTGATGCTGTCGCGATCCGGGCCTTTGGGGGTTCTGGAACTGCTCTATACGCCCACCGCGATGATCATCGCGCAGGTGGTGCTGGTCACGCCCATCGTCGCGGCGCTGACCCGGCAGGTGGTCGAAATGCTGGCCGAGGAGTATTCGGAACAGCTGCGTTCGCTGGGCGTGTCCCGGTTGGCGTCGGTTCCGGTGCTTTTGTGGGACGCGCGGCTGGCGCTGGTCACGGCGTTGCTGGCGGGGTTTGGGCGCGCCATTGCCGAGGTCGGCGCGGTGATCATCGTCGGCGGCAATATCAACCACGTAACGCGGGTGATGACCACGACCATCGCGCTTGAGACCTCGAAGGGCAATCTGGCGCTGGCGCTGGCATTGGGCGCGATCCTGATCGGTATCGCCATCGCCGTGAACGCGATGGTCAGCGCGCTGAGCCTGCGGGCCGAGCAGGAGGGGTTGCGCCATGCGTGATCTGGTCTGCGAAGAAGCCAATTGTCTGCAGGTCAGGCGTCTGCGGATTCGGCGCAAGGGCAAGGCGCTGCTGGATGTGCCCAGTCTGACACTGGACGGGCCGGGGCCAACCCTGATCCTTGGGCCGAACGGCGCGGGCAAAAGCCTGTTGCTGCGGTGCCTGCACGGGCTCATTACGCCGGATGAAGGGCAGGTTGTGCAGGGGGACGTTCCCCTGAACGCCGATCACAAGGCCCGGCAGGCCATGGTGTTCCAGCAACCGGTATTGCTGCGCCGGTCGGTGGCAAGCAATCTGGACTTTGTGCTGAAACGGCAGCGGCTGAACCGCGCCACGCGCAAAGCGCGGATTGCCGAGTTGCTGGCTGAGGGTGGGCTGGAGGACAAGTCTCGCCAAGCCGCGCGATCCTTGTCGGGTGGTGAGGCGCAAAGGCTGGCAATCCTGCGTGCGCTTGCCCTGAACCCCGAGACGCTGTTCCTTGACGAGCCCACCAGCGCGCTGGACCCCAGTGCCACGCAGATGATCGAACGGATGATCCTGCGCGCCTCGGCCCGCGGGGTGCGGATCGTGATGGTGACCCATGACATCGGACAGGCGCGGCGGCTGGCAGCGGATGTGGTCATGATGCATGGCGGGCATGTCGTGGAACACGGTCCGGCCAAACAGGTGCTGGACGTCCCCACAGCCGAGGCATCGCGCCGCTATCTGGCAGGCGGGCTGGTGACCTGACAAACCAAACGGAGAGTTGGATGTTGCGAAATCTCATTCGGGCGGCGTTGATAACGCTTGGGTTAACAGCTGCCCCGGCGGTGGCGGAAGAGCCCTTTATCGTGGTGCAATCCACGACCTCGACCCAGAATTCAGGCCTGTTTGATTTCATCCTGCCGGGGTTCGAGGCGGAGACGGGAATTGACGTCCGTGTCGTCGCGGTCGGCACAGGTCAGGCGATCCGAAATGCGATCAACGGGGACGGGGACGTTCTGCTTGTGCATGCCAAGCCTGCGGAAGAGCAGTTCGTGGCAGATGGCTGGGGCGTCGAGCGCAAAGACCTGATGTACAACGATTTCATTCTTGTCGGTCCGAAATCCGACCCCGCCGGAATTAAGGGCGGTGACGATATTCTGGCGGCCTTTGCGGCGATCGAGGCATCCGAGGCCCCATTTGTTTCGCGCGGAGACGACAGCGGAACCCACAAGGCCGAGATGGGCCATTGGGCTGCGACCGGCCTTGATCCGACCGGGGTCTCGGGCACTTGGTATCGGGAAACCGGCTCGGGCATGGGGGCGACGCTGAATGTTGCCAGTGGCATGGGGGCCTATACGCTGACCGACCGGGCGACCTGGCTGTCCTTTGGGAACAGGGGCAATCTTGGGGTTCTGGTCGAGGGTGATCCGCGTTTGTTCAACCAATATGGCGTAATTCTGGTGAACCCGGAAAAGCATCCCCGCGTGCGGACCAATGCCGGGCGGCGGTTTATCGACTGGCTGACGGGGCCGGACGGGCAGGCAGCCATTGAGGCCTATAAGCTGGACGGGCAACAGGTGTTCTTTCCGAATGCGCGGTGAATTGGCCTGCGGCCAATGCCTTCGGCGAGAGTATTTGGGAAAAGATGAAGCGCGTCAGCCGCTGGCACCGTTGTGATGAACCTGCCCGAGGTTTGACAGGTTGTACCCGCCGAATTCGGCTGCCCGCCTAGCGAAGGGTTCCGACCGCATGAAGGTTAGAAGCTTCTGCATCGGTGTGTCGAAATAGGCGCGCCGCCAGATGGCGAGGTCCAGCCGTTCGGAATGGGTTGGTGTGAAGCCGAGGTTGTACAGCCCGGCCAGCGCGCCTAGCCCAAAGCCCACTTCGGCTTTGGAATCGTGCAGGGCGATTGCAAGCTCTTCTTCGGTGCGCGCGCAGGTGGGCAGGGTGTCGAGGTCGTCTCGTGCCAGGCCATGCGCCATGAGCTGTGCATCGAACAGGCGCTGGCTGGCGGCGCTGTTTTGGCGAAGGATCACGTGGCGGCCTTTGAGGTCGCCGAACCCCGCGATGTCCGAAACGCCGGGGGCCAGAAGCAAACCACGCTCTCGTTGCGCGATTTCATACAGGACAACCGGGGCCTCACCCAGCGCGTCGCGCAGAGCGCCTGTATTGAACCCGTCCTCTTCGTGGATATGCAGCGCCGCGGCCTGTGCGCTGCGGTCGGCGAGGCGGCTTAGACCGTCGAAGGAGCCGTCATAATATGTGGCAAGGCCCGAGCCGCTTTCCCGCAGTGCCCAGTCGAGCAGGGGATCGTGGCTGCCGGCAACAATCGGGGGCAGGGGCGGTTCTGCCACCTGCGGGCCCGAGCGTGAGGCGTTGAGCCAGGCAATGACCTCGGCCCGCGGGAACAGCAGTTTACCCATGGCGCGGACGCAGGGAACCTCGCCTGACGAGGCGAGATCATAGGCCTTGCGCTCACCAATGCGCAGCAGGTCGGCCAGTTCGCGGGTGGTCAGGTATTCGGACATTCAATCCAGACGCACGGCTGAACCCGCCCCCGCATCCGCCGCGCTGAACCCGATCTGATCCAGCGCATAGGGCGCGGCAACTGTGATGACGACCATCGCGGCGACGGCGGCGAGAAAGGCTTTCATAATCTCCTCCGGTTCAGTTCTGGTCGGCCGTTGCGCGGCGCAGAAAGGCGATCAGATCGGTTCTGTCCTGCGCTTGCGCTATGCGTTGCATCGGCATCTTCGATCCCGGAATGTAGTGGTCGGGCCCTTCGTCGAAAAGGGCATTTATCGTCTCTTCATTCCAAATGATATCAGAGTCTTGCAGCGTATCCGAGTATAAATACCCCGGCAGCGTTCCGGCGGGGCGACCAAAGATGCCGTGCAGGGTCGGCCCGGCGCGTCGTTCACCGTCGGGTGTCAGGCTGTGGCAGATCGAACATTTCCGGGCGAACTGACGTTCGCCGTTCTCCATCTCATCGGGGTCTTTAAGGAATGCCGGTTCCGACGCTGCCATCTTTTCCGCATCGGACAGGGCGCTGACAGGCCAGCTGTACATTGCTTCGTCAATGCCGCCCGCATGGATGTTGCTGCCGTCGGTCGAGAATGCCAGCGCCCAGACAGGCCCGCGCAGCGTGGCGCGGAAATCCTGAGAGATGCGCCATTCAGCCGTGTCGATCACCATGATATACCCTTCGCCGTCCCCGACAGCCAGCAGGCTGCGATCCGGGCTGAGGGCCAGCGCAAGGATCGGGCGGCGGCCCAGGGTGAAATCGCGCTCTTCCCCGGTTGTCAGGTCCAGAATTCGCGTCACGCCATCAACGGCGCCGTAGCCGATCCAGTTGTCCTGCGGGTTCAACACCAGTTCGTTGATGCCGAACCCATGTTCGACCAGTCGGGTTTTTTCCTCGCCGCTCGCAACATGCCAGATGCGCAGTGACCCATCCATGCCCGCCGAGTAGAGCTGCGTTCCATCCGGTGAAAACACCACGGAATTCACGCCGCTGCCGGTGGGGCCAATTATCATGGGTTGGGAACCGTCCACAGGCCAGAGGCCAATAGTCCCGTCCCAGCTTGCTGTTGCGACGTGGGTTTTTGATGCGGCCAGACCGACGATCTTGCCCTGATGCCGCCCAACGATCTCGCCACCCGGCCAGCGGCGCAACGTGAAATCGTCACCCGCCGAATAAACGGCGGTTCCGTTGAACGCGACCGAGTTGACTGCGGCCTCGTGCCCCTCCAGCCATTCCGGCACCTGTTCGGTCCACAGGCCCACCGAATTGTCGAAGCTTGCGGTGGCGATACGCCCGTCCGGCGCGGTCGCGATCCCCATGATCGGCCCGCCATGACCCTTGAGCGTAAAGAACTCGGCCCCTGCAGGCAGGGGCAAAAGGGCCAGCGCCAGCGCCAGTCCCCGCATCTATTCGGCGGGCGAGGCCGCCCCTTTGCTGGCCTCTTTGTCCTGAACCTCTTCCAGCCACAGCGAGTGATGCTCGCGCGCCCATTGCTCTTCGACTTCACCGGTGCCCATGGCGTCAAACGCGCCCTCCATCCCGACCGAGCCGAGGTAGATATGCGCGATGATGATGGCGATGAAGACATAGGCGACCATCACGTGCCAGACCTGTGCATATTGCATTTCTTCCTGCGGCGACATCTGCACGGGCAGGTTCAGGCCCAGCATCTGCGGCAGGCCGGTTGCATTGGCGATCTGGAAGGTCTTGGCAAACATCGGCAGCTCGAACGGGAACAGCAGCGACAGGCCCGACAGGCTGATTGATATGCCCAGAAGGATGCAGGCCCAAAAGATGACCTTCTGTCCCGCGTTGAATTTTCTGGCGGGCGGGTGGCTGCCTTTGGTGAAGAGACCGCCGCCAGCGGCCAGCCATCTGAGGTCGGTCCGGTTCGGGATGTTATGGGCGATCCAGTTCACCGTGACGATGATCAGCCCCAGCATGAAGGCCCAGGCCAGATTGTTGTGCAGCCATTTGCAGGCCTGCGCGATGGTCGCGAACCCTTCTTTGCCGAACACAGGGATCAGAAAATCGCGGCCATAAAGCGTGAGCAGCCCGGTGATACCAAGAACCAGAAAGGACCCGGCGAAAAGCCAGTGGCCGAACCGCTCGAAGCTGTTGAACCGCGTCACCGTCCGGCCGGTTTTCTCGCCATCAATCCTGATCTTTCCTCGGATCAGGAAGAACAGCACGATGATGGCAATCATGCCGCCCAGAATATACGTTCCGTATTCGCGCAGCGGGCCGGTGCGGAAGTTCAGCCACCACATGCCGCCATCCTGTATCAGCACACTGTCAGCCGGTCCGCGCGACGAAACAGTGACATCTGCCGAGCCATATCGAAGCGCGCGATACACATCGCTGTCCGAGGCGACACCGCGCGTGCCGAACTGGCCAAGCAGGCCTTCCACATTACCCTGACCGGTGTTTTCGGAACGGAACGTGTTATCGACCTGCTCGCCGCGTTGCCGGGCGAGGATATCCTCTAGCGTCGTTGCCCCGCCGGTCTCGGCACGGTCCGGTGCGGAGGATGTGTCATCCGCCGTTTGGGCCAAGGTGGCTTGAGCAACCCCCAAGGCAAGCAGAAATGCGATGAGTAAGCGGAACATCTGAACCTCGGTCAAAATTCCCTGTCAGGCGACCCACGGATGCGGGTCGCCTGTTTGGTTCACACAGACGGTTTCTTAGCCGTCTTTCTGGTCGTAGGCCGTGCCCCAACCCCAGGCGCCCGAACCGAAACCGCGCGCCACGACGCGTTCGCGGTAAACGGCGGACACAACGTCGCCGTCTCCAGCAAGCAGGGCCTTGGTGGAACACATCTCGGCGCAGATGGGCAGTTTGCCCTCGGCGATCCGGTTGCGACCGTATTTGGCGAACTCTGCGGTCGAGTGCGTCTCCTCGGGGCCGCCGGCGCAGAAGGTACATTTGTCCATCTTGCCACGCGATCCGAAATTGCCCGCCTGCGGGTATTGCGGCGCGCCGAACGGGCACGCGTAGAAGCAATAGCCGCAACCGATGCACAGGTCCTTGGAATGCAGGACGACCCCTTCTTCGTTCTGATAGAAGCAGTCGACCGGGCACACCGCCATGCAGGGCGCATCCGAGCAATGCATACAGGCCACCGAGATCGAGCGTTCGCCCGGGTTGCCGTCATTGATCGTCACCACCCTGCGGCGGTTGATGCCCCAGGGCACCTCGTGCTCGTTCTTGCACGCGGTCACGCAGGCGTTGCATTCGATGCAGCGTTCAGCGTCGCAGAGAAACTTTGCTCTAGCCATTATCGTCCTCCTTACGCTGCCCAGATTTTGCAGAGAGTCGCTTTGGTCTCTTGCATCTGGGTCACTGAATCATAGCCATAGGTCTGGGCGGTGTTGGTACTTTCACCCAGCACATAGGGGTCGGCCCCGGCGGGGTATTTGTGCCGCTGGTCCTCGCCCTGGAAATGGCCGCCAAAGTGGAACGGCATGAAGGCAACGCCGGCACCGACCCTGTTGGTCAGCATCGCCATCACCTTGACCTTGCCGCCCTCGGGACCTTCGACCCAGACCTGCGATCCGTCGCGAATACCAAGGTTGTTGGCGTCGCGCGGATTGATCTCGACGAACATGTCCTGCTGCAGCTCGGCCAGCCACGGGTTCGACCGTGTCTCATCCCCGCCGCCTTCATATTCGACCAGACGACCTGACGTTAGGATTATCGGGTAATCCTTTGAAAAGTCGTTCTTCTGGATCGAAGCATAAAGGGTGGGCAGGCGATAGGCCTGACGGTCTTCATAGGTCGGATAGTCCTCGACCAGATCGCGCCGGTTTGTGTAAAGCGGCTCGCGATGCAGTGGGATCGGATCCGGGAAGGTCCAGACAACCGCGCGGGCTTTGGCGTTCCCGAAGGGCGCACAGCCATGCTCGATCGCGACCCGCTGGATGCCGCCGGACAGGTCGGTTTTCCAGTTGGTCTCTGGTCCCGCAACGGCGTCGATGGCTGCGCGTTCCTCAGCCGTCAGATCACCGTCCCAGCCAAGATCCATCAGCATTTGCATCGTGAATTCAGGGTATCCATCCTGAATTTCCGATCCAACGCTATAGACGCCTTCGGCCAGCAGATTGTCGCCATCGCGTTCCACGCCAAAGCGCGCGCGGAAGGTCAGGCCACCTTCGGCCACCGGTTTGGACATGTCATAGAGGTTCGGTGTCCCCGTATGACCCATCTCCGGTGTTCCCCAGCAGGGCCACGGCAGACCGTAATATTCGCCGTCGTTGGGTCCACCAATGGCTTGCAGCGTGGTCCTGTCGAACGTGTGCTGGTTGGCCATATGGCTTTTCAAACGCTCTGGCGACTGACCGGTATATCCGATGGTCCAGAGACCCGCGTTGAACTCACGTGTGATGCTTTCAACATTGGGGGTTTCCGGATCGTCCATCTCGATATTGCGGAACAACCGATCCGCCCAGCCAAACTTGTTGGCGAACTTGGCCATGATGACCTCGTCCGGCAGGCTTTCGAACAGTGGTTCTACCACTTTGTCGCGCCATTGTAGCGACCGGTTCGACGCCGTGACCGAGCCACGGGTTTCGAACTGCGTACAGGCGGGCAGCAGGTAGACGCCATCAGTACGGTCATGCAGAACGGCGGAAACGGTGGGATACGGGTCGATCACGACCAGCATGTCCAGCTTTTCCATCGCCGTCTTCATTTCCGTCATCCGGGTCTGAGAGTTGGGCGCGTGGCCCCACAGAACCATGGCGCGGACGTTGTTGTCCTGATCCATGTTGGCCGGGTCTTCCAGAACACCGTCGATCCAGCGGGACACCGGGATGCCGCGTTCGTTCTGAAGCGGTTTGTCCTTGCCGTCCTTGTCCTTGATCGTTGCGAACTGACCGGCGAGCCATTCGGGTTCCTCACCCCAGACACGCGCCCAGTGACCCCACGCACCCTTCGACAGGCCATAGTAGCCGGGCAGGGTGTGGGACAGAACGCCAAGGTCCGTCGCGCCCTGCACGTTGTCATGGCCGCGGAAGATGTTGGTGCCACCCCCCGAAGTGCCCATGTTGCCAAGCGCCAGCTGCAACACGCAATAGGCACGGGTGTTGTTGTTACCATTGGTGTGCTGCGTCCCACCCATGCACCATATCACGGTGCCCGGGCGGTTGTTGGCCATGGTCCGCGCAACGCGCTTAAGCTGCGAGCCGGGAGTGCCGGTGACGCGCTCGACCTCATCCGGGTTCCACTTGGCAACTTCTTCACGGATCTGGTCCATGCCCCAGACACGGGTGCGGATGAACTCTTTGTCCTCCCAGCCGTTGTCGAAGATGTGCCACAGGATACCCCAGATCAAAGCGACGTCCGTGCCGGGGCGGAACCGCACATATTCATCCGCATGCGCCGCCGTGCGCGTAAAGCGCGGGTCGCAGACGATAAGCGGGGCGTTGTTCTGCTCTTTCGCGCGCAGAACGTGCAGCAGCGAGACGGGGTGCGCCTCGGCCGGGTTGCCGCCGATGATGAAGATGGCCCGCGAGTTGTGGATGTCGTTATACGAATTGGTCATGGCGCCGTAGCCCCATGTATTCGCAACGCCCGCAACGGTGGTCGAGTGGCAGATACGCGCCTGATGGTCCACGTTGTTCGTGCCCCAATATGCGGCGAACTTGCGGAACAGATAGGCCTGTTCGTTGTTGTGTTTCGCAGAACCCAGCCAGTACACGCTGTCCGGCCCGGATTCTTCGCGGATGTTCATCATGCCGTCGCCGATCTCGTTGATCGCCTCTTCCCAGCTGATGCGCTTCCACTCGCCGCCTTCCTTTTTCATCGGATATTTCAGGCGGCGTTCGCCATGGGCATGCTCGCGGACCGAGGCCCCCTTGGCGCAGTGTGCCCCCAGATTGAACGGGCTGTCCCAACCGGGTTCCTGCCCGATCCAGACGCCGTTCTGCACTTCGGCGACGACGGTACAGCCGACCGAGCAATGGGTGCATACGGATTTGATGTTTTCGACGGCCTGATTGGCCGCTGTCTGGGCGCTGGCAGGCGTCACGGTTCCACCCGTGGCGCTGATTGCGGCAAGGCCGCCGATCGTCAGGCCCGAGCCACGCAGAAATGCGCGGCGATCGACGGTTTTTTCGCCGACCTGGGACAGGATACTTGTCCGCTGGGGGCGTTTCGCAACCCCGTTGGTCTTTTTCCTAAGCATTGGTTTCCTCCCTTGCGCGCCGTGTAAGCCACGGCTGGCTTGGTACTCTTGGTGCCGACGTCAGGGCCAATCGCAACCGTCAGTCGGGGGGAAAGCGTCCGGTTAGAGCCGGGTGCTTTCATCGTGGCTCAAAAGCGCGTGCTTTCGATGTAGGCGCGGGTATGCGCGGTGTCCTGCATCCGGGTTTCATCCGTTGGCAGCTCGGCTGCTTCGGCTTTTCCGGTCAGGCTGGCGGCGGCAACGGCAGCGGGCGCTGCGGTTCCGGCCAGTTTCAGGAAGTCGCGGCGGGTTGCGCCTTCTTCCTTGGTCTTGCTCATGGGAGTCCTCCTTTCCCATTTGCGACATAGCGCCGATTTCGGCGCTGGCGAGTGGCAGCCTAGGCTGCCGTCATTCGGAAGGCCTCACGCTCGATCTCCATGAAGGTCCGGCCAGCGGTGCCGACCGAGGCATAGAGAACCGAGTTTTCAGCGGCTTCCAAATCCGAATAGAAATGCACGGCCCACGGGCCGATATGCTTGTTCCAGAACGCTTTTTGATCGTCCAGCGAGGCTGGCGTGCCAAACCGGCCGACGATCATGCCCGCCATCATCTCCATCAGCGAGGCGATGTTGTCTTCGGGTTCGAACACGTTCTGCGCGCGGGTAATGCCCCGTGACGCCATATCGTTGCGCAACTGCGCCAAGGGCTTTTCGTTCAGGAATCCGGTCAGGTAGAAACTGGCATATGGCAGCAACTCGCCCCGCCCCAGACCGATGAACAGCGCGTTGAACTCGCGCTCGGCGGCGGCGGGTTTGGTGACTTTGGCCACCCGCGCCATGGCTTGTATGGCTTGCCCAAGATCGGTGTCGTCACCGCTCAGGCCCGAGACCTGATCCAACAGCATCTGATCCGGCGGGGCTGACAGTATCAGACCCAGAAAGTTGTAGAAATCCGCGCGCAGGCGATCCTCGGCCGAGACATCCATCTGTTGCGCTTCGCTTGCGGTCATTGCGTTATCCTTCGAACTCGAATGTCATGCGACGCGGGGCGGGCGGCAGGTCCGCATCTTCGGTGTCATCGACCTGCGCCACATCGACCGGAACGGGGGTGTCCTGCGGTTCTTCGTCGGCGATCATAGGCTCGGGGGCTGCGTCTTCTTCCTCTTCGCCAATGTCCTCATCCGCGGCCAGAGCTTCGACATGCGCCAGCATGCCTTTGCCGACCTGATAGGCGGTCTGAAGGTTTTCGATCACGCAGGCCGCGTCGGTATAGTCCTCGCCGTAATCCACCAGCCCATCGACATTGGCCAGCACCGGGTTCAGCCGCCACAACCGCCGCAGCGCGCGGCGGCGCAGCCGGTCGGGTACCGCTTTGGCCATGAAACCTGATACGTCATCGCCGGGTTGCAGGTCGTCCGGGTCGGGAAGGTTGAACTCGGCCAGTATCTCGGCGTCAGACTTTTCTTCCAGTTCGGCGCGCTGATCTGCGAGGGCCTGTTCCTCCACGGCGGTCCGTTCGGCCTGGACTTCAGCCTGCACCGCCGCCTTGCGACGGGACCAGAAATCGCGCGCTTCGGTCAATGCACGGCCCTCCGAGGTGCGCGATACACGTCCGAGGTCTGCCGGATACGCGCATCCCCCTTACCGTCCTCGACCAGATCGGTGCGTTTCTTGTCGCGGCGGCGTTTGACGAAAACCTCGTCCTGGTGATGCTGCAGGGTGAAATCGCGAACCCAGGCGATCAGCCCTTCGGTCATCGGTATCTTTTCGACGATCTCTTCGCCCGTATCGGCATAATCCTGACCCTCGTAAGGTGAGGCCGTGATCAGAACCGCCGTCAGGGGATGGTCGCCGCTGGGCTCGTTGCGCATCACAAGGTAGACCGAGGGCTGCCCGTCCGACAGGTTGGCCATATACGCCTCGGTCTCATCCGACCAGAGTTTCAGGGGCAGGGTGGCGGCGTGGTATTCAACCGCGTCGCCTTCGCGGCGCAGTTCAACCCAGTCCGCCGGACCTGCGCCGGGAAGGGCTGCAACGGCGCGCCAGTTCCACTTCGCCCACCGGGTCACCCCGGGGGTTTTGCGCACGATGACGCCAACCGGCATCTCTGTCTGGTTTGCGGCCTTGGCCACGTACTCCTCCCCGGAAGGCTCTCCCCTGCCTTCCCCAAGGTCTACTATGGTACACAAAACTGTCACCTGCCAAGCCTGTATTGATCGGAAACGGGGCTCATCACCGTTTGTTTATGCTGTTAACGACGCGGACGAACCGTGAGACAGCAACTCTGTCCTTTTTTTGCGGGTTTACATTGCCTCCGCCCCGCTGCGGCCTAAAGTGGTGGGGATGTTGGGGAGGAATTTGCATGAAACTACTGCTCTGTGATTGCGCAGGGTCGCAAGCCGTGGGCGCCGACGGGATCGCTGCAGCTTGCGATGTTGAATGTTCCAAGGTGCATACCGCGCTCTGCACCAAAGAACTGGGCGCTGCGGCAGAGCATTTGAAGGATGGCGGCGCGGCGCTGATAGCCTGCGGGCAGGAACAGGCGGTGTTTCGGGATTTGGCCGAGGATATGGGCGTTGAGACGCCGGGCTTTGTCGATCTGCGCGACCGGGCGGGCTGGTCCGATCAGGGCCGGAACGCCACCGCCAAGATGGCGGCGCTGACCGCCGAGGCGATGGTGCCGCAGCCCGTCACCTCAAGCGTGGATGTCATAAGCGAGGGCACGTGTTTCATCGTCGGAGCGGGCGAGGTCGCTTTCCCATTGGCCGAACGCTTGTCGGAAACGCTGGCCGTGACGGTGCTGGTGACGGACAAGGCGCAGCCGGTCTCGCGCGCGTTCGATGCCATTCGCGGGCGGGTGAAATCCCTGAACGGTGCGCTGGGTGGCTTTTCCCTGAAACTGGATGCGCTGCAACAGCTCGAACCCGGCGGGCGCGGAGAATTCAGGTGGTCGGAACCGCGCGACGGCGCGCGCTCGGCCTGCGATATCGTCATCGATCTGGCCGGAAGATCGCCGTTCGTTCAGGCCCCCGCCAAGCGCGAGGGGTATTTGCGCGCCGATCCGAAAGACACCGTTGCGATTGAACGGCTGGCCTTTGACGCGGCGCAGCTTGTGGGCACTTTCGAAAAGCCGCTTTACGTGAGGTTGGAGGAAACCCTGTGCGCGCATTCCCGCGCCGAACAGGTGGCCTGCACGAACTGTCTGGATATCTGTCCGACAGGGGCGATAACGCCCGCGGGTGAGCATGTCACCATCGATCCGATGATCTGCGCTGGTTGCGGTGAATGTTCTGCCCTGTGCCCCTCGACCGCGATCACATACGAAGACCCGCCGGTTTCGGCCCTTCTGTCCCGGCTCCATATTCTGGCGCGCACTTATCGTCGCGCCGGGGGCACTGCGCCCCGACTGTTGGTGCATGATGCCTTCGGGGCCGAGATGATCCGGCTTTCCGCCCGCTTTGGGCGGGGCGTGCCTGCGGATGTCATTCCATTGGAGCTATCCGTGATTTCCGGGTTCGGCCATGCCGAGATGCTGGCCGCGCTGGCGCATGGCTTTGCGCGAGTCGATATCCTGCTGGCCCCGACAACCGAGCGGGATGCGCTGAAATCGGAACTTGCTTTGGCGCAGGCAATCGCGCCCAAGGCCGGGTTGGGGCTGATTGATCAGAGCGATCCCGACGCCTTGTCCGATCTTCTGTATTCACAGGAAGTTTCCGCGCCTTTGGCCGATCCGGTTCTGCCACTGGGCAACCGCAGGCAGATCGCCCGCCTTGCGGCGCAGTCGCTGAACCCGGGCCTCGATACGCCTTTGCCCCTGCCGGAAAACGCGCCGTATGGGGCGGTTGCCGTGGACACCGACGCCTGCACCCTTTGTCTCAGCTGTGTGTCGCTCTGCCCCTCTGGCGCGCTGATCGACAACCCGGACAAACCGCAACTGAACTTCCAGCAAGATGCCTGCCTGCAATGCGGCCTGTGTCGCGGCATCTGCCCCGAAAACGCGATCACGCTGGTTCCGCAGCTTGACCTGAGCGACGCGGCTTTGTCCCAACAAGTTCTGAACGAGGAAGAACCCTTTGCCTGCGTCGAATGCGGCGCGTTGTTCGGGGTGAAATCCACGGTCGAGCGCATTATGGACAAGCTGTCGGGCACGCATCCGATGTTTGCCACCTCGGACAAGGCGCGGATGATCCAGATGTGCGACAATTGCCGGGTGAACGCGCAGTTCCAGCAGAAGGACAACCCGTTCCAGTCAAACCCGAAGCCGCGTGTTGTGACCACGGATGACTATTTCTCAAAACGGAAGGATCACTGATGCTTCAGCGGCGCGCCAAGGTCGGCTGCGTTGATGACCGAGACGAAGGCGAGGATCGCCTCGAGATCGTCCAGCGTCATTTCGACCGGAACTATGGGCGAGGGGCGCGTGGGGTCGAAAGGCGGCGTCACCCCGTCGATTTGCGTGAAGGCGGGGTGGGGGTTGAGGGCAAAGAAAGCCTCGAACCGTTCGGACCAGTCGGGCAGGGATCGCAGCACGGCGAAAGACGGGGTCGAGCCAAGACCGTTCATCCGGTTCTTCGGCCCAATGACATGGCAGCGCCCGCAATGGGTCATCGACAGTTCTTCGCCCAGCACCGTGTCGCCGTCCACGGCGGAGTCATCAACCGCTGCCGCGATTTCGAACGTGGCGCTGAACGGGGCACCGTCAGGTGGGGCGAAGCTTTCGACCGTGCGTTTGCCGATGTCAGACAACAGCCAGTCGCGGAACCGGGTCTGGCGGGCGTTCTCTTCGGTTTGCAGGAAGAAAACCGTATCGCCTCGGGCAAAAACCGGCTCACCCGGCGGGGTGGTTGTCAAGGTCATGACACCGGTTTCGTCCGCAATCACGCGTATCCCGGTCTTGAGTGAGAAGCGCGGAAGAATATGTTGCAACAGGCCCGTGTCTGATACCTCGGCCGGGGCGGCAAGGCCAATGGCCTCCTGCGACCAAGAGGGGGTGGCGGTGAGCGTCAGGCTCAGGCACAAGAGGACAACGCGCATGCCGCAGCCTAACGGCGCAGTGCGGGATGCGTCAAATGAACAGAATGAGACGGAGACACATGCAATGAATGGCAGCCACGCGGTTGGGCAAATCAATGAGGCAAAGGCATGACTGTCCGTGACGCGGTTCTTGCGAACCTGAAAAAGATCACCGACCCGGTTTCCGGTCAGGACATTGTCAGCGCCGGTGTCGTACGCGCGCTGAACGTCGAAGGCGACACCGTGCGGTTCGTGCTGGAGATCGATCCGAAACACGCCGAGAAGATGGAACCGGTGCGCGAGACCGCTGAAAAGGCGGCACAGATGGTGGATGGGGTCGCCAAGGTTTCGGCCATGTTGACCGCGCATTCAGACAAGGCCCCGCCGGATCTGAAGCCCAAGCCGAAGCCCTCGCAAACCGGGCCGCAGGCGGTGCCGGGGGTGGACCGGATCATTGCGGTTGCCTCGGGCAAGGGGGGCGTGGGTAAGTCTACGGTTTCGGCCAACCTCGCCTGTGCGCTGGCGGCTGAGGGTCGCCGCGTGGGTCTGCTGGACGCGGATGTTTATGGCCCGTCGCAACCCCGCATGCTGGGCGTCTCGGGCCGACCGGCCAGCCCCGATGGAAAGACTATTCTGCCGCTGCGCAATCACGGTGTCACCATGATGTCGATGGGGCTGATGACCAATGAAGGGCAGGCCGTTGTCTGGCGCGGGCCGATGCTGATGGGCGCGCTGCAACAGATGATGAGCCAGGTGCAATGGGGGGCGCTGGACGTGCTGATCGTCGACCTGCCGCCGGGCACCGGCGATGTGCAATTGACGCTGAGCCAGAAGTTTCAGGTGGACGGCGCAATCGTTGTCTCCACCCCGCAGGATGTGGCGCTGATCGATGCCCGCAAGGGGATCGACATGTTCAACCAGCTCAAGACCCCCATCGTCGGGATGATCGAGAACATGTCCACCCATATCTGTTCGAATTGCGGGCACGAGGAGCATGTGTTCGGCCACGGCGGCGTCGCGTCCGAGGCCGAGGCCATGGGCGTGCCATTGCTGGGTGAAATCCCGCTGCATCTGGACATCCGCGTTGCGGCGGACGGGGGCGCACCCATTGTGGTCAGCAAGCCGGACAGCCCGCAGGCCGAGGCCTTCCGAAAAATCGCGCGGGACATGATCGCCAAAGGCAAAGCATGACCGAGCCGGTCTTTCCCCCGCTGCTGTCAGGGCAACCCGTAAAGGGTGGGGAAGACCCGTTTGAACGCGCGCAGGCCGTGGCAACGCTTGGTTGCGATGCAGGAACGGTGATCTACAACATTCAGGCCGACCGCCTGCGCGTCGCCATCGTGTTCGCGCCCGAGGTTGCGTTGCAAGACGCAATGGCGATGCTGCCGCTCTGCGCCGTGGGCTTTCAGAACGCGCTGGGGGCGCTGGCCCCGCCCGAAGTCGCCGTGCATCTGGGCTGGGACGGGCTGATTTGCGTGAACGGTGCCAAATGCGGTTCGTTTCACGTGGCCGCTTCGACCCATGCGCCCGGGGATCAGCCCGATTGGCTGGTTGTCGGATGGGAACTGGCCTTGCTGCAAACCAGCGACGCGCCGGGGGAAACGCCTGACGTGACCGCGCTCTATGATGAGGGATGCGCCGACGTTTCGCCAACCCAGTTGGTCGAAAGCTGGTCGCGCCACATGCTGACATGGCTCAACCGGTGGCAAGAGGACGGCAACGCGCCGCTGCACGCCGAATGGATGGGTCTGCTGCGCGGGGTCGGAGAACCGGTGGACGGCGGAGTATTCCTTGGCACAGACGAACGCTTTGGCATGCTGATCCGCGACGGCGCGGACACCCATCTGCGCCCGTTGACGCAATTGTTGGAGACCGCCTGATGAAACTGGCCCGTGCAATCCATTTCGACGAAAGCGACATGAACGTCTTTCATTCTCCGGCGCGTACCGGCGAATGGTGCATCTCGGGCGGATTCGAGTTTTCGAACTGGGGTGAGGGCGATCTTGAAGGCAAAGCACGTCAGGCTTTTGCCAATGGATGGCTGGGGTTAGAAACCTTTGGCCGCGTGACATTTGTTGCCGTGACGCAGATCGAACCTGCGGAACGGGATCAGGTCGCGCGCAATCTGGCGGAACATTTCGTGCAACTCTACGGCGCGCCTTCCCTTGAGGCCGCGCTGGACGTGGCCCAAGCCGAAATCGATCATATGTCAGAGCTATGCGAAGAGCATGGGCCCAACACACTGCTGACCGTCGCCCGCGAGTTGTCTGATGCAGGGGTGCACGAAGCATTTCGTGTCATCACCCCGCAAGAGGCCGAGCTTGAGGCTCTGGCCGTGCATGGGTCGCTGGACGAATGAGCCCGGCTTAGTCACCGGAAAAGCAGGGAATTACTAGTACGCCAGCAGTTTCGGATGCGGCTCCAACTGCATCGGGGTCACTTCGGTGCAGTTCGGATCAAGGCTGTAACCCAACTGCTCAAAATCAATTCGGAACACGCGGGCGACAAGATCGATCGTCTCGTCGTCGTAATGCTGCAGGTAACTACCACGCTTCGATTTGTTCAGATGCGGCAGTTCAGCGTTGATCCCAAGATGCCGCGTGATCTCTGAAAAGCTGTCCGAGACCGTTTCGACACGCCCGATTTTCTGAACGAGATTGCGCCCTTCATCATCCACAAGATAACGCACCTGCCAGCTTTCCGGGTGATCGGGGTCGTAGGTCTTTAGAATGTAATCCCGAAAACTCAGCCCCTGCACCTTTTCATGGTCATGATGTTGCGGCGCCTGTTGCATGTAATAGAAAAACGAAACCATCAAATCGTATGGGTTTCGCACAAAGCTGAAGCTTTTCATCGACCAGTAACGATCTCCGAAATAGGCAAGATATTCAGCCGCCGTGGCGTGGTTTGGCAGAGGTTGGAACTGCGTGATCTCATAGATTTTCCGGCCCGAGACACGTTTCGAAATGCTGTTTACAAAGCGCTGCACCCTGTTCTCGCGGTCGAAATCGTGCCGCAGGCAATAGGTGACCGAGCTTCCGGCGGTCTTCGGGATGTGCACGAAGACAAAGTTCTTTTTGCTGCTGATCATCTTCTCTCCGAGCGCACTGCCTGTGGTGATTGCGGGCCGGATAGCAATTTAGCAGGCCACTCACCATAGATGAAGAGAAACGAGTATTCAGATGTTGTCGAGAAACTTCCCGAACTGACCGCGCTTGAAAATAAGGCCCTGACCGGGGCGGTGCATGACCGTTTCCACGTGACCGATCAGGATCAGATGATCCCCGGCCTCGTACCGGGCATGCAGGCGGCAATCGAACCGGGCCAGGCAATTGGCCAGACGCGGGCCGCCTGACGTGTCTGCGGCCCAGTCGGCATGCGAGAAATCGGCCCCGTCGCGGGCGAATTTCAGCGCCTGATCCTGCTGTTCCTGCGCCATGACATGGATGGAGTAGTGCTGGCAGTCGCTGAACGCGTCGAAGCGGTTCGACTCTTTGGCCAGACACCACAGCACCAGCGGCGGGTCCAGCGACACGGACGCGAAAGAGTTCACGGTGATTGCCCGTGGCCCCAGTGCAGTCTCCGTGGTGATGACGGTTACACCCGTGCCATAACAGCCCAATGCCTCGCGAAAGGCATTTCTTTGATCGGGGCTGGGGGTAAAGGTCTTCTCGGTCATCGCGCTTGTTCCTTGGCCGCGCATCAGGTGCCACGGCCCGCCGGATTTGTCCATCGAAAGCTGACTTTGACCCGCATATTACGGCAGGTCAGTTCAGGTCCTCGAGCAGACGGCCGTGTTTGCGCGTCTCGACGATGACGGCCCCGAACGTGTTCATACCCCGGGCCTGCAGCATCGGCAGCATCTTGACCAGCGCCTCGGCGGTTGCAACGGCGTCCCCCAAGGCGGTGTGGCGCAGCGCTTCGGGGATGTCGATGTCCAGCCGTTCGCATAGCGCGTCCAGCGTGTGGGTGTCGCTGGCCCCGAACAGGACCGCCGACAGCAGGACGGTGTCCAGGATCGGGTGATCCCATTCGACATTCATTCGTTTTGCATGGCGGCGCAGAAAGGCCATGTCGAACGGCGCATTATGGGCCACGATCACCGCATCACGGGCAAACTGGTGAAAGAGCCGTCCGGCTTCGGAAATATCCGGCGCGCCCTGAACCATGTGGTCGCTGACCTTGTGAACCCGGGTCGAGGCGGGCGGAATCGGAATGCCGGGATTGACCAGCGTGTCGATGCGCTCACCCTCGACGATCCGCCCTTTCAGAACCCGAACCGCGCCGATCTGAACGATTTCGTCCTTGTGGGGCAGCAGGCCGGTCGTTTCGGTGTCAAAGACCACAAAGCACAGATCGGACAGGGACAGGCTTTCAAATTCGCCTTCCGTGTTCGAGGTGAGCAGGTCGAAATCATAGACCAGCGGGCGCTCGGCATCGGGTGAGATCTGGACGGCGCTGTCGTCGAAGATCAGCATATAGCCGGGCGCGTCGCCCAGCGGCTTCATCCGGGCCGAATAGGTCTGATTTCCATCGATGCTGCGCAACGTGCAGGTCACGTCCAGACCTGTTTTCGTCAGCTTCGCATAGGCGCCTTCCAGATGCGTCGGGTCGAGGTATTCAAAAAGCGAGGCGTTTAGCCGGGGATGGGCGATCTGGGCCAGAACCTCGGCCGCCTGCGCGTCATATAGAACGATCTTATGCGTCGGTCCCGCCAGCAGCATGGCGACGGGAATTTCGGTCAACAGCGCCGTAAGCCGCTGTTTTTCCGCAGCGAGATTTGCGGTTTCGGCGGCAATGACCTCGGCGATGTTCATCGTTTTGTCGGACAATTGATCGGCAAGCCCGGCGGCGGCTGGCGCAAGATCGCCAAGGTACTTTGCCGCGTCCAGATCCATGTCGGTACTGACGCCCGCGTGCGCCCGCGCGCGCAACTCGGCGGACAGGCGCTCGATCGGTTTGGCGACATTGTCGTCGAACAGCAGCCAAATCCCGGCGATCATGGCGAGAAACCCAAACGCGATCAGGATTTCGGCGAAGATGAATGAGTCCAACAGGTCCGGATCGTTGGACCGTGCATAGCTGATCCAAAGCGCAACCGAACTGACGGCCAGCCCGCCCACGGCCAGAAGGCAGAAGAACAGAAAGACACGAAGGCGCAGGCTCAGCTTGGTCAGCATGATCAGACTCCGCAGGTTGCCTCGATAATCGGGTCACCTGAACCGGGGGCGATCCAGTCTGCATTCAGCACGCGCCCGTCGTCGCCGAACTCGACCCCGTCAGCCAGACTGGCGCGGCGGTTTTCGGCGCAGTTGACGGCGACCGGCAGTTTGGACACCGGAGCCCAGCGTCCGAAGAAATACAGATCGACAAGGCGCTGGTCCGGGACCTCGTCATTCTTGCGCACCGATACCGTATCGATGGCCGCGAACCGGTCGACAAAGGGCACTGCGTAAGTCCACGGGCGATAGAACGCGCGGCTTTCAACCTCTTCGACAATCTCAAGACTGCCGGGCAGGGTGCCGCGCGTGCGGTCATACCAGGAATATTCGCTGGCGATGGTCATGCCGATCATCCCCAACCCGGCGGCGACAGGGGCCGCCCAACGGGGCAAGCGCCCACCCGACAACTTGTTCAGCACCATCACGACGCCCGCAAAGGCAAAGCCCGCAAAAATCGTGCCGATCAATTCCAGAAACATGTGTCTCTCCGTTCTTCCGGCTTGTCAGCCTTTTATTCTTGGGCCGGGATCAGCCCAGCATTCCTTTGCCATGACCCACTGCGGACTGCATGGTTTTGACCACCACAAACGCATCCCGAAGATGGCTTCGCTCAAAATCCGAAAGGTTCGAGGGCGGCAGGTAATTGTCTGGTGTGTCGCCGGATTTTACCAGCCCGACCTGATGCTCCAGCCGCGTTTCGGCGATCAGGTCGTAGGCGTCCAGCAAATCCCGTGCGCCCGAGGGGCTAAGCACGCCAGCGCCTTCACCGGCTTTCAGGCGGGCGCGGGTGTTGGCCTCGGGCAGTTGGCCCTGCAAGCTGTAGATGCGCGCCAGATCGACCACCGGGACAACGCCGTTGTGTTTCAGGTCCAGCGTGTTGCGATGCTCGCCCGAGCGGATGGTCGCAAACCCCCGCAACAGGCCCAAAGGCGGTGTGTGTTTCAGCGAGTTCGAGATCATATGCGCGACAAAGATCGAATTCGCGCTGGCGGCCCTCAGCGTTTCCGATTGCAGGTCGGCGAACAAGTCAAACGCTCCGCCGATCGGGCGCAGGTCGAACATGACCGAGGCTAGCATCTGCGCCTCGGGGTTGGGTTTGGCGATCCAGCCGCTGAAATACTCGCGCCAGACCCGCACCGGCTGGCACCAGCGCGGATTGGTCGCCATCATATCGCCGGGACAGTAGAAATATCCGCAAACGTCCAGCCCGTCCGACACGAATTTCGCAAGCGCTGCGAAATAGGGCATGTCGGCCTCGGTCACGCTGTCATCCAGCATCAGGCAATTGTCCTGATCGGACACACCCGTCTGTTCCTGCCGGCCTTGCGAGCCGCAGGCCAGCCACAGGTAAGGGACGGGCGGGGGGCCAAGCTTTTCTTCGGCCAGAGCCAGCAATCGCCGCGTGACCGTATCCGCAACATCGGTGATCAGCCGGGTGACGATTTCATGCCGGTTGCCGCTGGCCACAAGCTGAACCAGAAGCTGAGGGATCTCGGCCGTGACCTGTGCCATATCCTGGGCCGCATTTGCCTGCGCAATCTGGCGCACCAGTTCGGCCGAGTTCACGGCCTGATAATGGGTCAGGTCCGTTTGGGTCACGATACCGACCAGTTGCCCGCCTTCGCAGATCGGGATGTGGCCGATCCCGCGCTCCATCATCACGTGCAGCACGTCCGACCCGATATCAGAGGGGGACAGCGTGACCGGATCGGGCGTCATGATCGCCGAGACAGGCGTATCCGGTGCCATCGCATCCGCCACGTATTTGCCCGAGATATCCCGCAAGGTCGCAATGCCCAGCAGCTTGGCTTCATCGCTGACACACAGCGAAGATATCCGCTTGTCGCGCATGATCTGTGCAGCATCCCGAACCGGCGTGCCGGGGGGACAGGTGGCCGGGTTCCGGGCCATCAGCACGTCGATGGCGCTGGTGGCAAGGCTTTGGGGGCCGGTGCGCCCGCCGCGTGTCCGGTTGAAAAACTTTGAGACGACATCATGCCCGTCGATCAGCTCTCGCACCAGATCAGGGGGCAGGACGATCAGGACCGAAGGCGAGTTCGCCCGCGCCTTGGTCGAGGCTTTGCCGCCCTTCAAAAGCCCGCGTTCGCCAAATGAATTGCGCAGACCCAGATGAGATACAACCTCGCCATTCTCATCGGTGATTTCGACCTGTCCTTCGTAGATCACGAAAACGCCGGGCAGAGTGTGGCCCAGATCGTAGACGCTGCTGTCTTCGTCCACCTCCCACACCTCGATCTGCTTGGCGATGTCGTCAAGAACCGTGTCCGGCAGGGCGTCATAGGGGTGTACGGATTTCAGAAACCGGGTGATCTGATCATGGGACAGGGGCATTATTTGTCTCCGGTTGTCTGATTGAAAAATCCCGCCCGGTGATATGCCGGGCGGGACAAGTAAGTCGAAAGACGCGGCATATGGAAGTTAACCATATGCCGCATCATGCTCATTTATTCTGAGCTGCGCCAGCACCACGGGGAATGCGAACGCTTTCGACCAGATCCTTGATCTCCTGCGGAGTTTCTTTGGTCATGCCTGCAACAACGTAGGCAGTCGCAAAGTTGATCATCGCACCGATTGCACCGAACGAGGTCGACTTGATCGGACCCAGCAGCGGATCAGCATCGGTGAACGAGTTGGTGCCCGGAATGAACAGCCAGCCCTTGTGCAGGAAGATGTAGACCAGGGTCACGACCAGACCTGCCAGCATACCTGCAACCGCGCCGGTGTTGTTGATGCGGGTCGAGAAGATCCCCATCATCAGCGCCGGGAAGATCGAGGCAGCCGCCAGACCGAACGCCAAGGCCACCGTCTGCGCCGCGAAGCCCGGAGGATTCAGACCCAGATAGGTTGCCACGACGATGGCCACGGCCATTGCAATCCGCGCCGCCAGCAGTTCACCCTTTTCAGAGATCGACGGGTTGATCGCACCTTTGACAAGGTCGTGGGACACCGCCGACGAGATCGCCAGCAACAGACCCGCAGCGGTCGACAGAGCAGCCGCAAGACCACCGGCAGCGACCAGACCGATCACCCAACCCGGCAGGTTGGCGATTTCGGGGTTGGCCAGAACCAGAATGTCACGGTTGAACTTGGTCAGCTCGTTTCCGACCCAGCCTTTTTCTTCCGCGATGACAGTCATGGCTTCGGACTTGTCGTTGTAGTACTGGATTTTGCCGTCGCCGTTCTTGTCTTCCCAATCCAGAAGACCGGTTTTCTGCCAGGTTTTCATCCAGTCATAACGCGGATCGGTGTCGATTTCCTCGACCGAGACAGCGCCACCTTCGATGCCACCATTGGGCCACATCATGTCGGTGATGTTCAGACGGGCCATTGCGCCAACCGCGGGTGCGGTCAGGTACAGCAGCGCGATGAAGACCAGCGTCCAGCCGGCGGACCAGCGGGCGTCAGACACTTTCGGCACGGTGAAGAAGCGCATGATCACGTGCGGCAAACCGGCGGTACCGATCATCAGCGACAGCGTGAACAGCACCATGTTCAGCGTGTTCGAGTGGTGCGCCGTGTAGTCGGCAAAGCCCAGCTCGGTCACGATCGCATCCAGCTTGGTCAGCAGGGGCTCACCGCTGGCGGTGTCACCAAACAGACCCAGCGCCGGAATCGGCGTGCCGGTCAGCTGCAGCGAGATGAAGATCGCCGGGATGGTGTAGGCGGTGATCAGCACGCAGTACTGAGCGACCTGCGTATAGGTCACGCCTTTCATCCCGCCGAACACCGCGTAAGCAAACACGACGCAGGCACCGATCAGCAGACCGGAGGTGTTCGACACCTCGAGGAAGCGGCCAAAGGCCACGCCCACGCCGGTCATCTGACCGATCACGTAGGTCACCGACGCAACGATCAGACAGACCACGGCCACAACACGTGCGGTCTGGCTGTAGAAACGGTCGCCGATGAACTCGGATACGGTGTATTTTCCGAACTTACGCAGGTAGGGCGCAAGCAGCAGAGCCAGCAGCACGTAGCCACCGGTCCAACCCATCAGGAAGGTCGAGTTGTCATAGCCGGTAAAGGCAATCAGGCCCGCCATCGAGATGAACGAGGCCGCGGACATCCAGTCCGCCGCTGTCGCCATACCGTTGGTGACCGGGTGAACGCCGCGACCGGCGGCGTAGAATTCCGATGTGGACCCCGCCCGGGCCCAGATCGCGATGCCGATGTATAGCGCGAAGGATGCGCCAACAAACAGCAGGTTGATGGTAAACTGATCCATTGTCCCCGCTCTCCCTTACTCTTCGTCCACGCCGAACTCGGCGTCCAGCTTGTTCATGCGCCAGGCGTAGTTGAAGATCAGCACCAGAAAGACCAGGATCGATCCCTGCTGAGCGAACCAAAAGCCCAGATCGGTTCCGCCGACGGAGATGCCCGACAGCAGCGGACGCAGCAGAATGCCGAATCCAAATGACACCAGCGCCCAGATCGCGAGGCTGATGTAGATGAGACGCAGGTTGGCCTGCCAATAGCCCTTGTCGGCCTCGGCAGTCTGCGCGGAGTTTGTTGATTGATCCGCCATTGCGGGGTCCTCCTTCGCTTCCTCGTTGGGCGGCCCGTTGCCCAACTCCTCCAGTGCGTTGGGCCGCTTCTCACTTGTGCCGGATACCAGATGGCATCAGGCAAGACTTCCCGGTTCCGCCAAGGCGGGTCCTTGAAGTATTCTGATTTAGGATCAAAGCCTTACGGCCTCTCTCCTCCCCTTAACTCATCGCGTCGCCGACGATTGCCTCAAGATCGCTGGCGATGTCTTCGATTTTGCCCATGGCGTCCGTGCGCTGCAGGACACCATGCGTTTCGTAATACGTGATCAGCGGCGCGGTTTGCGCGTGATAGGCCTGCAGGCGCGAAGCCACGGTTTCCGCGTTGTCATCAGCCCGGCGCTTGAACTCGGTATGGCCGCACTTGTCGCATTCGCCTTCGACGGCGGGCTGCTTGAACGTGTCGTGATAGCCTTCACCGCAACCGGCGCAGGTGTAGCGGCCCGAGATTCGGATCACCATCTCGGCATCCTCAACCTCGAGGCTGATGGCGGCGCTGATCTTCTGGTCGTTTTCCGACAGCAGGCCGTCCAGCGCCTCGGCCTGAACTGTGGTGCGCGGGAAGCCGTCCAGAATGACGCCCTTGGCGCAATCCGGTTCCGCCATGCGGTCGCGCAGGATGGCAATGACGATCTCGTCGCTGACCAGATCGCCGGCTTCCATGACAGCCTTGGCGGCTTTCCCCGCCTCGGTCCCGGCGGCGACTGCCGCGCGCAACAGATCACCGGTGCTGAGTTGCACAAGCCCGAATTTGTCCTCAAGCATACGGGCCTGCGTTCCCTTCCCGGCACCCGGAGGGCCGAGAAGGATAAGAACGGCGGGTGTGGTGATCGTGTCAGCGTCCATCACATCCTCACTTGTTCGCGCGGTTTTCGATCAGGTCTTCGACCACCGACGGATCGGCCAGCGTTGACGTGTCACCCAAGCTGCCAAAGTCGTTCTCGGCAATCTTGCGCAGGATACGGCGCATGATCTTGCCGGACCGCGTTTTCGGCAGGCCGGGGGCCCACTGGATCACATCCGGGCTGGCAATCGGGCCGATTTCTGTCCGGACCCAGGTGCGCAACTCTTTCAGCAACTCATCCGACGGCTCGCGGTCATTCATCAAAGTGACATAGCAGTAGATGCCTTGTCCTTTGATTTCATGCGGATAGCCGACCACGGCGGCCTCGGCCACGGCGGCATGCGCAACCAGCGCGCTTTCGACCTCGGCCGTGCCCATACGGTGACCCGAAACGTTGATCACGTCATCGACACGTCCGGTGATCCAGTAATCGCCATCCTCATCGCGGCGGCATCCGTCACCGGTGAAGTAGTAGCCTTTGTAGTCCGAGAAATAGGTCTTCTCGAACCGCTCGTGATCGCCCCAGACGGTGCGCATCTGGCCGGGCCAGCTGTCCTTGATGCACAGCACGCCCTCGACCCCGTTGCCCTCGATCTCGACCCCGGATTGCGGGTCCAGAACCACCGGTTCGATGCCAAAGAACGGTTTCATGGCCGAGCCGGGCTTCAGCGCGTGGGCCCCGGCCAGTGGAGTCATCAGATGCCCGCCGGTCTCGGTCTGCCACCAGGTATCAACAATCGGGCAGCGCCCGCCGCCGATGACGTTGTAATACCAGTTCCAGGCTTCGGGGTTGATCGGTTCGCCCACGGTGCCCAGAATCTTCAGATCGCTCAGATCGTGCTTTTCGACCCATTCGTCGCCCTGACCCATCAGCGCGCGGATCGCGGTGGGGGCGGTGTAGAACTGGTTGACCTTGTGCTTGGCGCAGACCTCCCAGAAGCGGCCGGCATCCGGATAGGTCGGCACGCCTTCGAACATCAGCGAAGTCGCGCCATTGGCCAGCGGGCCATAGACGATATAGCTGTGCCCGGTGACCCAGCCCACATCCGCCGTACACCAATAGATATCGCCGTCATGGTAATCGAAGCTGATCTGATGCGTCATCGACGCATAGACCAGATAGCCGCCGGTGGTGTGGACCACGCCCTTGGGCTGGCCGGTCGAGCCGGAGGTATAGAGGATGAACAGAGGGTCTTCAGCACCCATCTCGGCAGGGGCGCAGTAATCGTCCGCCTCAAGGGCCATCTCGTTATAGTCATAGTCGCGCCCGTCGATCCACGTGGTCTGACCACCGGTGCGCTTGACGACCAGACATTTGACGGTGTCCTTGCAGTGCAGCAGGGCGGCATCGGCGTTGGATTTCAACGGCGTTTTGCGGCCACCGCGCGGGGCCTCATCGGCGGTGATCACGACCTTGGCGTCGCACCCGTTGATCCGGGCGGAGAGCGCGTCCGGAGAGAACCCAGCAAAAACGATCGAATGAATCGCGCCGATCCGCGCGCAGGCCAGCATGGCATAGGCGGCCTCGGGGATCATCGGCAGATAGATCACAACCCGGTCGCCCTTGCGCACGCCCATCGATTCCAGAATGTTGGCCATCCGGCAGGTGCGGCGGTGCAACTCGGCATAGGTGATGTGCTGTGCCGGGTCGTTCGGATCGTCCGGCTCCCAGATGATCGCCGTCTGATCACCGCGTTTCTCTAGATGGCGGTCCAGGCAGTTGGCCGACACGTTCAGCGTACCATCGGCATACCAGTTGATTTTGACGGAACCGAAATCGTAATTCGTGTCCTTGACCGTCGAGAAGGGCTTGATCCAGTCGATACGCTTGCCTTGCTCACCCCAGAATGCGTCCGGATCATCGATCGAGGCGGCATACATCTCGGTGTATTTCGCGGCATCTATATGTGCACGCGCAACAGTTTCTGCGGATGGCGGATATGTCTTGGCATCTGCCTGGGCAGCGGTGGTCATATGAGGCTCCTCCCTCTAGGACTGGATTGCTTTGGATCGTTTTTCGCCGGGTGTTCCGGCGAAGTCGATCCTTTTCCTCCCCATGCTGAATATTACCGTGCTTTGAAAATAAATAAATAAATTGCGGTAATATCAGGATTAGTTTGTAAATAAGTTTCTGAAATCGGCGTATTTCTGTAAACGTTCTGCGTAAAATCAGAAAAGTAACTTATTAAACAACAGGGTAAGTGTAACATCTGCCAAGACGAAATCTCGCCCCTGTCTGGCTTCGCCTCCCTGCACATCCGGGCGCTGATGGGCGTGCGGTCTTTGGTTCGGCCCAAACGCCTGCTTTGGCTGTCTGCTGCTTGGGGTTGGCACAAAGCTATGTTGGCGCTAGCTTCGTTCCAAGCGCTCCGAAACAGGGGCGCACCAACGGGAGAGATCACTATGAAAAGAATGTTGAGCGGCGCTGCCGTCGCCGCCTTGGGCGTTGCCTTCGTCACCGAAGCCGCAGCCACCGAATGGAATGCGTCCGTGTGGGGCAAACGCCGCGCCTTTACCGAGCATGTGGAAAAACTGGCCGAGCTTGTCAGCGAAAAAACCGGCGGAGACTTCACCATCAACGTCAGCTACGGCGGTCTGTCGAAACCGCGTGAGAATCTGGACGGGATCGAGATTGGCGCGTTCGAGATGGCCCAGTTCTGCGCCGGGTATCACCGGGACAAGAATCGCGCGATCACCGTTCTTGAACTGCCGTTTCTGGGCGTGAACAACCTGGACGAAGAGGTGGCCGTCAGCCACGCCGTCTATGACCATCCCGCGGTCAAGGATGAGATGGCGCAGTGGAATGCGCGCATCATCATGACCTCGCCCATGCCGCAGTACAACATTGTAGGCACCGGTGAGCCGCGCGACGAGCTTTCGGAATTTGACGGTATGCGTGTCCGCGCCACCGGCGGTCTTGGAAAGGCCTTTGAAGCGGTCGGCGGAGTGCCGACATCCGTTCCCGCGACCGAGGCGTTTAATGCAATGGAATCCGGTGTGGTCGACACGGTCGCCTTTGCCCAGCACGCGCATCTGTCCTTTGGCACCATCAACGAGGCTGACTGGTGGACGGCAAACCTGAACCCCGGCACCGTGAACTGCCCGGTTGTGGTAAACATCGACGCCTACGAGGCGCTGTCGCCCGAACATCGCGAGGCACTGGACAGTTCCATCGACGAAGCCATCGATCACTACCTTGCCAACTATGGCGGGCTGCTCGAACAGTGGGACAGCGTGCTTGAAGAAAAGGGCGTTCAGAAGGTCGAGATTGACGATGTGGTGATCGAGGAATTCCGCAAGACCGCAGCCGATCCGATCCGTGAGCAGTGGATTGCGGATATGTCCGCTCAGGGTCTGCCGGCGCAGGATCTCTACGATCTGGTCCAGGCGACGCTGCAACAACAGCGCGGTGGCAACTGATTGCTGTGACCGGGTGCCTGCAAGGGCACCCGCTTTTTTCTGAACATAAGGGAAATGCGGCATGGCAGGACAAGCCACCGTGCTGGAGGATGGCAGCCGCCTCAGCCAGTTGGACCAGCGTTTGCTGGGGTTGGAACGGTTTCTGGCACTGATCAGCGGCCTGGCGGTGTTCAGCCTTATGGTGCTGGCGGTGGTGTCCGTCAGCGGGCGCAACGCCTTCAACGCGCCGTTACCGGGCTATGTCGACTGGATCGAACAGGCGATGCCGCTGATCGCGTTTCTGGGCATCGCTTACGTTCAGCGGGACGGCGGGCATATCCGCATGGACATCGTAATCTCCCGCCTGCACGGGCGGGCGCTGTGGCTGTTCGAGCTGATCTCAGTCATTCTGATCCTTGTGCTGATGCTGGCGCTGGTCTGGGGCAGCTGGTCGCATTTCGACCGATCCTTCGATTTCGGCGCACCGCTGTGGAGCAGGGATAGCTCTATCGACATCGGCATTCCCTTGTGGCCCGCCAAACTGTTGGCCCCGGTCGCATTTTCCGTTCTGTGCCTGCGGTTGGTTCTGCAGGTGTGGGGCTATGGGCGGGCGCTGGTTCTTGGGCTTGAGGCCCCGGTTGCGGTTCCCCTGATACAGGACGCCGCAGCGCAGGCAGCGGCCGAGGCCGAGCAGTTCGAAGGGCAGGACTAGGCCATGGACACGATTGAAATCGGCCTGTGGGTGACGGGCGGTCTGCTGGTTCTGGTCGTTACCGGCATGAGGGTGGCCTTTGCGGCGGGTCTGGCGGGCCTGTTCGGGCTGGTTTGGATTTTCTGGGCCAAGTTTGGCTACGACCCCGACCGGTTCGGCAAGGCCCTGACTGTTGCGGTGAAAACGGCGGGGCAGGTGCCCCATTCCAAGGTCGCCGCACACACGCTCAGCCTGATCCCCACCTTCATCCTGATCGGCTATCTGGCCTATTACGCCGGCCTGACCCGTGCCTTGTTCGAGGCCGCCAAGCGCTGGATCGCCTGGGTTCCCGGAGGATTGGCGGTGTCCACCGTCTTTGCAACCGCCGGGTTTGCAGCGGTATCGGGCGCCTCGGTGGCGACCTCGGCCGTTTTTGCACGCATCGCCATCCCCGAAATGTTAAGCGTCGGTTACAACAAGCGCTTTGCGGCGGGCGTTGTGGCGGCCGGGGGCACGTTGGCCTCGCTGATCCCACCATCGGCGATCCTTGTGATCTACGCCATCATCGTCGAACAGGATGTGGGCAAACTGCTGCTGGCCGGGTTCATTCCCGGCGCATTCTCGGCGCTGGTCTACGGCCTATTGATTGTCGGCATCGCGGTAGTGTTCAAATCCGTCGGCCCGCCGGTGACCGGGTTCAACTGGAAGCAACGCTTCGCCGCGCTGCCCGGTGCGATCCCGATTGTCGCGGTGATCCTGATCATCATCTGCTTCGTCTACAACCCGTTCGGCGACAAAGCCTGGGGCACACCAACCGAAGGCGGCGCTATCGGCGCGTTCATCGTCTTCTGTTTCGCCCTGTTCCACGGCATGCGCTGGCCCGAGTTCAAATCCGCGCTGCTGGAAACCGCGAAGCTGACCGCCATGATCTTCTCGATCATCTGGGGCGTCCTGATCTACGTGCGCTTTCTGGGCTTCGCGGACCTGCCCGGCGCGTTTTCGGACTGGATCACATCGCTAGAAATGTCGCCGATGCTGATCCTGATCTGCATCCTTCTGGCCTATGCGGTGCTGGGTATGTTCATGGACGCCATCGGCATGCTGCTGCTGACTTTGCCCGTGGTCTACCCGGCGGTGATGGCCTTGAACGGAGGCGAAACCGTCAGCGCCGCAGACAGCGCGTTCGGCATGTCCGGCCCCATGTGCGCGATCTGGTTTGGGATACTGGTGGTGAAAATGGCCGAGTTCTGCCTGATCACGCCGCCCATCGGCCTGAACTGCTTTGTCGTCGCCGGGGTGCGCCCGGACCTGAGTGTTCAGGACGTGTTCAAAGGCGTCACCCCGTTCTTCATCGCAGATGCAGTCACGATTGCGCTGCTTGTCGCGTTTCCGGGGATTGTGCTCTATCTGCCGTCCTTGGCAGGTTAGTGCGAAGGTTTTTGCGAGGCTCTGCCTCGCGCCCCGGGATATTTGGGGCCAGATGAATAAAGGATCCCATGCTTCATCTGGCTAAAAATATCCCGGGGGAGGCGCCCGCAGGGCGACGGGGGCAGCGCCCCCATTCGTGCGCCTTATCCGGCCCGCATCAACATACCATATAGATCGCGCGGATCATCAGGGTCGGCCAGCATGTCGAGGGGTTCGAAGAAATCCGTACCCTCAATGGCGCGCTTTATGAAGCGCAGGGCCGAGAAATCCTCGATGGCAAAGCCAACACTGTCGAACAGGGTAATCTGCCGGTCATCCGTTCTGCCCTTGGCTTGTCCGGTCATGACCTGCCACATCTCGGTGACCGGGTGATCAGCCTCAAGCGCCTGAATCTCGCCTTCGACACGGGTCTGTTCGGGATATTCGACAAAAATCTCGGAACGCAGCAGGATGTCGCGGTGCAGTTCGGTCTTGCCCGGGCAGTCGCCGCCGATTGCGTTGATGTGGACACCGGGGCCGACCATGTTGTCGGTCAGGATGGTGGCGTATTTCTTGTCGGCGGTGCAGGTTGTGATGATCTGCGCGCCTTCGATAGCGTCCTCGGGCGTTTTGCACGCGATAACCGTCAACCCTTTACCCTGTAGGTTCGCCGCGCATTTGGCGGTGGCATTCGGGTCGGTGTCATAAAGGCGCACCGTGTCGATCCCGCACATCGCTTTGAAGGCAAGGCACTGGAACTCGGACTGCGCGCCGTTGCCGATCATCGCCATTGTGGTGGCCGATTTCGGAGCCAGGTAGCTGCCGACCAGGGCCGAGGTCGCCGCTGTGCGCAGCGCCGTCAGCATTGTCATCTCGGTCAGCAACGTGGGGTAGCCGGTGTAAACGTCTGCCAGCAGGCCAAAGGCGGTCACGGTTTGCAGCCCTTCGGACGTGTTCTTGGGGTGGCCGTTCACGTATTTGAACCCATAGGCCTCACCATCCGATGTTGGCATCAGTTCGATGACGCCGTGGGGCGAGTGGGCCGGGATACGTGGGGTTTTGTCGAAACTCTCCCACCGTTTAAAATCGGCTTCGATCTGCGCGGCGATCCGGGTGATCATCTGCTCGAGACCGATATGGTGAACCAGCCGCATCATGTTGTCGACGGACACAAAGGGCACGAGGGCTTTGTCAGAAGGTAGGGTCATCAGAAACTCCGGGTCGGGCGATCGAAGATGCGGCGGCCAAGCAGGGACGCGGCCAGATCGACCATCAGTTTTGCGGTGCGGCCGCGCTCGTCTAGGAACGGGTTCAGTTCGACCAGATCGAGCGAGCAAACCAGCCCGCTTTCGTGCAAAAGCTCCATCACCAGATGCGCTTCGCGTTCGGTTGCTCCGCCGGGAACGGTGGTGCCGACGGCAGGTGCGATGGCGGGGTCGAGGAAATCGACATCCAGCGAGACATGCAGGATACCGTTTTCTGTCCTGACACGCTCCAGAAACGCCATCAAAGGGGCTTTGATGCCGTGTTCATCAATGCTGCGCATGTCTGCCAGCATCGCGTGATCATGCTCAAGCCGGGCGCGTTCGGCGGGGTCGACAGACCGCAGCCCGATCATGCCCACCTGATTGGTCGGGACTGTCGCGGGCAGGGGCGGGAAGGCGCCAAACCCGGGTTGCCCGGTGAAATAGGCAACCGGCGTTCCGTGCAGGTTGCCGCTGCCGGTGCTGTCCGGCGTGTGGAAATCGCTGTGGGCATCGAGCCAGAGAACGAAGAGAGGGCGATTCAGCCGACCCGCATGCGCGGCCATGCCAGCGACTGTGCCCATCGACAGGGCGTGATCCCCGCCCATGAAGATCGGCAGGCTTTGTCCCGCGACCTCCTGCGCCGTCTGGCTCAGTGCCTGCGTCCAGCCCACGCAAGCGGGCAGGGCAAACAGGTGCGGGTGATCCGGGGTGTCTGTCAGTTGGGGGCGCACATCGCCATAGTCGGTGACTGTGTGGCCCAGATCGGTCAGTGCTTGCTGAAGCCCGGCCACGCGATAGGCGTCAGGGCCCATGCGGCACCCCTGACGCCGTTTGCCAGCGTCCATCGGCGCGCCGACGAGTGTTATGTTCTTGGTGTCCATATGCTGATTTAGCCTGACGTTATGCCTTGCCGGAAGGCCACAAATTGTTCAAAAGGAAACCCAACGATCCAAAATGGAAATTGGTTGTGGACGATTTGGATAACAGGCTGCTCAGCGCGCTGCATCGGGATGCCCGTGCCTCTCTGTCCGAGCTTGCCGAGACGCTCGGCGTCACCCGCACGACGGTTCGCAGCCGGTTGCAGCGGCTAAAGGACTCGGGGGAGATTGTAGGCTTTACCGTTCTGACCCGCCGCGACGTGGCGCAAAGCCCGGTGCGCGGGCTTATGATGCTTGAGATTGAGGGGCGCGGGACCGAACGGACCATGGCGCGGATCGCCGCAATGCCGCAGGTGCGGGCAGTACATTCAACCAACGGCACCTGGGATCTGATCGCCGAGATCGGGACGGAAACGCTGGCCGAACTCGATGAGGTTCTGTTTCAGATCCGCCGCATGGACGGGATCACCCGGTCCGAGACGAACCTGCTGCTGTCCACGCGCAAGGGACGGCTTTAGCTCACAGCGGTCAGGCCACCGCGTAGTGCTTTGAGTTGCAACAAGATTGTGTCAATGTCAGCGGGCAGGCATCGCCGGTGTATCCGGTTCAGACAACAGGGACCTTCACAATGACCAGTCACGAGCAAGGCAGAGAACCCCGCGCCGTGCAATGGGCCGAGAAGGTCACGGCCACGCTTGAAAAACCCTGGGTCCGGATCGCGATTCCCGTGCTGATCACGCTGATCGCGTTGATCGTTCTGCATGAACTCTCGGGTCACGTTAAATGGTCGGATGTGCAGATGGACATCCGGAACACGTCCTGGACGCTGATGTTTTTCGCCCTGTGCTGGACGGCGTTCAGCTTTTTGTCGCTTTCAATGTACGATGTCTTCTCGGTCAAAAGCGTGGCCGATGGCCAGGTTCCCTTGCCGGTGGCGGGAATGGCGGGGGCCTGCGGATACGCAGTATCAAACTGTCTGGGCTTTTCCTACATCACGGGGACGGCGATCCGGTATCGAATCTATGCCTCGCTGGGCCTTGACCTTGGGCGCGTGGCCGGGGTGATCGCAACCTCGTGGATCGCGTTCTGGACCGGATTGGTTCTGACGCTGGGAATGCTGCTGACTTTTCACCCTGATGGCGTGTCCAAGGTTGTCCCGATCAGCGAAACGACGGAAACGATTATCGGGCTTTGCCTTCTGGCCCTGCTTATCGCCGTGTTTGTCTGGCTGTCCAAGGGCGGGCGCAAGCTGTCCTTTGCGGGCGTCGGGTTCAACCTGCCAAGCAGCAAACTGGCGGGGCTGCTGACGCTGGCCGCCTTGGGCGACCTGTTTGGCGCGTCCATGACGCTGTACATCCTGCTGCCTGACGATCTGGGTGTCGGCTTTCCGTTCTTCTTCACCGTCTACGTAGCGGCCATCGCGGTCGGTATCCTGAGCCACGCCCCGGGCGGGATTGGCGCGTTCGAGGCCACTCTGATCGCCGGTCTCGGCGCGTCCGGCCGGTCGGATGTCATTGCCGCTTTGGTGCTGTACAGGGTTGTCTACACCTTCCTGCCGTTTGGAATTGCCACCTTGTCCATCGCCGTTGCCTCGGCCCTGACGCAACGCCATCGGATCGGGGGGGCGGCAACGTGGGTGTATCGGGTTGTCCGCCCGATCGTGCCAATGGTCGCTGCCGGTGTGGCTGCTGTGGCGGGCGTAATCCTTCTGGTCTCGGGTGCGTTGCCGTCGAACAGCCAAAGCCTGGGCGTATTGCGAGAGTTTCTGCCCCTGTCCTTTGTCGAGGCATCGCATTTGCTGGGCAGCGCGGTGGGAGTGCTGTTGCTGCTGGTCTCACGCGGGTTGTTCCGCAAGCTTTACCGGGCGTGGGTTGTTGCGATGTTGTTGATGGTGGCAGGGTTTGTGGCCTCGCTCACCAAGGGGCTGGATACGCATGAGGCGGTCGGTATTCTGGCAACGATTGGTTTGCTGGCGACGTTCCGGGGGGCGTTCTATCGCGTCAGCGGCGCGTCGATCTTCCGGCTGAACATTCCATGGCTGGTCAGCGTTGTGGCGCTGCTGGCGGTGATCTTCTGGATCGGCCTGTTTGCCTATTCCCATGTGGAATACCAGAACGCGCTTTGGTGGGAATTCGCATGGAACGGTGACGCTTCGCGGTTCCTGCGCTCCAGCCTCGTGGTGGCGGTGATCCTTGGAGTGGTCGCAGTGAACTCGCTGTTCGGGCGCGAGATCCCCACGCCGGTCCGCACCGAGATTCCCGAAGTTGTCGAGCGCCTTGTGATGGAATCCGAGGATACTGAATCGCAAATCTCACTGACCGGAGACAAGCAGTTCCTGATCTCGCCGGACGAAACCGCGTTCATCGCTTATGCGGACACGGGCAACGCCATCATATCGAAAGGCGAACCGGTCGGGGATGAGACCGCAGGGAAACAACTGATCTGGCAAATGCGCGAGATGGCGGATCGTGAAGGCAAGCTTTGTGCCTTCTACAGCGTCTCGACCAAGTACCTGCCGACCTTTCTGGACCTTGGCCTGTCGATCCTGAAAATTGGTGAGGTCGCGCGTGTCCCGCTCGAAGGCTTCTCGCTGGACGGAAAGTCGCGCAAACGGTTCCGTCAGGCCAAGAACCGGGCCGAGCGCGAGGGTTATGTTTTCGAGATCATCCCGAAGGAAAACCTGGCCCCGGTGCTGCCGGAATTGCGCCAGATTTCAGACGATTGGCTGGCGCGCAAGGCGGGCGAAGAGAAAGGCTTTGCGCTGGGTGGCTTCGATGACGACTACCTGTCTTATTTCGATCATGCCGTCCTGCGGAATGAGGAAGGCAAGATCATGGCCTTTGCCAACCTGTTTCAGGGCGGCAACAAGTCCGAACTATCGCTGGATTTGATGCGCTACGAACCCGACAGCCCCAGCTTTGTGATGGACGCGCTGTTTGCCGAGATGATGGTGTGGGGGTCCGAGCAGGGGTTCCACTGGTTCTCGCTTGGGGCCGCGCCGTTTTCAGGGATCGAAAACCGGCAATTGGCCTCGCTCTGGAACCGGATCGGCGGGTTTGTCTATGAACATGGCGAGCAGTTCTATCATTTCGAGGGTCTGCGCTCGTTCAAGCAAAAATTCGAACCGGAATGGAGCCCGAACTATCTGGCCAGCCCCGGTGGGTTTGCGGCCCCGCGCATTTTGTACGAGGTGAATATCCTGATCTCGGGCGGGCTGCGCGGGCTGACGAAGTAACCTTCAGTTCAGGCTGGCACGTGCTGGGGTTTCCTGCAGCAGGTCGCCCCAATCGGTGCGATACGCCATCTCGGCCAGTACGGTTTCGGGCAGGAACTCCTGATTTTGCCGAATCTGCCAGCCGCCGCCGAGACCCTTGTAGACCGCGACCAGATTGCTGGACACCTGCTGCCGTGCTTCGATCAGGTTGGCTTGGGACTGCAGCAACGCCGTCTGCGTGTTCAGAATCCGCGAATAGCTGGCGATGCCGTCGGTGTACTGGCTGATGGCGATATCAGCGGCCTTGCGCGAGGCCTCGACGCTTTGCTGATAGAACCCGACCTGCTTGCGCGCCTGCGCATAGGCGACCATGGCGCTTTCAACCTCGGAATAGGCGGTCAGAACGGTGTTCTGGTAATTCGCGATCAACTCCTGATAGGCCGCGTCCTGCGCGCGGACGTTGTTCTTGATCCGGCCATAGTTCAGCACGTTCCAGACGACGCCCGCGCTGGCCAGCCCGGTGTTGCTGTTGGAACTGAACAGATCGCGCCCGCCCGAGGCCTGCAATCCGATCGAGCCCGACAGAATGAACTGCGGGTAGAGATCGGCCATCGCAATGCCAACCTGCGCCGATTGCGTGGCTGCCGCGAGTTCCGCGGCACGCACATCCGGGCGGCGCCGCAGCAGTTCGGCCGGAACGCCAACCGCGACATTGGACCGCGCAGACGGAATACGGCCCGAGTTACCAAGCTGGCTGGTCATGCGCGACGGCGTCGTGCCCAGCAGAACGGCCAAAGCGTTCTTTGTCTGCTGCAGATCGCTTTCCAGTTCCGGCACCAGCGCCTTGGTGTTGTTGAGCAGCGCCTTGGATTCCTGCACGTCCAACTCGGTCGTGACGCCGTTGTCGAAACGCAACTGGGTCAGGTCTGCCGATTGCTGTTGCAGGGCGATGTTTTCACGCGCCACGGCCAGCGATTCCTGCAGGGCGCGGATATTCACATAAAGCGCCGCCACATCCCCGGTCAGCGTCACCAGCGCGTCGTCGTAATTGGCCACCTGCAGCGCCAGATTTGACCGCGCCGCCTGAACCCCGCGCCGCTGCGCACCCCACACATCCAACTCCCACTGCGCGTCGAACCCGACCTGTGAGGTCGAGAACTCGGTATCCAGCGGGATGATGCGGTTGATGTCCGAGATCGGTCCAAGGTTTTCGCTGATCTGACGACGCTCAAGCGATCCGCCGATGGCCTGCGATTGCGGGTACAACTCGCCGAACGCGATGCCAAGCTGCGCGCGGGCCTGCAGCACGCGAGCTCCGGCAACCTGCAGCGTCAGGTTCTGGGCATAAGCCTCGGCGATCAGCCTGTTCAGGGTCGGGTCGTTAAACGTCTCCCACCATTTCACCACCGGCGCGCTGCGCGAGGTCAGCCCGCTGCTCTGGCTGGCTTGGGGCGAGTTGGTTTCGATCCACTGTTTCACGACCGGAGAGTTCGGGCGCACGAAATCCGGCCCGACAGGGGTGCAGGCCGCCAGCACGGCGGCGCACAGGGCTGTTCCCATCAATCTGCGAAAGGATGTGGCCCGTGTCATGATGTGCGTCCTCAAATATCCAGCGGTCGGATGAAGTTGGCGAAAGAGTAGAGACGGATGTTGATCCGCCGCAGAAACTCGAAACTTTTGCCCTGACCGGTATAAATCGCCACGGCGGCGTGACCACCGGCGGGAAAGGTATGGCCTTCGGGCAGGTCGACGGTGATCTGAACCGCGATCCGGCCCGGCAGTTTCGGCAGTTCGAAACCGGGCAGACGGCCCGAGGGCAGGTACTGGCCCTGACGCGTGGCCCACCAGATCGCCTCGACCTTGCCAGGCAGAATCTCTCCGGGATAGAGGTCCAGCGCGACTTCGACATCCTGACCCGGTTTGACGAATTTCAGGTTCTGCTGGCGGAAGGTGGCCAGAATGTAGGGGTTATCCTCGGTGACAAAGCTGGCGATGGCACCAAGGCGGATATCCCCGACAACAAGCCCGGGGCGGGCCTGTTGCGAGACGATCATGCCGTTTTCGGGGGCATAGATCGTTGTGTTGTCCAGAAAATACTGCGCTTCGGCCAGTTGCGCCTGCGCTTGCAGAACGCCGGTGTTAACCCCGTCGATCTGCGATTCCAGCGCCAGTTCCGATTTGTGCAGGTTGGCTTCGGCCTGCTTGACCGATGCCTGGTCTTCGGCGACCTGCTCGTTCCAGCGATCCAACTCGTCCTGCCGTGCGCCGCCGGCAGGTACAAGGTTTTCGTACCGCGCCTGCTCGGTCAGCGCATAGGCCAATTGCGCGTTGGCCCGTTCGACGGCCTCGGTCTTGGCGATCACGTCCTGCTCCAGAATTTTGGCATTCTGTTCCGCCGCAACCAGCTGAGCCTCGGCGTTATCGACCGCCAGCGAAAACACCGTATCGTCAAAGCGGTACAGCGGATCGCCCTTGGTGACCTTTGTGTTGGGTTCGACCAGAACCTCGGCCAGGATGGTCGGCTGCGTCAGCTTCGGCACGATCTGAATGGTCGAGCGCACCACGTGGCTGTCGACCGAGAAGGGCTGGAAGAACCGCAGGGCGACCAGAAAAATCAACAGCAGATGCGCGCCCACCCAGAAGGACACGATCCCCCACATGATGTTGAATTTCAGCCATTGAGCCTTGAAGAAAATGAACCAGACAAAGATGAGATAGAAAAGGGTAATGCCAAGGGCGACGAACATAGTGAGTTGATTCCTTTGGCCTTAGCTCTTCTGCGTCTCGTCTGACGCCTGGTATTCTTCTTTGACCGTGCCGCCCAAACGCTCGATATCCTTGCGGATAGCGTCTTTTTCCTCGTCCGGGCCGCGGCGGATGTCGACGGTCACGCCGTCATGGAAGGCCCACATAAAGGCGTGGACCCATGGAACAACGGCCAGAAAGCCCATCCAGCCCATGATTTTGACCGCTTCGGCATGTGGGTGATTACGCTTGATCGCGATCCGTCCGGGCAAGCCCATGAGGAACAGGAACAGCGCCATCACCGCCGCCAGAAGCAGGATCAATGCAACGAATGTCAGATAGTCGTAGTAGCCGAGTGGCTGCCCCAGTAGTCCCATGCTCGCGCCTCCTTGCGGGAAGGTTGCCCCATCCTCAGATGTTGGTCCCACCTCGTCAATCTATTTGTAGACGGTTGCGGGATTTGCGCAAATTGTGATCCGGATCGGTGGGGATTGTGCGGCCAAAGTAAAGGGGTCAGGGGCTGATTTGAACGGCGGTGTTCCAGTCTGCACAGGCCCGGTTCAGACGGTCTGGCAGCGCCTGGTCCGTAAAAAACACGTCCACGTCGCTGAGCGAGGCGATCCGGGCGGGGGCCGAGCGCTGGAACTTCGAATGATCGGCGACAAGGAAAGTCTGCCGCGCCTGGGCGATGATCGTCTGGCTGACCAGAACCTCCTGAAAATCGAAATCCAGCAGGTCGCCGTCGGTGTCCAGCGCAGAACAGCCGATAACTGCATAGTCGAATTTGAATTGGTTGATGGTTGAAACGGTCAGATTACCGATCAGCCCGCCGTCCGAGCGGCGCAGGATCCCTCCGGCGACAACAATCTCGCAGTCGGGGTTTTCGACCAGAATATTGGCGACGTTCATATTGTTGGTCACCACCATCAGGTTCTTATGGGCCAGCATCTGCCGCGCGACGGCTTCGGTCGAGGTGCCGATATTCATGAAAACCGACGCGCCATCGGGAATCGCGGCGGCGCAGGCGCTGGCAATCCCGGCTTTGGCGTCTTCGTTCAGGGCGCGGCGGTCCTCGTAGCCGATATTCGACACGCCGGACCGCAACACCGCGCCGCCGTGAACCCGGTCCAGCTTGCCCATATCCGACAGCTCGGACAGGTCGCGGCGGATGGTCTGAACCGTGACATCGAACCGAGCGGCCAGATCATCGACCGCAACGCGGCCGTTCTGTTTTGCGATCTCCAGAATGTCGGACTGGCGAAAGGAGAGGGACATTGTGGCTCCGATTCTCTGCTGTGTATTCGTTTTTGTTCCTTTTTGAGGGTATTGCAAGGAATTGATCCAATAGGGGTGCACCAGTTACTTGATCTGTTGCACATCTTATGGGTGCATACGCACAAGAACGAAAAAAAACGAATAAAAGAATTGACGAACCGAGCGTCCAGCAGGTTAATGCGCGCGAGTTTCGAAGCTTGGGGAATCATCCGGAAATGGATCAACAGGACAATCAGATCACCGATCTGTTCATCATCGGCGGCGGGATCAACGGATGTGGCATCGCGCGCGATGCCGCCGGGCGCGGCTTGTCGGTGACGCTGGCCGAGATGAACGATCTGGCGTCGGCCACGTCCTCGGCCTCGACCAAGCTGTTTCATGGCGGGCTGCGGTATCTTGAGTTCTTCGAGGTCCGTCTGGTCCGCGAGGCGCTGATCGAGCGGGAAACCCTGCTGCGCGCCATGCCGCATATCAGTTGGCCGATGCGGTTCGTTCTGCCCTATCACCCAGACATGCGGTTTGATGCGGAAACGCCGACCTCGAAACTGTTAAGCACGGTCATGCCCTGGATGCGCGGGCGGCGTCCGGCGTGGCTGATCCGGCTAGGGTTGTTCCTGTACGATAACCTTGGTGGTCGGAAGATTTTGCCGGGAACCTCGTCCTTGAACCTGCGTACCGCCCCCGAAGGCGCACCGCTGCAGGACAAGTTCGAAACGGCCTATGAATACTCCGACTGCTGGGTTGAGGATTCGCGGCTGGTCGTGCTGAACGCCCGAGATGCCGAGGCGCGTGGGGCGGAAATTCTGGTGCGGACCGAGGTGATCCGGGCTGAACGTGTCGATGACCTGTGGCAGATCACACTCACGGACCGAAACAGTGGCGAGACCCGCGAGGTCAAGGCGCGGATGCTTGTAAATGCCGGCGGGCCGTGGGTTGGCGACATCATTCAAAGCAAGATCCACGTGAACTCGCGCGAGGGGGTTCGTCTGGTCCGGGGCAGCCATATCGTGACGCGTAAGCTCTACGACCACGACAAATGCTACTTCTTTCAGGGCGAGGATGGGCGCATCATCTTTGCCATCCCGTATGAGCAGGATTTCACCCTGATTGGCACCACGGATCAGGATCATTCCGACCCTTCAATCCCGCCAATCTGTACCGAGGCCGAACAGGATTACCTTTGTGCCTTTGCGACGAAATATTTCGCTAAACCCGTGACGCGAGACGACATTGTCTGGACCTATTCGGGTGTGCGTCCGCTCTATGATGACGGGGCCAGCAGCGCGACGGCTGCGACGCGGGACTATACGCTGAAAGTGGACGCACAAGGCGGGGCGCCGGTGCTAAACGTCTTTGGCGGCAAGATCACCACCTACCGTCGGTTGGCCGAGAGTGCTTTGGAAAAAGTGGCCGGGCATTTCCCAGACCTGCCCGGACCATGGACCGCGGGCGTGGCATTGCCGGGAGGGGATTTCCCGGTGGATGGTGTGCAAAAGCTGATCGACCACCTGATGGCGGACTATCCGTTCCTGGATAAACGATGGGCAGCGCGATTGGTGCGCGCCTACGGGACCGAGGCGCGTTCGGTTCTGGGCGATGCAAAGGAAGCCGCTGATTTGGGCGAGGATTTCGGGGCCACTCTGACCGCTCGCGAAGTGGCTTGGCTGATGGACAAGGAATTCGCGCGTAGGGCCGAAGATGTGGTCTGGCGGCGCAACAAACTGGGCCTGCGTCTGGATAAGGCCCAGATCGATCGATTGCAGACGTGGATGGAACAGCGCTTGCAATTGGAACAGGTTGCCTAAGAAAAAAGCCCCGCGTTTCGGCGGGGCTTTCTGTTTCGAGTATCGCCAACCTCACGTGGCGCCTTCGGACGTATCCGGGCCTTTCCTGTTGGTGCCCTTGATCCACTCGCGCAGGCCCTGCATCAGCGCATAAAGCACTGGTACAAGGATCACACCAATCAGCGTCGCCGCCAGCATGCCGCCAAACACGGCAACACCGATGGCTTTCTGGCTGGCCGCGCCCGCGCCGCTTGCGGCCAGCAGCGGTACAACGCCCAAGAGGAAGGATAGGGCGGTCATCATCACCGCGCGGAAACGCTGAAAGGCGGCCTCGGCAGCGGCGTCTTTGATCGACAGGCCCTTGGCGCGTTGCTCCATCGCGAATTCGACAATCAGGATGCCGTTCTTGGAGGCAAGCCCCACAAGCATGATCATCCCGATCTGCGTATAAAGGTTGATGTCACTGCCCACGATGGCCACAGCCGCCACCGCGCCGAACAAGGCAACTGTCACCGACAGCAGGATCGCCACCGGCATCGACCAGCTTTCATATTGGCCGACAAGGAACAGGTAGCCGAACAGGATCGCCAGCCCGAGGATCACGATGACCAGACCGCCCGCCGCCAACTGCTGCTGCGCAGTCCCGGTCCATTCGAACGCATAGCCGGGGGGCAGGGCGGTTGCGGATTCCTCGGTCATCACGGTGATCGCGTCGCCGCTGGAAAGACCCGGAGCCGGAACCGCCGTGACTGTCGCCGACCGGAACAGGTTGTGGCGTTTCAGCAGGACGGGGCCCAGAACATTCTCGACATCGATCAGGGTGCCCAGCGGCACCATCTCACCCTTGGTCGAGCGGACATAGAGGTTCGAGATGTCCTCGACATTATCACGGTACGAGCCATCGGCCTGAATCATCACGCGGTAGACGCGCCCGAACAGGTTGAAGTCGTTCACGTAATAGGACCCAAGCTGTGCCTGCATGGTCTGGAAAATCTCGGCCACCGACACCTGCAGGGTCTTGGCCTTTTCCCGATCCAGATCGACAAACAATTGGGGCACGTTGGCCCGGAAGGTCGTGTAGGCCTGACCGATCTCGGGCCTCTGGTTCGCCGCGTAGACAAACGAGCCGACGGCTGAGGCGAGATCCTGCGGTGATCCACCGCCGGTCTGCTGAACCTCCATTTCCACACCGGCTGACATGCCCAGACCCTGAATGGGCGGCGGGTTGAAGGCCACGATGGAAGCCGCCGATTCACCATTGGCAATAGCAAGTACTTTGCCCAGGATGGCATTGGCGCTCAGGTCATCCTCTTGCCGTTCCCCCCAATTGGTGAGGTTCACAAAGATCGCAGCCCCGTTTGTCGTGGTCCCGTTCAACAGCGAATAGCCGTTGACTAGAACGGTGCTGGCAACGCCCGGTATCTGTTGGATCTGCTCGTCGACGCGGGCGGAAATCGTTTCGGTCCGTTCCAGGGTGGCCGCGTCGGGCAGCTGAATGTCCACGAACAGATAGCCGTTATCCTCAAGCGGGATAAAGCCGCTTGAGGTGTTGGACATGATCGTGCCCGTTCCCATCGCCAGCGCCACGATCATACCCAGCGCAATGACCGGCAGGATCAGCAGCTTGCGCACGATCGAGACATAGCCGTTGCGCACCGTTCCGATGAAACCTTCAAACAGTGCCAGAACCCCTTTGGGCGGACCGCTTCGTGGCCGCAGCACCAACCCGCACAGGGCCGGGGACAGGGTAAGCGCGTTGATGGATGAGATCACAACCGCCGTTGAGATTGTCACGGCAAACTGAGAATAGAGCCGCCCGGAAATGCCGGGCATGAACGTCACCGGCACGAACACGGCCAGCAGAACCAGCGTGGTTGCAATGACCGGGCCGGTGATCTGACCCATCGCCTTGCGGGTCGCCTCGGCCGGGTCAAGCCCTTCATCCGCGATGATCCGCTCGACGTTTTCGACCACAACGATGGCGTCATCCACAACGATCCCGATGGCCAGAACCAGCGCGAACAGCGAGATCGTGTTGAGCGACATGCCAAAGGCCAAAAGGAACGCAAATGTCCCGATCAGCGAGACCGGGATCGCCACCGCAGGAATGATCGTCGCCCGCCAACTGCCAAGGAAGACGAACACGACCGAGATCACCAGAATGAAGGTCAGGATCAGGGTCGAAACCACATCGTTCAGGGATTGCTCGACGAAGTCCGTGGTGTTGAAGGGCACCTGGTATTCTACATCCGTGGGGAAGGACCGGGACAGACGCTCAAGCTCGGCCTCGACCCGATCCGATACCGCAAGCGCGTTTGCGCCGGGGGCCTGATAGATGCCGATCACCGTGGCCGGAACGCTTTGGAAATAGCCCGAGGCCGAATAGAACTGCGCCCCAAGCTCGACCCGCGCGATGTCTTTCACACGTACGATTGCACCCGCTTCGCCGGTGCGGATGACGATATCGCCGAACTCGGAGGCCGAAGTCAGGCGGCCTTTGGTCTTGATCGTGTATTGAAAGGTCTGCCCTTCGGGTACCGGGGGGGCACCAATCGATCCCGCCGACACTTCGATATTCTGTTCCCGAATGGCGTTGATCACGTCGCCCGGCGTGATCGACAGGGCGGCCATCTTGTCCGGGTCCATCCAGATGCGCATCGCGTATTCCAGATTGGTCAGAACATCCGCTTTACCAACCCCCTGAACCCGCGCCAGCGCGTCTTTCAGGTTGATCGACGCATAGTTGGACAGGAAAACGCTGTCATACGTGCCGTTAGGCGAAGTCAGCGTCACCAGCAGCAGCATGTTCGTCGATGCCTTTTGCGTGACCACGCCCGAAGACGTCACCTCGGTCGGCAGCGAAGACATGGCCTGCGCCACGCGGTTCTGCACGTTGACCGAGGCGATGTCGGGGTCGGTGCCGACCTCGAAGGTGATGTTCAGCGAATACGAGCCGTTATCCGACGAGGTGGACGTCATGTAGATCATGTCGTCCACACCGTTCACCTGCGCCTCGATCGGGGCGGCGACGGTGTTTTCCACGGTCTCGGCATTTGCACCGGTATAGGTGGTGGTCACGCTGACCACCGGCGGCGTGATGTCCGGGAACTGGGCGACCGGCAGAACCAGATAGCCGATGCCGCCCATGATCGTCAGGACAAGCGAGATGACAAGCGCCAGCTTGGGCCGGCTGATGAACAGGGCAGAGAACATCCGTTATTCTCCCGGCTGCTCGGACGCGACGACCGCGTCCACGGCAACACCGGGGCGGACGCGCTGCAGGCCCTCGACAATCACGCTTTCACCTTCCCGCAACCCTTCCGTCACGATGATGGCCGAGTCGACCGTGTCTCCGGTGGTGATATAGCGCTGCTCAACCATTTGCTTGTCGTTCACGACCAGAACGAACTCGCCACGCTGATCGCGCTGCAGTGCTGCTTGTGGGACCAGCACCTCTAGCGTAGGTTCAAGGGCCTCGATCTGCACGTTCAGGAACGCGCCGTCGATGATCAGCCGGTCGGTATTGTCGAACTCTGCCCGGACAGTGATGGCCCCTGTCAGAGGGTCGATCCGGTTGTCGACAAACACGATCTCACCGGTTTCGTCCAACTCGGTTCCGTTGGGCAGCGTCACGTGCACATTGGGGCTTTTGTCGCTTTCGGCCAGCGTGCTGGCATTCTCTCCAACCTGTTGAAGAACTGATGTAAATTGCTTTTCGTTCAGCGAGAAATTCACATAGATCGGCGCTTCGCTGACCAGATTGACCAAAGGCGGGTTTGTCGGGCCGACAACATCCCCCACGCTGGTCGTCACGCGCCCGATGCGACCAGTGAAGGGGGCGCTGATTTTGGTGTAGCTCAGGTCCAGCTGGGCTTGCTGGATGGCGGCATTGGCGGCCTTTACCTCGGCTTCGGCCACCAGTTCGTTCGCGCGGGCGATGTCGCGTTCGGATTCCGGGGTGGCCTCGCGTTTGAACAGTTCTTCCTTTCGGGCCAGATCCACCTTGGCCAGTTCCAGATTGGCCTCGGCCCGGTCCAGGTCGGCTTTGCGGGCTTCCAGCGTGGCCTCGTACAGGTCCGGCTCGATGGTAAACAGCAGATCGCCCTCGTTCACCAACGCGCCATCTTCGACCTCCTGACTGTCAAGGAAACCGCTGACGCGGGCGACGATATCGACCTTGTCGATAGCCTCGGCGCGGCCAATGAAGACGGCCTCGGCGGTGATTTCCTGAGTATAAGCGGCTGCGATTGACACTTTCGGAGGCGGCGCGTCGCTTTGGTCCTGCGCCAAGGCATTATGTGCTAGCCCCAGACATGCCACCATGGCAATCGCCCCGGCGGGTCCGGCTGTGCGGAAAATTGATTTCATCAGTGCAAGGGACATGGCGCGTGCCTCATTCGGACTAAGGATTAAGCGACGGGGCAGGCGGATTGCGCCGGCGAGTCGATTGAATTCCCGGTCAGGATGGCGGTTTTGCGATCATATCTCAAGCTTCTTGAATACGATGCGCGAATGGCCCGCGCGGGAATTTTCGCCATAGGTCGGCTTACTTAGGCAGGACGATTGGCGCTGACACCTGTCCGTTCGCGGGTTGAACATGAAAAAGCGGAGGCCCGGCGGCCTCCGCTTTCCATACCCGTCTTGGGGAGTGCTTAGCTGCGCGCTCCCGCGAAGCGTGTCTGCCAGTCTTCGCGCTGTTCGTCGGTGATCTTGGCGAACAGAACATCCGGCACCGAAAACGCGTGCCCGGCGGGCAGGGCGTTCAGCGCGGCCTCGACATCGTCGGGCCAGCTTGTGTCCAGCGTATTCATCGCGCTCAGCATCCGGGCTGAGGTTTCGGGAATGAACGGCGCGCTGAGCACGGCATAAAGCCGGATCAGGTTCAGACCCAGACGCACCTGTGCAGCGGCCTGTTCGGGGTCTTCCTTAAAGGTCGACCACGGCGCGGCAGACTGCAGGTATTCGTTGCCCGCAACCCAAATGGCCCGCAACTCCTGTGCGGATTTGCGAACTTCCATTGCCTCCATATGCCCTTCATAAGCGCGGACGCGCTGGGTGAGTTCTTCGATCAATGCCTGTTCGCGTTCGCCATAGCTGCCGCCTTGGGGCACGGCCTCGCCGAACTTGGAACGGCAGAACTTGGTGATCCGGCTGACGAAGTTGCCCAGAACATCCGCCAAATCCTTGTTCACCGATTGCTGGAAGTTCTCCCATGTGAACTCGCTGTCGCTGCTTTCGGGCGCATGGCTCAGCAGCCACCAGCGCCAGTAATCGGCGGGCAGGATATCCAGCGCCTGATCCATGAACACGCCGCGGCCCTGGCTGGTCGAGAACTGGCCGCCGTCATAATTCAGGTAGTTGAAGGATTTCAGGTGATCGACCATCTTCCACGGCTCGCCCGAGCCCAGAATAGTGGCCGGGAAAGACAGAGTGTGGAAGGGCACGTTGTCCTTGCCCATGAACTGTACGTAACGCACATCGTCGGCACCCTTGTCGGTGCGCCACCAGCGCTCCCAATCCGCATCTGTCTTGCCGGTGGCATCGGCCCATTCCTTGGCGCAGGCGATGTATTCGATGGGGGCGTCGAACCAGACATAGAACACCTTGCCCTCCATCCCCGGCCAGTCCTGATCGCCTTTCTTGACCGGAACCCCCCAGTCCAGATCGCGGGTGATGCCGCGGTCTTGCAGGCCGTCGCCATCGTGCAGCCACTTCTTGGCAATCGATGTGGTCAGGATCGGCCAGTCCGTCTTGCTGTCGATCCACGCATCCAGTTGATCCTTCATCGCCGACTGGCGCAGATACAGGTGCTTGGTCTCGCGCACTTCCAGATCGGTCGAGCTGGAAATCGCGCTGCGCGGCTCGATCAAATCGGTCGGGTCCAGCTGCTTGGTGCAGTTTTCACACTGGTCGCCGCGCGCCCGCTCATAGCCGCAATTGGGGCAGGTGCCCTCGATATAGCGGTCGGGCAGGAAGCGGCCATCGGCGTTGGAATAGACCTGCTTCTCGCTGACCTCGCGGATCAGGCCGGCTTCATCCAGCTTGCCCGCGAAATGCTGGGTCAGGTGCCGGTTCTGCGCGCTGGAGGAACGGCCGAAATGATCAAAGCTCAGCCCAAAGCGCTGCGCGATATCGGCCTGTACCGCGTACATATCGGCGCAATACTCAGCCACCGGCTTGCCCGCCTTGGCTGCGGCCAGTTCCGCCGGGGTGCCGTGTTCATCGGTGGCGCACAGGAACATGACCTCATTCCCCCGGCCACGCTGATAGCGCGCGTACAGATCGGCGGGCAATTGCGAGCCGATCAGGTTGCCGAGGTGCTTGATCCCGTTGATGTAAGGGATCGCCGAGGTGATGAGAATCCGAGCCATGTTCCGTATCCGCGTGTCTGTCTGCGCGCCCGTCTACATGAAGTGACGGGGCAGCAAAAGCCCGGCTTTTGGCAAGGGGCTATTTTTCAGACCTTTAATCCTCGCCCGACCGTTTCAGAAGCCGCCCGATCGTGAACGAGGTGCGTGGCGCATAGACGTAGTTGGTCCGCGCATCCGGCGTCGGGCGCGACCGCATCCGGGCAAGGCCAAACAGGATCAACCCCAGATGACCAACGGCCACAAACGCAAACAGGGCCCCCGGACCGAACTGCTGTATCAATGTGGATGAGGCATAGGGCGAGGCAATCGCCCCCAGCGCGTACCAGAACATCAGCGCGGCGGCCAGTTCGACACGTTGTTCGGTGGTGGCAAAGTCGTTGGCGTGGGCCGATGAGACCGAAAAGATCGGAAAGGTGGTCAGGCCAAAGAACCCGGCGGCCAGCATCACGCCCAAGGTGCCGGACCCGCTGGCGGCCATGGTGATTCCACAGCTCAGCACGGCGGCGGCGGACAGCCAGATCAGAACCCATCGCCGGTCATATTTGTCCGCCAGCCATCCCAATGGGTACTGCGCCAGCGCGCCGCCCAGAACGAATGAGGCAAGGAAGAAGGCGATCTGATCCACTCCCAGCCCGACCTCTTGCCCGTAGATGGGACCGACCATCCGGAAAGACGCGGAACTGAGCGCCGCAACGATCACTCCGGCGACGGCCAGCGGTGAACTGGTCCAGGCCAGTTTGGGCCGCAGCCGGGGCGCATCCGGTGTGGCAGGCTGGCTGGCGCGGGTCAGAGTCAGCGGCAGCAATGAGGCGCAGCACAGGATCGCCAGCAAGTTATAGGACACGTATGAGGCGGGCGGCAGCACCGCGATGATCAGCTGCGCGCAGAGCGAAGCCCCCATATCCGCGATACGATAGGTGCCCATGGCGCGTCCGCGCGTCTCATTTGTGACCTTGGCGTTCAGCCAGGCCTCGATCACCGTGTAACTCCCGGCGACACAGGTGCCCGAGGCGATGCGCAAAGCGGCCCAGATATAGGGGTTTTCGGTCAACGTATGCCCCAGCAGGCCCATCGCCCCCAAGGCGGTGCAGACCGCAAAGGCGCGGGAATGGCCGACGGTGCCCATCAGCCGTGGGGCCCACCAGCACCCGATGAAAAACCCAAGGAAATGCGCCGAACCCAGCATACCGATCTGCTCGGTCGAGAAGTCCAGCGTCAGGCCCGAAATTGCGTCCAGCGGCCCCACACCCCCGGTCGAAAGCTGCAGCAGAATGACGGAAAGAAAAAGGGCGGCAAAGGAAATGATCGTGCGCATGGGGTCAGGCTGACGATATCGCCGCGCGGTGCACGCGACTATTCGACTTTATCTGGTCGTTTTTCGTCAATCGCGGTCTAACCCGCCAAAAGGATTTCAGCGTGGATGTCCAGACCGACTGTCTCGCGCACCAGATCGTCATAGCCCGAGGCCCCAAAGTCGTGCCGGTTCAACGCGCCGGTCAATCTTATGCTCAACTGATCCAGATCATGGGCGGCGGTTCCCGGTGGGCGGTACAGGCTGGCGTCGAGCGTGATTGGCCGTGTCACGCCGCGAACCGTCAGATCGCCGGTGATCCGGGCCCCGTCCGAAATCCGCCCTCCGGGGCCCAGTTGCACATCGGTTGAGGCAAAGCGGATTGTCGGATGGCTTTCCGCGTCCAGCACCGTCTGGCCGAGCATCGGCGCCCGGGCAAAGGGCAGTTTGGTTTGCGCGTTGCGGACGTCCAGAACCACTTCGACCTGACTGTTTTGCAGGCGGCGGGCGTCGATCCGGATGTCCGCCGACCGGACCGGCATGTACCCGGTCTGAGGGATGCCGGACAGAACAAAGGTAAAGCCGACCTTCGTGCCATCGGTCGAAAGGACATAAGGTTTCACCGCCGCCTTAGCTGGGCCGGACAAGGGAAGCGCGGCGAGCGCTGCCATGATAGTGCGCCTGTTCAGTGAGCTCATGCGAGAACCTCCTGCCGTTTGGGGCGCGACCGTTTCAGCAGGGTTAGAACGATGGCGATGTCCAGGCCGTTCCAGAGGATGCCGTTCACGAAGGCCAGTTGGTAGCTGCCGGTGATGTCGTAGATCCAACCCGACATCCAGCCGCCCAGAGCCATGCCGAGAATGGTCATCATCATGACAAAGCCGACCCGCGCGCCGGCCTCTTGCGGCGGCATGTATTCCCGAACCACAAGGGCATAGCTGGGGACGATACCGCCCTGCGCCAGGCCGAACAGCAGGCTGATGATGTAAAGCGGCACCATCCCGTCATAGGGCAGGAACAAAAACAGCGCGATGCATTGCAGGATCGACCCGATCAGAAGCGTCAGGACACCTCCAAGACGATCTGCGACAAGGCCCGAGATGATACGGCTGACCACGCCGCCCAGCAGCATCAGCGACAGCATCTCGGCCCCGACCGCCGGTCCGTATCCCAGCCCCACGCAGTATGACACGATATGGACCTGCGGCATCGACATCGCAACGCAGCAGCCGATCCCGGCAATTCCAAGGATGTACTGAAGTGCGCGTGGCGAAATCCCGACGCTGCGGGCATTGATCTGTGCGGTTGCTGCGGCGGTGCTGTGCGCCTCGGCCGGGACCTGACGGCGCAGCAGCAGGGACAGGGGGATGACGACGATCAGCGTCAGCGCGGCCAGTGTAAGATAGACCTGCTGCCAGCCGTCGCGCGCCAGAATGTCCGACAACATCGTGGGCCAGATCGCCCCGGACAGGTAGTTGCCGCTGGCCACCAGCGCCACGGCAATCCCGCGTCGGCGCAGGAACCAGTGCGAGATGTCGGCGATCAGGGGGGCGAAACCCACTGCTGTTCCCAGACCCAACAGCAGATGTGCCGCAGACAGCAAGGCGATGTTCGGGGCCAGCGTGGCCAGCAGGTAGCTGACAGCGATCAGAATCGCGGCACCGATCAGGGCCCTGGTCACGCCCAGCCGGTCCACCAGTTGCCCCAGCCACATGTTGCCCAGCGCGAAGCCGATCATGGCGAGGGTGTACGGCATCGAGACCTCGGCGCGCCCGGCGTCAAACTCGGCCTCGACCGCAGGCATCACCACGATCACCGCCCATATGCCCGCATTTGCCACCGTTGCGATGGCGAGCGTGATCAGAAGGCGTAGCCAGGAATAGCGGCTGTCATGGATCGGATGGCTCATGCGGTGACGCTAGGGTGAGGGTGGGGCGTTGGCCAGTCACTTCTTACGTGATCGGGCGTAGGGATCAGGCCAAAACATCCTCGGCCCCGGCCCGTTGCAGGTTCAGCCCGGCGCGCGGTCTGGTCTGGGTGGCGTGCCATGTGACCGGGGGCAGGGCGCGGGCGCGGCGGCGGGTCAGGGTCCAGCGCCGGGCCTCGGCCCGATGGGCGGCGGCCATGTGCCAGCGCGTCTCAACCCCCTGCGCGCCGCCCTCGCCGGGGGTCAGCAGCAACCCCAGCGGAGGCCGCCTCATCGCGCCGCCCTGTTCGGCGGCCAGATGCATCCGGCGCACCGGCGTCAGCCTCGGCGCGTCGGGCAGGTCGCCGATGATCAGCGGGATCGCCCCGCTGCGCAGCGCCTCTTCCATGCACCACAGCAGGTCTTCGGCGCGGGTGGGGCGGACAAAGATAAACCGGGCCGGATCGGCAAAGGGCATCATCCCGTCAGGGTTCAACTGGCCGGGCTCCCACGCGGGGGAAATCCACAGAACCGGCCCCTGCGCCTGACTGGCCAGCCACATCGCAAAGCTGCGCCGGGCAGGGCCGCAGGCCTCGTGCACGCGGCCCAGTTGCAGGGTGATCCCGTTATGAAGCGTCACCCCCGGCGCGGCGCGCGCGGGCTTTTGACCAAGAAGCTGAGCAGACATGGCCCAACGCTATCATGTTCTCATTTTGTTCTCAAGTCGCGACCGCGCTTAGCGGGACAAAATCAAACGGCCATCGGCGAACTGAACATTGGAAAACCGGTGCAGGTAATCCATGCCCAGCAGAGATTTGTCGAGCTCACCTTCGTTGATCCAGGCCGAAACGCCGGTGTCCCGGATCGGGCCCAATGCAAGACTGTCCAAGCGTACCGGCGCCGTGCGTACAATGCCGTTTGCCGTCGAGGCGCGGCCGATATAGTTCAACTGGTCGGGGTCGATCCCGACGCGCTCGGCGTCCTGCGCGCTCAGCACGATCTGGCTGGCACCGGTGTCGACCAGAAAGGTGATCGGCTCTCCGTTCACCAGTAGGGGCAGATAATAATGCCCGTCAAAGGCGCGCGGAACCTCGATGGTGTTTCCCGTCACCGCCATCTGAGGCGTGGTGCTAACGGTCGAGCGGATATCGTCCCACAGCCCCACGACCGCGATCACACCGATGAAGATGAACACCCAGGCCAGAACCTGCTGCAGGGTCTTGCCCAGCGATTGCCGGTTGTGGGTGAAGAACCACATCAGCAGCACCGCACCCAGCACAACCAGATAGGTCAAACGCCCGATTTCATAACCATCCATACCGTCACCCGGAAAAAGCTCTCATGCCCCGATATGGGACTTCACGACGCAAAACCAAAGGCCTTGAGGCCATCCAGAATGAACTGAACCGACAGCGCGGCCAGCAGCATGCCCAAAAGGCGCGTCAGCACGTTCAGCCCGGTCTTGCCCAGCAGCCGCGCCACCGCGCCCGAGGTCAGGTAGGTCACGAAAACCATCGCCACAACGATCAGCATCATGCCGATGACGATGGCCAGCCCTTCGATCCCCGGCGTCTGCCCGGCCAGCAGGATCATCGTGGCAATCGCGCCCGGACCGGCAATCAGCGGTATGCCAAGGGGGAAGACCGACGGGTCAGGGTGCTCTTCCTCTTCGGCGCTGTTTTCGCGCCGCTTGGTGCGACGCTCGAACAGCATGTCGAGCGCTGTCAAAAACAGCAGCACGCCACCTGCGACGCGGAATGCCTCCATCGAGATGCCGATGAAGCTGAGCACTGCCTCGCCGAAGGCGGCGAACATGGCGAGAATCCCGGCGGCAGTCAGACAGGCGCGGATCGCGATCACGCGGCGCATCTGCCGGTCCATGCCTTGAGTCAGCGCCACAAAGATCGGCGCCTGTGCCGGAGGGTCGATCACCACCACCAGCGTGGTGAACGAGGTTATCAGGAAGGCGGTGTCGTTCATGCAGCGCTCTCTGCTTGTTCCAGCCGTTCGGCTGCGGCGACCCACAGCGCCTCGGCCTTTTGCATCGCCTCGGTTACTTCGGCGAATTTGCGGTTCCAGGTTTCCAGATCGTTGATCTTTTCGTCTTCGTACAGCGTCGGGTCCGCCAGTTTGGCCGAGAGTTTCTCGTGCATATCCATCAGCTTTTCGATCCGGTCCTCGCATTTGCGCAGATCGGCACGCAGTGCCAGCATCGCGTCGCGCGACGGGCGCTTGGGCCTGGCTGATGGTTTTGCCTTGACCGGTTTGTCGCGCGCCAGCAGCAGGGACCGGTAGGCTTCCAGATCACCGTCAAAGGGTTTCACAGTGCCGTCCGAGACCAGCCACAGCCGATCTGCGACCAGCGACAGCAGATGCATGTCGTGGCTGACCAGAACAACCGCGCCGGAATAGGCGGTCAGCGCCTCGACCAGCGCCTCTCGGCTTTCGATGTCCAGATGGTTTGTGGGTTCGTCGAGGATCAGCATATGCGGGGCGTCGATGGTGGCAATCAGCAGCGACAGGCGCGCTTTCTGACCTCCCGAAAGGCGGCCCACAACGGTTTCCGCCTGATCCGCGTTCAACCCGAACCCGGCCAGACGCGAGCGCCATTTGCCCGGTGCCTCTTCCGGGCGCAGGCGGCGCAGATGGTCTAACGGCGTTTCGTCCACATAAAGCTCATCCACCTGATGCTGCGCAAAATATCCGATGCGCAGCTTGTTGCTGCAGGTCATTTTGCCCGCCATCAGTGGCAACCGGTCCGAGAGCAGCTTGGAAAGCGTCGATTTGCCCTGACCGTTCTTGCCCAGCAGGGCGATGCGGTCGTCCTGATCGATGCGCAGGTTCAGGCGGCGCAGCACCTCGGTCTCACCATACCCGGTCACGCCGCCTTCGATCTGGATGATCGGAGGGGACAGTTCCTCGGGCTTGGGGAACGAGAACGCACGCAAAGCGGCTTCTTGCGGGGTTGAGACCAGTTGGATGCGTTCGATCATCTTCAGGCGCGACTGGGCCTGAACGGCCTTCGACGCCTTGTAGCGGAACCGATCCACATAGCTTTGCAGATGCGCGATGCGGGCCTTGGCTTTGGCGTTCTCGGACTCGGCTTGCGCCAAACGCTCGGCGCGGCGTTCGGCAAACTTGTCGTACGGCACCGCGTAATACGTGAGTTTGCGATCTTCCAGGTGCAGGATCGACCCCACCGCGCGGTTCAGCAACCCGCGATCATGGCTGATGATAATGACCGTATGCGGGTATTTCGCCAAATAGCTTTCCAGCCACAGCGCGCCTTCGAGGTCCAGATAGTTGGTCGGCTCGTCCAGCAGCAACAGATCGGGCTGGGCGAACAGCACCGCCGCCAGCGCCACGCGCATCCGCCAGCCGCCCGAGAAATCGGAGCAGGGTTTCACCTGATCGTCGTCATCAAAGCCCAACCCTTTGAGGATCGAGGCCGCCCGCGCCTCGGCCGACCAGGCGTCGATATCGGCCAGCCGGGTCTGGATTTCGGCGATCCGTGCGGGGTCGGTGGCGCTGTCAGCCTCGGTCATGAGCGCGCTGCGCTCGGTATCGGCGGCCAGAACGGTGTTGATCAGCGAGACATCGGACGACGGCACCTCTTGAGCGACTCCGCCAATCCGCGCACGTTTCGGGACCGAGATATTGCCTGATTCCAGCGCCAGTTCCCCCCGGATCAGGCGGAACAGGGTCGTCTTGCCAGTTCCGTTGCGGCCAACCAAACCAACCTTGTGGCCATCAGGAATGGTCGCGCTGGCCCCGTCGAACAAGGGGCGGCCTTCAACGGCATAAGTGATGTCTTCGATCCGTAGCATGGGCCGCTCTTAGCAGAGGGTTGATGCCGCCGCCAGCGGCTTGGCATGTTCAAGCGCCGGGTGATGTGATAGCGCTGATCCGGTTGGATTTCAGACGGTTTTGACCCATGCGCGCGGCCCGGACGCCCCCATCTTTGGCAACATTGATTTTTGCAACGGCGCTGTCGGTGCTGTCGCTGAACATGTTCCTGCCATCGCTGGCGCGGATGGCCGAGGATTTTCAGGTCGATTACGCGCTGGTAAATCTGTCCATCGCCGCCTATCTGGCCGTGTCCGCCGTACTGCAGTTGATCCTCGGGCCTCTGTCCGACCGTTTTGGGCGCAGGCCCATCCTGCTGATCGGGATGGGGATATTCGCCTTCGCCTCGCTGGGCTGTGTGCTGGCCGAGTCAATCTGGGTCTTCCTCGGGTTCCGGCTGCTGCAGGCGGCGGTGGTGGCCGGGCCGGTGCTGTCGAGCGCGTCGATCCGCGACAGGTACCCGCCGAATGAGGCCGCCAGCAAGCTGGGCTATGTCGCGATGGCAATGGCGCTGGCTCCGATGCTGGGGCCGATGCTGGGCGGGGCGCTGGACATGTTGTTCGGCTGGCGCGCCGGGTTTGTGCTGTATCTGGTCTTTGGGGCAGGGATGTTTGCTCTGCTTTGGATGGATATGGGCGAGACGAACGTAAACCGATCTTCGACCTTTGCCGCGCAGCTTGGCGAATATCCGCATCTGTTCCGCGCCCGCAGGTTCTGGGGATACGCGCTGTGCGCCGCCTTTTCGATTGGAGCTTTCTTCAGCTTCATAACCGGCGCGCCGCTGGTGGCTGCGGCTTGGTTTGACCTGAGCCCCGCGATGCTGGGTCTGGGCATCGGGATCATCACCGGCGGCTTCATGGTCGGCAACTTCATCACCGGGCGCATCGCGGCACGCACCCAATTGTCGACGATGATCCTGATCGGGCGGATCGTGGCCTCGACCGGGCCGTTCTGCGGATTGCTGTTGTTTCTGGCGGATATGGGCTCGGTCTGGGTGTTCTTCGGGTCGGCCATCTGTGTGGGCTTCGGAAATGGCCTGACCAACGCCAATGCCTCGGCAGGTGTGATGTCGGTGCGCCCGAAGCTGGCGGGCAGCGCGGCGGGGCTGTCAGGCGCTATGATCGTGGCCCTGGGGGCGGTTCTGACCACGATGACCGGGGCGCTGGTCAACCCGCAGAACGGGCCATATCTGGTGTTGGGCATGATGTGCGCCAGCAGTTTCGTGGGCCTTCTGGCGATCCTCTATGTGCGCTGGGTCGATCTGCACGACCCGTTGCCCGACACGATCTGAGCGTCACGCCACATAGTGCTTTTCATAATGCAAATACCATGCTAGGCGGCGCGCGATGGATTTCGGCGCGCTCCCGCGCCACATTGTAAGGAGAGGCCGATATGGCACTGGAACGCACATTCTCGATCATCAAACCCGATGCAACCCGCCGCAACCTGACTGGCAAAATCAACGCCAAGTTCGAAGAGGCTGGCCTGCGCATCGTGGCGCAAAAGCGCATCCATATGACCAAAGCTCAGGCGGGCAAGTTCTATGACGTGCATGCCGAGCGTCCGTTCTATGACGAACTGTGCGAATTCATGTCGTCGGCTCCGGTCGTTGTGCAGGTTCTGGAAGGCGAAGGCGCCATTGCCAAGAACCGCGAAGTCATGGGTGCAACCAACCCCGCAGACGCGGCCCCCGGCACCATCCGCGCAGAGTTCGCTGAATCGGTCGGCGAAAACTCGGTCCACGGTTCCGATGCGCCCGAGACCGCAGCGGTTGAGATCGCCTATTTCTTCTCGGGCATCGAACTGGTCGGCTAATCCGTCTTTCGAATGAATGCTGGGGCCGTATCCCGCAGGGGATGCGGCCTTTTTCGTGCGCTCAGAGCGGTTCGATATCCTGCGGTGACACGCGCACCCCAATGGCATCAAGGTCCGAGATCATCTTGCTTTTCAGGGCCGGGCGCGTATTGGCCTTGATGGCGTCAAATCTTTGGCGCAGCGCCTTTTTCTCATCGCCTTTACAGTCGTTCCACGGACGTCCCTGCAGGCCCATCACCAGTACGTAGTAGCCGATGAAATGCGGTTTGGTTCCGGCCTGCAGCAGTCGGGCATAGGCCGCATCCGCGCCCAGTTCGCGCAGGTCCTGCGCCGAGTGGATCCCGGCGCGGGCACAGGCCTGTTCAAAGGCCGGGCCCAGATTTCGGATGGATGAGACAGGGTCAGTCATGCGTTTGTCTTAGCGGGCCGTCGACCGACTGTCATCCGCGCAGACGGTCCGACCTTGGTTAATTCAGCTTGCCGATGTGAGGGAATTGCGATTTCATGACATCACGCAGTCGAACGAGGTCCGGATTTTCAAGAACAGGGACGTCGGCGATTAGTGTGACAAACGCAATTCAAACACGCCGTTCGGGTTGGGTGACAAGACCCTCAAGGTGCGCAAGATCCGGGCGATTGAAGAGTTCAGAAGATCGCGGAAACTCTGGCGAGCGACTATCTTGAGGCTTCGGGGAAGGGCACGTCGTAATGCGAAAAACAGACGGGTTCTTTGTCATCCCGGGCGTGTTTGATGAGGCTGCTTTTGCAGAGTCGTTGACGAACATGTCTGTTCAGAAAGACGGGCAGACAGCGCCCCGGCCATGCCGGTTTCTGGATTGCCACGATCAGTCTTTGCGCAATGGCGGCAGAATTCTTATTGAAGCGGCTGGAACCCTGCAATTGCTGCAGGGCAACGGTCAGACGTGGTTTCAAAAGGCAAAGGGTGCCGGTCGCTTTGCGCAGGATTTACCCTCTGGCCCCGTGCGCGACGCGCTGAAGGGATTCCCGACCCTGCGCGCCCTGATGGTGATCGGTGCAGGCGAGGTCGAGGAAAGCGCCCTGTCCATTCTGGACGACCTGGAAAAGACACAGGTGCGCGGTAAGCTGCTGACGCTGAGGTCTGAAAGTGGTCAGGTCACCATCGTCAGAATTCAGAGGCTGAGAGGGTATGACCGCGCTTTTGCCGAGGTTCACAGCGCGCTCGAAGGGCTGACTGCTGGCAATGAAACGATCCAAGCGGTGTTTCAGGGCCTTTTTCCGGGGATGGAGCCTTATCAGGCCAAACCCGAAATCCCATTGGGCAAAGACGAACCATCGATACAAGTCGCGACGGACATTATCTATACATATCTTGCGGTTGCGCGTCAGAATGAAAGCGGTGTGATTGCCGATATCGATACCGAGTTCCTGCATGACTTCCGTGTGTCGTTGCGGCGCATCCGATCGGTCCTGAGCCTGTTCAAGGGGGTCTTCTCGGAACGCCAGACGGCTGAGTTGAAACGCGTCTTTTCCGATCTTATGGCCGTCACCGGCCGGACGCGCGATCTGGATGTGTATCTGCTGGAAAAGGATATGTATTTCAGCCTGATACCGCAAAATCTTCATGCCGGTGTGCAGATGATGTTCGACCGGTTTGAAAAAGAACGGGCACAGGAATTATCGCGCTTGTCCCGCCGGTTGCGCAGTGCAGCTTATGACGCGTCCATGGTCAAGCTCGCCGAGCTTTTCAACGACACCAGCAAGGTAGAGCCGGGGCCGAATGCAAACCGTGCAGCTTACGACTATGCCTGCGCCTTGATCTGGAAACGGTACCGCAAGGTCTGCAAACTGGCGCGCAGCATTTCCGAGGAGACTCCGGATCAGGCTGTGCACGACCTGCGGATCGACTGCAAGAAACTGCGCTATCTGATGGAGTTCTTTGCGCCGCTCTTCAATGCAAGTGATTTCAAAACCATCATCAAGCCATTGAAAAGGCTTCAGGATAACCTGGGCCTGTTCAACGATTATTCGGTCCAGCAAGAGGCGTTGCTGAATTTCGTCTCACAGCAAAGCAATGCCCGGGATCAGGTCGATGCGCAGCTTGGTCTGGCTGCAGGCGGGCTGATTGCGGTGCTGGATCAGCGCCAAAAAGCCGAACGGGCGCGCGTGATTGCGAATTTCCAGCAGTTTGACAGCGCCGACATTCGGCAGCTTTTCCGCAGCCTGTTTCACCAAAAAAGGAGCGATGGATGAAGATCATTGCCTGTTACAGCAACAAGGGCGGTGTTGGCAAAACCGCCACCTCGGTGAATTTGGCATATGCCTATGCTCAGGCGGGTCAACAGGTGCTGCTGTGCGATCTTGATCCGCAGGGGGCGTCGGGGTTCTACTTTCGGGTCAAGCCTTCGAAAAAGTTGACGGATGCCCGGTTTTTCGAGGATGTCAAACGTTTCACAAACGCGATCCGGGCCAGCGATTTCGAAGGGCTGGATGTGCTTCCGGCGAACCTGACCTTCCGCGATTTCGATGTGTTTCTGTCCCGGATGCGGAACAAGCGGTCGCGGCTGAAAAAGGCTCTGATCGCGGCGGGCAGCGATTACGACGTGATCATTCTGGACTGCCCGCCCAACTTCTCGACATTGTCCGAGAATATTTTCAAAGCCGCCGACGAAATCGTGGTGCCGGTCATTCCGACGACCCTGTCCGAGCGGACTTTCGATCAGTTGGTGAGTTTCTTCGCTGAGCACAAATTGCGCAAAAAGAAGCTACGTGCCTTTTTCTCGATGGTGCAAATGCGCAAGACGCTGCATCAGGAAACGATGGAGAAGATGCGCAAACTGTACCGCAAGCGTTTTCTGCAAACCTCGATACCGTTCGCGGCGGATATCGAAAAGATGGGCCAGCACCGCGCGCCGGTCAGCACCTATGCCCGGCGCAGCGCCGCCAGCGGGGCCTATCAGGCGCTGTTTGATGAACTTGAGAACGGAGTGATCTCGTCCAAATGAGCAAGGAAATTGAGCGCAAGTTTCTGGTGGCACGCCTGCCGGATCTGAAAGGCGCGGATAAGGCGGTGGTGCGTCAGGGCTATCTGACTGCGCCGGACGACTCGACTGAACTTCGCCTGCGCCAGAAGGGTGAGCGCTATTTTCTGACCCTCAAGGGCGGAGAAGGGTTGGTTCGGGTCGAACGTGAGACCGAGATTTCACAGGAGCAATTCCAAACGTTCTGGCCGGAAACCGAAAGCCGGCGGGTAGAAAAGGAACGGTTTACTAGTCAACTGCCGGATGGCCGGACGTTCGAGTTGGATGTCTTTCAGGGAAACCTCGCGCCGTTATGTCTGGTCGAGGTGGAATTCACCTCTGAACCCGAGGCGGTTGGGTTTCGGCCGCCGGAATGGTTCGGCGCAGATGTGACGTCGGATAAACGCTATAAAAACAAGACGATGGCGATCAAAGGTGTGCCCGCTTAGGGCTGATTGGCCAGCTTGATCGTCGTCTCAAGCCCCGGATCGCAGTTGCGCGCAGAAAACGCGCCGCCATGCATGCGTGATATGGCGGCCACGAGCGCAAGCCCAAGTCCCGCATTGCGCTCGGTCCGTGCCGGATCAAGGGTGACAAAGGGCATTTGCAGTTGCTGGAGGTCTTTTTCGGGCACGCCGGGGCCCCGGTCGCGGACGCTCAGGCGGGTGAATTCGCCGTCGCGCGCGATCGAGATCGTGATCGCCGTATCCTGCGGCGCATAGCGCATCGCATTTTCCAGCAGGTTTGAAAGCGCCTGCGACAACAAGGGGCGGTGGCCCTGGATCGGTTCGACTTGCCCCAAAACCTCGAGCTGGATGCCCTTGTCCGCCGCCACGGGGTCATAGAGTTCAACCGCATCGCTGACCAGTTGCTGCAAATCCACCTGTTCGAACTGCTCGCGCCCCAGACCGGCCTCGGCCCGTGAGATATCGGTGAGTTGCCCCAGAACCCGCAGAACATGGTCGATTTCGCCGGTTGCGCGGGCGATGTCGATCTCGCGGTCCAGATCACTTTTCCCCGGATCGGACAGGGCCTCGACCCGTTGCCGCAGACGTGAGAGGGGCGACCGCAAGTCATGGGCGATCGAGTTCGACGTGGTGCGCAGGTTGCTGATCAGTTCCTCGATCCGGTCGAGCATGTTATTCAGCGTTCCCGCGACTTGATCGAATTCATCCCCGGTTCCGCGCATAGGCATGCGCCGGGACAGGTCGCCAGAGACGATGTTCTCAGCGGTGCTGGCAATATCGGACAGCCGCGAGAAAACCAGACGGGTGAACAGCCAGCCTGTCAGAACGCTTAAAACCAGCGCAATTCCAAGGGCAAGCGCCACCGAGCGCAACAGGACACGGTCGAACTGTTGGCGTGCGACCGCGTCGCGCCCCACCAGCAAGCGTTCACCGCCGGGCAGGCGAATGGACGCGGCTGAGACGGGCACCAGCTGATCATTATCCGCGCGCCGCACGTCCAGTTCGACCCAGCCGCTGCCAGCGGTGATGTTGGTGGGCCAGCTTTTGAGGTTGCCGACCAGCGTGACGCCCAACCGGTCCGTCAGCAGATACATGGCATCCCGCTCGGACGCGGTCGGCAGCCGGCGTTCGATGGCTGCGATCAGGCCAATCAGCCCGCGTCGTTCGTATTCATCTGCCAGCCCGGTCAGTTCCGCCGACACGACCGATCGGGTTTCGGATTCAATGCTGCGATTGGCGGTCACATAGACCAAAGCCAGAACTGTCGCCGTCAGAAAGGTGCTGAGAACCATGCTGGCGACGACAAGCCGTGTGCGTGAATTGTTCAGGGAAAGTCGCAGGTTATCCATCAGACATCATGTAGCCTGCACCCCTTACGGTTTCAATCAACGGCATCTCTCCGCCCTCATCCAACTGACGGCGCAGCTTTGAGATATGAACGTCCACGACATTGGTGTTGGGGTCGAAATGGTAATCCCAGACCCCCTCTAACAGCATCGTGCGCGAGACGACGCGGTTTTTGCGGCGCAGGAAAAACTCGAGGATCTGAAACTCGCGTGGGGTCAGCGTAATCTCGCGCCCGTCGCGGGTGACTTTGCGCGTCAGCAAGTCCATCTCAAGGTCCTTGCAGGTAAGCGTCGGGGTCTCCTCGGATTCCTGCGGGCGACGCAACAAGGCCTCGATCCGGGCGTGCAGTTCCTGAAACGAGAACGGCTTCACCAGATAGTCATCAGCGCCGGACCGCAGGCCTTTGACCCGCTCATCCACCGCGCTCATCGCGGTCAGCATCAGGACCGGGGTTTTCAGGCCCGCCGCGCGCATGGACTTGATCAAAGAGAGCCCGTCCAGACCCGGCAGCATCCGGTCCAGCACAACCGCGTCGAACCCGCCATCGGTCGCGTGATACAGTCCTTCGCGGCCATCAGCGGCAACCTCGACAACGTAACCTTCTTCCCCAAACCCTTTGGCGATGAAGTCCCGAGTATCTTCGTCATCTTCAACGATCAGCAGGCGACGGCTCATGATGCGGGTTCCTTTCTACCGGGATTTAAACACAAAATTCATTCAAAGCACATGATTTACCAATGCTCTTGCCGGGTGCGGAGAACGCACCCGGCAACCCGGCGGATCGCGGACAAGTCAAACCGCCGGGGAGGCGCGCGCCAGATTTCCCCATCAAGTGGCGCGCGCGGGTCTTCGTTCAGGCGACTTCCACCGCAACAAAGATCTGGTTGCCGCCGCGATTGATCAGCACCAGGGCCGGATCGGTTTTCTCGCTGTCCAGTGCCGCCTTCAGCGCATCCGGCGTAAAGGTGTCCTGGTTGCCCAGTTTCACGATCACGTCGCCGCGTTGCAGGCCTGCCTTGGCGGCAGGGCTGTCGGGTTTCAGCTCGGTCACGACCACGCCATCGATGTTTTCACCAACACCCATCTCGGCGCGGGATGCGTCGGTCAGGGGGGCGACGGTGACGCCCAGGGACGTGCCCGAGACATTGCTGTCAACTGTGGTGTCAGCATCGGCCGAGGCCGTCTGATACTGACCGATCGTCAACTCAACCTGTTGCGGTTTGCCGTCGCGCAGCACGGTCAGGGTGCTGTTGGTGCCAACCTTGGTGGTGCCGACCAGCAAAGGCAGATCGCTGCTTGAATCGACATCCTCGTCGTTGAAGGTCAGGATCACGTCGCCCTGTTGCAGCACGCCATCTGCCGGGCTGCCCGAGACGACCTCGGCCACCAAAGCCCCTGCGGATTGGTCGATGCCCAATGCCGCGGCAAGTTCCGGGCTGACATTCTGGATCGAGACACCCAGCCAGCCGCGGCTGACCTGACCATCATCGCGCAGGTCTGCCGCGATATGTTCGACGATGTTCGATGTCACCGCAAAACCCAGCCCAACCGAGCCGCCGCTTGGCGAATAGATGGCCGAGTTCACACCGATCACTTCGCCTTCCATGTTGAACAGCGGTCCGCCCGAGTTACCCTTGTTGATGGCCGCATCGGTCTGGATGAATTCGGCATAGGGCCCCTGCGAGATGTTGCGGCCCTTGGCCGAAACGATGCCGGTGGTCACCGTCGAGTTCAGGCCAAACGGGTTGCCGATGGCCACGACATCCTCGCCCACGCGGATAACTTCGCTATCACCCATTTCAACAGCTTGCAGCGTTTCACCGGCGTCGATTTTCAGCACAGCGATATCGGTCAGCGGGTCGGTGCCGATCACTTCGGCTTCGAATGTGCGGTCGTCGTTCAGCCGGACGGTGATGGTCGAGGCATTGTCGACCACGTGGTGGTTGGTGACGATATAGCCAGCCTCATCCAGAACGAAGCCGGACCCAAGGCCCTGAGCCGGGCCGCGCTGGGGCATGTTGAACCCTTCCGGGCGGCCGAAGCGCTTGAAGAATTCCTGGAACGGGTGGCCTTCGAAATCGAAATTTTGTCCCTGTGCCGGTGCAGGTGCGGCGTCCTGCTCGGCGATAATGGTCACGACCGAAGGTGATACGCTTTCAACCAGATCGGCCAGCGCTTCATCCGCCATTGAGGGCAGGGCGGTCGTGGCCAGCATGGCGGCCCCTAACGCACCGACGCCGATCCAGTTGGATGTGCGCGGCAAAAGAAGCGGGGATTTACGGATGCTCATGTGTGTCTCCTGTATGTACCGCGCGATTACAGCCGCGCGTTGGAACAGCAGATGCCCGTCAAACCTGTGTCTTTGCTGACTGGTCCATTAAGAAATCTTAATTTCGCCACAAAGGCCCTGTCCTGTAGCGGCGGTGACGGCCGTGGATTCGTTCGTTTCGCCACAAATCCTGCATTCGAATCGGAGAATTGTTGCCGAAATCGGTGTCAAATTTTCAAAAACGTTGAATTAAATCAGTTTGGTTGACAAACGGGCTATCGCCTTGACCCAAACCCGGCAATTCACCTTTGGATTGTATGTCGTTTTGCGTATGTTAGGTGAGCCGCGAATAAACCATTTTATTTGTTTTCAATGCAGGCTAAAAGTTTGTGCATAACGACTGTTATCGTTGTGCGGCTAAAAATTGCACTCTCCTTAAAGTGGTGCTGCCTCCGGCAAGATGTTGCGCAAATGCCAAACACCTTTCGCCAAACTTAACCGTTTCCTCCAATTTTACGTTGTTTCGAGACTTCGGATCGGGGAGGATGAACTTGCCCAAGTAAGGGGGAGCCGAAGGCACTAGGGGGTGCCGACGGCTAGCTCAGTCTAAAAAGCGCTAGCGGCATGTTAACGAGGGGGTCTTGTTTCGGTTCAGCAGCGGATTGACCAGTACACCTGTGTGGTGATCTGGCTGCGTTTTTGGGATTGGTGAAAAGTGGTAGTCCTGTTTTGGGCAACCGGCCCGGTCGGAAACGACCGGGCCGTGTTCATTTACGGGGTGCGATCTGCGCGCCATGCTGCCCAATCCTCGGGCGTGTCGAGGTCCAACAGCGCATTCCGCCCGGGCAGGCGGTGCAGGTGTACTTTGTCCTTATGCGAACGCACGACGGCTTGCGCGCCATCATCGCCCTTCAACGCGGACAACTCGTCAAACAGGCTTCGGTCAAACAGGACGGGATGACCGGGTTTGCCGTCCTCGGTCGCGCCGCGCCAGATCAGGTGATCGGGGTGGTTTACTCTGGATTGCAGGACTGCGGCCAGATCTTGCGTGGTCAGATCCGGCAGGTCCGAAAGTGCCACCATCACCGCTGGGGCGTTTGGTAGAACATGCGCCAGCGCGCCGCGCAGGCTGGCGTTCATCCCTTCAGCGGCGTTGGGAATTGGAACTTTTTGCACGTCAAGATCATCGATGGCGTCATGTCTGGGGTGTGGGGCTGGGGGCAGGGCCACGATCACCGGGCCGACCGCACGCGCAGCAATCGCGATACGCCGGATCAGCGGCATGCCATCGACCTCTTGCATCAGCTTGTCTGTTCCGCCCATGCGGCGGGATTGGCCAGCGGCCAACAGGATGATCGGAATCCGGCTCATGCGGCCAACATGCCGTTGACCGCAGGGGAAGTCATCCCCTCATACGCGCGCCATCGGCGTCGAAAAGCGGGGTTGAAATCACGCGGGCCCTGCGCATCTGGCCGAGGATTTCGATCTCTACCTCCAGCCCGTCAACGGCGCGGTCGGTTGGCAGAAAGCCCATGGCGACGGATTTTCCGGCGAAATGGGAATACCCGCCTGACGTGCAGAACCCGACAACGGCCCCGTCCAGCCAGATCGGTTCGTATGCGTTAACGTCCGCGTCGTCCGCATCGACGTCGAAGGCGACCAGTTTACGGGACGCGCCGCCGGACCTTTCGGCCTCGGCTGCTGTGCGCCCGATGAAATCTGCGTTCTTCGAAAACGAGATGAACCGATCCAGCCCGGTTTCCGCCGCCGTGTAGTCGGGCGAGAATTCCCGCATCCACGATCCAAAGAACTTGTCCAGACGCAGTGACATCATGGCCCGCATGCCGAACGGGACCATGCCATGCGGTTCACCGGCCTGCCACAAGGTCCACCATAACTGCCGCTGGGCCATCGGATCACAGTAAATCTCGTAGCCCAGATCGCCGGTATAGCTGACCCGCTGAACGATGCAGTCGGTCATGCCGACGGTCATCGGGCGCACGTCCAGAAACCGCAACGTCGAGACGTCGTCGCGCGTGCAGGCGCTCAGAACCTCGGCGGCTTTTGGCCCTGCGATCTGGAACCCGTTCAGCCGGTCCGAGATATTATCGACCGTCACACCGGGCTGGCCCAGCTGCTGGAACCAGCGCATGTGGAACGCCTGACTGCCGTACGAGGCGGTGAGTTGGAAGCATGTTTCGCTCAGGCATGAGACGGTGAAATCGCCGATCAGCTTGCCCTTGGGCGACAGCATCGGGGTCAGGGACACCCGGCCCGGCTGAGGGATGCGCCCGGCCATGATCCGGTCCAGCCAGTCGCGCGCGCCGGGTCCGGTGACGCGGTACTTGCCGAAATTGTGGACCTCATTGATCCCGACGCCCTGACGCACCGCCCGGACCTCGCGCCCTGTTGCCTCAAACGCGTCCGAGCGGCGGAAAGAGGGGGTTTCGTAACCCGGCTCGCCGTCTTGCGCGAAATAGTTCGGCACTTCCAGCCCGTATTGCTGGCCCCAGACCGCGCCCAGATCGCTGAAGATGTCGTACATCGGCGTCGTGCGGTTAGGACGCGCGGCGGGCAGTTCCTCGTTTGGATAGGCAACGCTGAACCTTTTTTGGTAGTTCTCGATCACCTTGGGGCGGGTGTAGCCGGGGCTGATCCAGTCGCCGAACCGCGCCACATCCATGGCAAAGACATCCCGTTCCGGCTCGCCCTCGATCATCCACTGCGCCAGCGTCAGCCCGACGCCGCCACCCTGACTGAACCCGGCCATGACACCACAGGCGGACCAATAGTTCCGCACCCCTGGAACCGGCCCGACCAGAGGATTGCCATCGGGCGCAAAGGTAAACGGCCCGTGGATGACCGATTTCACCCCGGCTTCGGCCAGAACCGGGAAGCGGGAGTAGGCAAACTCGATACTGTCGGTGATCTTGTCGTAATTGTCGGGCAGCAATTCGTGCCCGAAGTCCCAAGGCGTTCCGTCGACCGCCCAGGGCTTGCAGGGCTGTTCGTAGAATCCGATGCACAACCCCCGACCTTCCTGCCGCAGATAGCTTTCCCCGGCAGGGTCCATCACATGCGGGTGCTCGCCGCCCGCGTCGATGATCGCCTCGATCTGCGGGATCGAGTCCGTCACAAGATACTGGTGCTCCATCGGGTGCAGGGGGAAGTAAATGCCCGCCATCGCGCCAACCTCACGCGCCCAAAGGCCGCCTGCGTTGACGATGTGTTCGGCGTGGATGGTGCCCTTGTCAGTGACCACATCCCATGTGCCATCGGGGCGTTGGTTGGTTTCCCGCACCATGCAGTGCGTTTCGATCGTCGCCCCGCCCATCCGCGCGGCCTTGGCATAGGCATGGGTGGTGCCGGACGGATCAAGATGGCCGTCCAGCGGATCGTAAAGCGCGCCGATGATGCCGTCGGTATTGGTGATCGGAGCAATCTTTTTGATCTCTTCCGGGCCGACGATTTCCGTTTCCAACCCCATGAACCGGTGTTTGGCACGTTCGGCCAGCAACATGTCGAACCGGTCCTGATTGTCGGCCAGCGTCACCCCTCCCACATGGTGCAAGCCGCAGGACATGCCGGTGATCTCTTCCAGTTCCTTGTACAGACGGATCGTATATCCCTGCAGCGCCGCCATATTGGTGTCGCCGTTCAGCGTGTGAAACCCGCCTGCCGCATGCCAAGTGGACCCGCTGGTCAGTTCGGACCGCTCTAACAGCATCACGTCGGACCAGCCGAGCTTTGTCAGATGGTAGAGGACGGAACAGCCAACGACACCACCACCAATGACCGCCACGCGGGTTTCGAGTTTCATGCAAGCCTCCGTCAGAATTTGTGCCAGTCTGATCGGCAGGGCCAGTGATGCAAGACGAAAACCGACAAAACATGTCGCTGGAAGCGGGTGCGCGGATCGCCCAACCCTAAAGCGGACGGATCTTCAGTCCGGTTATCCGGTTGCCTTCACGCGCAGTCACTTCGAACCGGAAGCCGTGGAAGGAAAACACTTGCCCGACCACCGGAATCATCTGAGCTTCGTGGATCACCAAACCGGCCAGCGTGTTGGCCTCTTCATCCGGCAGGGACCACTCCATCGCGCGGTTCACGTCGCGGATCGTCATCGCCCCTTCGACCAGATACTGGCCATCTTCGGTGCGCGTGACCGGAACCTCTTCTTCGATGTCGAACTCGTCGGCAATCTCACCCACGATCTCTTCCAGAATGTCCTCGAGCGTGATCAGGCCGCGCAGCGAGCCATATTCGTCAACGACCAGCGCAAAATGGCTGTGCATGCGCAGGAATTCCCGCATCTGATCGTCCAGAGTGGTGGTCTCGGGCACGAAATACGGATCATTCGCCACCTTCGAGATGTCGAAGGATTTCAGCTTGTCCGTATCCCCGTCAGCGCCGCCGACCTGCGCGTACATGGCGCGGAACAGGTCCTTTGCGTGTACGACGCCTACGATGTTCTCGGGTTCATCCCGGAATACGGGCAGGCGGGTATGGGGGCTTTCCAGACACTGCTTCAGAATATCTTCGGGCGGGGCATCGGCGTCGATCATCTCGATGTTCGAGCGGTGCAGCATGATCTCTTCAACCGCACGCTCGCCCAGATCGAGTGCGCCAAGGATGCGGTCGCGGTCTTCCTTTTCGACCACGCCCTCGGAATGGCCAAGCTGCAGGGCACCGGCGATTTCCTCGCGCACGGCTAGGATGTTGCTGTCGGGGTCGATCTTGACGCCGAACAGGCTCAGCACGCCGCGGACCAGCAAGCGCACTGCCGCGACGATGGGCGAGAAGACGGTGACGACAACGCCGATGATCGGCGCAACTGCGGATGCGGCCTTTTCCGAATTGGTGATCGCGTAGGTCTTGGGCAGAACCTCGGCAAAAACCAGAACCAGCAGGGTCATGACCAGCGTGGCCAGCGCAACACCGCTTTCGCCGAACAGCCGGGTGAACAGCGCCGTCGCCAACGAGGCGGCAAGGATGTTTACAAGGTTGTTGCCCAGCAGGACCGAGCCGATCAGCCTCTCGTTATCATCGGTGATCTCGAGCGCTTTTTTCGCTCCGCGCGAGCCCTTGTCGGCCTGCGCGCGCAGTTTCCCGCGCGAGGACGCGGTCAAAGCCGTTTCTGATCCCGAGAAAAAGCCCGACAGGACAAGCAAAAGCAGAATGGCGCCTGACGTAAGCCAGAATGCGCCGTCGATCAGAGAGGATGTGGGTTCCATCGGTCCTTGTTTGTTCGAGTACGTGCATCCGTTATGGGGATGCGGCCCCGCCGGATCAAGGGGTTAGCCCTTGTTGTCAGGGTCTTTCGCCAGCGGGTGATGCTCCAACACCAGTTCGGCCAGCCGCTCATCCAGAACATGCGTGTAGATTTCGGTGGTGGCGACATCGGCATGGCCAAGCAGGGTCTGTATCGACCGCAAGTCCGCGCCGTTGGCCAACAGATGCGTGGCAAAGGCGTGGCGCAGGGTGTGGGGGGTGACTTTTTCAGGGGAAACACCACCCTGAACCGCCAGTTCCTTGATCAGGTGAAAGAACATGTGCCGGGTCAAGTGTCCGGACTTCCCGCGTGACGGAAACAGGAACCGGGACCGTTGCCCGCCTTTTTCGACCACCTGATCCTCGGCCTCGTCGCGGGTTTTCAGCCAATCAGACAGCGCATCGCGGGCAGGTCGGGATAGGGGCACCATTCGTTCCTTGCCGCCTTTGCCCAGAACCAGCAGCATCCTCGGGTCGCCCCGCGCGGATGAGACCGGCAGCGACACAAGCTCGGTCACGCGCATGCCGGTGGCGTAGAGCAACTCCATCAGACAGGTGTTGCGCTCTCGATCCGCCGGGCTGCGCCCTGTTTCGCGGGCGGCGGCCAGCAGCCGGTCCACCTCGGGGACATCCAGCGTTTTGGGCAGCCGTTTCTGCCGACCGGGCCCTTTGATCTGAATGGCAGGGTTGGTTTCACGCCAGCCTTCTTCGAACGCGAACCGGTACAGTTGCTTGATCGCCGACAAGCGCCGCGCGCGGGTGGATCGGGACAAGCCCTGATCGTCGCAATCGATCAGATAGGCCTCGATCCGGTCCCGGTCGGCCTGATCAAATCCGACATTGCGATGCTTCAACCACGCCGCAAAGTCCTTGAGGTCCCGCCCGTAGGCCAGCAACGTGTTGGTCGCCGCCCCTAGTTCGGCGGCCTGGGCCTGAAGGAAGGTGGATATCCACAGTTCTGGCGAAGCCGGGCCGGTCACAGGCGGCGGTCCTGCAGGATCAGCAGGTTCAACGCAGCGCGCCGGGCGGTGTCTTCCAGACCCACGCGCCTCAAGGTGGCGATGGCTGCCGTCAAGTCGACCAGATTGCCGCGCGCGCCGTGGGCAAACAGGTTCATGGTTTCCAAAATTGCCTCGCCCAGTTGCCCGTTGGTCAGCAGCGCATCTATGTCTGATGGCACCGGCGCAGCCCAGACAAACCCTTCGGCAATCGCATCTGCCGTGGGTGAGGGCGAGGGCGAACGCGCGGGATCGCCCTGCGCCAGCGCTGTCAGGAACTGCGTTTCGACCGAGTCGTCGGGTGGCTCCAACGCGGCCTTCTCATAGAGGTCGGACAGCATCAAAACCTGCCAGCGCAGATTTTCCGCCGCTGGCATTGGGAGGGTAAGGTCGAACAGCGGCTCGGCAAACAGTTCGGCAAAGGCGACCTCGAGCCCGACGCTGCGCATCTGTTGCCAAACGTCGGGAAGGGTTTTGCCAATGGCCTCGGGGTTGCGGGTATTCAGCGCGCTCTCAAACCGCTGGACCGCTGCAACCCGATCCCAAACCGCGCCGGACGCCGCCGGGTCGCGTTCGGTGTATAGGCCAAGCAATTGGTTCGGCGTCAGCGCTCCGATCCGGGTCAGACGCTCAGCCGCTTCGATCTGGGCTTTCCAACCGGCCACATCGCGCAGGTCCGCGTTTGCGAACGCACGCGGCAGCGGGGCCGAGGGCAGGCGTTCCCCGATCGCTTCGAACAGGCGAAAGCTGAGCGGGTCGGGGTTGTCCGGTTGCGGCAAATAGGCCGCGTCTTCGAACAGTTCAGGGCTGAGGAACCGATCCAGCAAGTCCAGTTGCTCGGGCGGCAGAATGTCCAGCGCATGCGCCGCTTCCAGCGTCAGCGCGGCCGAGGCCCAATCCCCCCGGCGGGCCTTGCAGAAAATCTGCGCGGCGTAGTCATCCGACAGATGCGGCTGCGCGGTCAGGGCGGTGCAACTGCGGTCTTCATCGCCGGTCAGAAGCGTGGCATCGAACCAGCGCTGAAACCGATCTTGCGAATTCGTGGGACCAGCCAGTTGTACCAGCGACTGAACAGGGTCCGCCGCGCCAAGCTGCATCAGGCGGTCGAGGCGGCCCAGAAGCAAGGTTTCTTCGGCACCCGGGCCAGCGGGCGAGCGTGCCTCGGTCAGCAGCAGAGTAAACAGCAGGCGCTGCATGGCCGGGTTGTATTTGACGGGAACGCGCGCGATCAGTTCGGCCAGACGCTCGGGGTCGCTGCCCTGCCACAGATCCACGGGCAGGCCAGTCACCGACGAAGACACCAGCCCCAAAGGTTGCGACAGCGCTTCAAGCGGCGTGACCACAACGTCCGGCTGACCGCCATTCTGGGTCACCGGCGGTTCCAGCAGTACCGTCCCGGGCAGGTTTTCCGGCGGATTCGTCAGCCAGTCGATGGCCGACAGCGGCTCTTGCGCAAATGCCGGTCCGGCCAGAAAGAGCGCCAGCAATGCGGGCTTAATCGACATCCAGCGTGACCGGTTCGCGGATTTCGCCCTGCGGAGCCGAAAAATCCGCGCCGAAAAACGGGCCGAGATAGGCATAGCCCACCAGCCCGATGAACCCCAGGCAAATGATATATATCAGGAACTTGATCAGACGGCCCATGGCGCCACGCTGCCTCAATTTTTGATTTTGACCAAGTTATAACTGGCATTTTTTCCAAGATCACGTCATTCACGGTTAAATGAGCGAAATAAAGCATAACACTCACTCAGCGGACACACGGCCGGGCTTTGATCTGCACAAAACCGTGGTTCTGGTGGGCATGATGGGCGCCGGGAAAACGGCGGTGGGCCGGGCACTGGCTGCGCGGCTGGGTGTGCCCTTCCTCGACAGCGATGCCGAGATCGAATCGGCGGCGAACATGACCATCCCCGAGATTTTCGAACGCGATGGCGAACCCTTTTTCCGCAGCAAGGAATCTCAGATCATCGGTCGGCTGCTGGATGAGGAAAAAGGCATCCTGTCCACCGGCGGTGGCGCGTTTCTGTCCGAGGAGAACAGGCGCATGATCACCCAGCGCGGGGCCTCGGTCTGGCTGCGGGCAGACCTGAATGTGCTGTGGAACCGGGTGCGCCACAAGGACACGCGCCCGTTGCTGCGCACGCCCGACCCCTATGCCACGCTCAAAGGCCTGTACGAAGCGCGCGTCCCGATCTATGCCGAGGCCGATCTGACGGTGCTGTCGGACGGGGAAGTCTCGATTGACAATATGGTAGAGCGGGTGCTGCAGGCCCTGACCGCGCGCCCTGACGTTTTGGAACGGAAGTAGATGCATCAGACCGTACATGTTGAGCTGGGCGAACGCTCGTATGACGTTGAAATCGGGCCCGATTTGCTGGCGCAGGCGGGCGCGCGGATCGCGCCTTTGCTGCATCGGCCAAAAGTTGCGGTTCTGACGGATGACAATGTGGCGCGGCTGCATCTGGACGCGCTGCGCGACGGCTTGGCGACCGCTGGCATTGAGATGACAGCACTGACTCTGCCCGCCGGTGAGGCCACCAAAAGCTGGCCGCATTTCGAACGCGCCGCCGAGTGGTTGCTGGCGGAAAAGATCGAGCGCCGCGATGTTGTGGTCGCTCTCGGCGGCGGCGTCATCGGGGACCTCGTGGGGTTTGCGGCTGCGGTGATGCGGCGCGGGGTGCGGTTTGTGCAGGTGCCGACATCTTTGCTGGCGCAGGTCGACAGTTCCGTGGGCGGCAAGACCGGCATCAATGCGCCGCAGGGCAAGAACCTGATCGGGGCGTTTCACCAGCCCTCTCTGGTTCTGGCGGATACATCCGTTTTGGGCACCCTGACCGCACGCGATTTTCTTGCGGGCTATGGCGAGGTTGTGAAATACGGCCTGTTGGGCGATGCCAAATTCTTTGAATGGCTTGAAACCAATGGCCCCATTCTGGCTTCGGGCGATATGGCCGCGCGTGTTCAGGCCGTAACCCGTTCGGTCCAGATGAAGGCCGACATCGTGGCGCGGGACGAAACCGAGCAGGGCGACCGGGCGCTGTTGAACTTGGGCCATACCTTCTGTCACGCGCTCGAGGCCGCGACGGGCTATTCCGACCGGCTGTTGCATGGCGAGGGCGTAGCCATCGGGTGCGCACTGGCGTTCGAGTTATCCTCGCGTCTGGGTCTGTGTTCGCAGGAAGACCCCAGCCGCGTGCGGGCGCATCTGCGGGCGATGGGGATGAAAACCGATCTGGCCGATATTCCCGGTGACCTGCCGGGGGCAGAGGCGCTTGTTGATCTGATGGCGCAGGACAAAAAAGTCGTTGACGGACAGCTGCGGTTCATTCTGGCGCGGGGGATCGGACAGGCCTTTGTGACTTCGGACGTGCCGCGGGATGCGGTTCTGTCGGTGCTGCAGGACGCTTTGGCAACGGCTTGATTGCCAAGCGTTTTAACGCCCCCGGATCACCATCAGCTCGCCGATATTCTCGCGCGTGATATACCCTACCATACGCCCCGTCCGGCTGAGAACGGCGATGGCCGGAGCGCCGTTGTGCAACCCTTTCAGAACGGTTTCCAACCCGGCGGTCAGGGCGACTTGCGGAATGTCTGTGACCATGATCGACGTCGCCGGGTCCGAGCGTGGATGATCCCCGGCCAACGCGGTAAACAGCCGGTCGCGGGTGACGAAACCAAGCAGGATACCCTCGGCGTCCAGAACCGGAAACTCGTGCTGGGTGGTGTGAATGACCGCCTGCGCCGCCGTGCTTAGCGAATCCTGCGGCGACAGGGCGTGAAACTCGGTGATCATGGCATCCCGCGCCAAAACGCGGCGCGCCACGGATCGCAGCGCAACATCCTGGCTTTCGGCATTGGCTGCGATGAACACGAAAACCGCGATCAGGACAAGGATCGGGTTGCCAGAGCTCAGCCCCAGAAACCCGAGCCCGACGGCGACGATCTGTCCGCCCAAGGCCGCAACGCGGGTGGCCTTGACGCGGTCCATCCGCAGGCACAGCAACGCCCGGAACACACGGCCCCCATCCATCGGGAAGGCGGGGATCATATTGAACGCGGCCAGCAGCAGGTTGATATAGGCCAGCCGGTTCAGAAACCCCGCATTGGGCGAGTCGATCTGGGTGATGGTTTCATAAGGCATGCCAGCGCCCAGAACGACCAGCACGAGCCATATGACGATATTGACGGCAGGTCCGGCCAGCGCCACCCAGACCTCCTGCATCGGTTTGTCGGGCATCCGCTCCAGCCGCGCCAGCCCGCCGATGGGCAGCAGGGTGATGTCGGGGGTCTTGATGCCATAGCGCCGCGCCATCAGCGCGTGGCCGAATTCATGTGCCACGACGCAGGCAAAAAGCAGAAGAACGAAAATCAGGTTTTCGACCGCTGCGGGCCAGCCGCCATTGTTATAGGCGGCAAACCCGATCCAGGCCAAAAGCAGGAAAAAGGTGACATGGACCCTCAGTTCGGACCCAAGCAGGCGGCCGAGTGAGAAGGACCATGTCATGTTGTGTCTCCGTTTTGGTTAGAACGGAATCTCGTCGTCGTCGATTCCGCCCGAGGCCGGCGCAGGCGCGCTGGACTGGCCGCCATAGGGGTCGCCATACCCGCTGCCGCCATGTCCGCCGCCATATCCGCCCGACTGGCCGCCGCCGCCTTCACCGCGCGCATCCAACATCACCAGAGTCGAGCCGAACCCTTGCAGAACGACCTCGGTCGAGTAGCGATCCTGACCGGATTGATCCTGCCACTTACGGGTCTGAAGCTGCCCTTCCAGATAAACCTTGGACCCTTTGCGCAAATATTGCTCGGCCACCCGAACCAGGCCTTCGTTGAAGATTGCGACGGTGTGCCATTCGGTGCGTTCCCGGCGCTCGCCCGTGTTGCGGTCTTTCCATGTCTCAGAGGTCGCAACGCGCAGGTTGCAGACTTTTCCACCGTTCTGGAATGTCCGGACCTCAGGATCGCGGCCAAGATTGCCCACCAGAATGACCTTGTTGACTGAGCCTGCCATATATTTCCCCGTTCTGTTCTACCTAGGATGCGCCGAATCTGGCGCTGTGTTTCAGAGTGACCCTATACGGCCTGCATCGTGGTTAAAACATGGTTGATAGCCACACCTGCGGGCTGATTTCTTAGGGTGGCCTTTACCAAGCTTTCATTTTTGTCTGGAATACCTATACTCCGACTGGTTTTGAACGGGCAGGATAGGCATTTATGCGATCTCTGGTAGTTGGTTTTACGGTTGCGTGTTTTGCGCTGGCAGTTGGCCCTGCGCAGGCGGAAACGCTGTCCTCGAAAAGCCGTAAGGACATTTTTCTGAAGCAGGCCAAAGTGTTGGACGGTCGCGCCGCGACGCAATACCGCGATTCCGCGCGGCTTAAGCCGAAGACATCGCAGAGCACGTTCAACAAGCGCTACACCGGAAAGTATCGGGGTGAGTATCTGGCACTGGCCCGCAACGCCGCGCGCCTGCACAGCGTGCCCGAAGATCTGTTTTTGCGCCTCGTTCAACAGGAAAGCGGCTGGAACCCGCATGCGAAATCCCACAAAGGGGCGTTGGGTCTGGCGCAGCTGATGCCGCAGACGGCCGAGTTGTTGGGCGTAAACCCGCATGACCCGAAGCAAAACCTTGAGGGTGGCGCCCGCTACCTGTCCTGGCAGTACCGGAAATTCAAATCCTGGAAGCTTGCGCTGGCCGCTTACAATGCAGGCCCCGAGGCTGTGGAACGGCATGGCGGTGTGCCACCATACAAGGAAACCCAGAACTATGTGCGGGTGATCTGGGGCGGCTGACGCTTAGCCTCATGGAATGAAAAAGGACCAGCGCAGCGCTGGTCCTTTTCGTTTCCGCTTCCGTTATTCGGCGGCGATTTTGATAACCGGCTCCATACGGGCAAGAACATCCTCGGCCAGGTGACATTTGACCTGATGCCCGTCCGCCAGCGTCTTGACCGGAGGCACGTCCGATTCACACCGACCATCCGGAACCTCGGACTTCCAGCGGCACCGCGTCTGGAACGGGCAACCGGGCGGAGGATTCATCGCCGACGGAATATCGCCTTCCAGAACGATATGTTCCTTTTCAATCGACGTATCCGCGATGGGCACCGCGCTCAGCAACGCCTCGGTATAGGGGTGGTAGGGCGGTGCGAATACCTGATCCGTCGACCCAAGCTCGACCACATGGCCCAGATACATCACCATCACCCGGTCGCTGAGGTAGCGGACAATCGACAGATCGTGACTGATGAACAGCAGCGTGGTCTTGTGTTCGCGCTGAATCTCCATCAGCAGGTCGGTGACGGCGGCCTGAACCGACACGTCCAACGCCGAGACCGGCTCATCCGCCACAACGATCCGCGCGTCCCCGGCAAAGGCACGGGCGATGCCGACGCGCTGTTTCTGCCCGCCCGACAACTGCCGTGGCATGCGGTCTGCAAAGGCACGAGGCAGCTTCACCAGATCCAGCAGTTCCAGCATCCGCTTCTTACGCTCGGCCTCGGAATTGCCGACGCCAAAGATTTCCAGCGCCCGGATGATCTGCCGGCCCACCGTCATCGACGGGTTCAGAGTGTCAAAGGGGTTCTGGAACACCATCTGAACCTCGCCCACAGTCTTGGCATCGCGCTCTTCGATCGGCACGGCTTCGATGTTGCGGTTGTCCAGTAGGATTTGCCCGTCCGTGGCGGTTTCCAGACCCATCAGAACCTTGGCAAAGGTCGACTTGCCGCAGCCGGATTCACCGACGATGGCAAGGGTTTCGGATTCATGCGCCTCAAAACTCAATGTCTCGTTGGCTTTGACCACCTTCGTTGCGCCACCGCCGAACAGGGCGTTTGCGGCGACCTCATAGTATTTCTTGAGGTTGTCCATCTTCAGGACAGTGCGGCCAATTTCGGCTTTTTCTTTCTGCTCACCAACGGTGATCGGCGCGTTCCAGTCGATCTCTTTGAACTTCAGACACCGGGTGTGGTGACGGTCATTGCCGGGAACGGCTTCCATCAAAATGGCCTGTGCATCGCAGCGACCTTCCTCGAAATAGTCGCAGCGAGGGCCAAAGTTACACCCCGGCGGGCGTTCATGCGGCAGCGGGAAGTTCCCCGGAATCGCCACCAGAGGCCGTGCATTCTTGTCGGCACCAGGCAGGGGGATCGAGCGGAACAGCGCCTGCGTGTAGGGGTGCTGCATCTCGTCGAACACATCGTGGATCGAGCCGCGCTCGACCGCCTCGCCGGAATACATCACACAGAGCCGGTCGCAGGTTTCCAGAACCAGACCAAGGTTGTGCGAGATGAACAGCATCGAGGTGCCGTATTTCTTGCCCAGATCCTTGACCAGTTCGACCACCGCGGCCTCAACGGTCACGTCCAGCGCGGTCGTCGGTTCGTCCAGAATCAAAAGCGCCGGTTTCGACATCAGCGCCATCGCGATCACGATGCGTTGCTGCTGCCCGCCCGAAAGCTGGTGCGGGAACGAGTTCAGCATCCGCTCGGGGTCGGGCAGGCGCACATCTGTCACCACCTCCAGCGCGCGGGCGTATGCCTCTTCCTGTCCTACGCCCTCGTGGATCATCGGCACTTCCATCAGCTGCTTGCCGATCTTCATCGCCGGGTTCAGCGAGGCCATCGGCTCCTGATAGATCATCGCGATCTCGTTGCCACGAATGTCGCGCAGTTCCTCGGTCGTCATCTCGCTCAGATCGCGGCCCTTGAACTTGATCGTGCCACCCACGATGCGTCCGTTCTTGCCCAAATCCTGCATGACGCCCAGCGCCACCGTAGACTTGCCGCAACCGGATTCACCCACCAGCCCCACAGCCTCACCAGGCTGCACGCTGACAGAGAAATCCATCACGGCGGGAATTTCCCTCAGCCGGGTAAAGAATGAAATCGACAGCTTGTCGATCTCGAGAATTGGCCCGTCATAATCCGCCAGTTTGTTCATCTTGTTACTCCTCGCGAGAGTCCGGGGGATCCCCTTCATCTGGCTAAAAATATCTCGGGGTTCCGGGGGCAGAGCCCCCGGCCTTGATCACATCAGTCCTTCAGACTTTCTTCGCGCAGACCGTCCGCCAGCAGGTTCAGACCAAGAACCAGTGACAACAAGGCAAGCGCAGGCGGAAGGGCAGGGTGCAGGTAGATCGACAGAAGCTTGCGCCCCTCGTTGATCGTGGACCCCCAGTCCGGGCTTTCCGGCGGCAGACCCAGCCCGAAGAAACCCAAGGTTCCCAGCAGGATGGTCGTGTAGCCGATGCGCAGACAGAAATCGACGATCAGCGGGCCACGTGCGTTGGGCAGGATCTCCCACAGCATGATGTACCACGGGCCTTCGCCTCGGGTTTGCGCCGCAGCCACGTAGTCGCGGGTTTTGATGTCCAGCGCCAGACCCCTCACGATGCGGAACACCGTGGGTGAGTTCACGAACACCACCGAGACGAACACCACCAGAATACCGCCTGGAATGTCGAACAGATCCAGATAGGTCGGCAGTCCCCAGATGCTGTAGCTGTCGGTGTTGATGATGTAGCCCTTGGTCGAAATCAGCGACAGATAGAGCCACAGCGCCACGCCCAGAACCCCGATCAACAGCGGCGTCCGGAAGTTCGGCCGCGTGTAGTACCGCGAGTTCAGCAGGACGCCCAGGAAGATGATCGGGAACACGAACAGCACGGCCGCCATATAGTTCGGCACACCGGTCGCAACGATCTCGGGCGTCACCAGCAGGTAGAACAGCAGGATCACGGGGAAGGCCAGGATCAGGTTCGCCAGGAAGGACAGCAGCGTATCCAGCCGTCCGCCATAATAACCGGCGGGTAGGCCCAGCGTGATGCCGACCATGAACGCAAACATCGTCGCCAGTGGTGCGATCTGCACTACGATCCACGCGCCTTTGACCATGCGGCTAAAGACGTCGCGCGCCAGGTTGTCACCGCCCAGAAGATACCAGGCGTACTGACCCTCTTCCAGATTGGGCAGGGGCGTTCCCGGCACCTTGTTCTTCATGCCCGAGACCTGCGACAGCGAGTCATGTGTCACGATCAGGTCAAGCGCGCCGAAAATCCCGGTGAAAACCCAGAACATCACAAGGCCAAAACCGATCATGCCGATGGGACTGTCAAACAGTTTGCCATACAGGCCCAGCTTGCGTTTGAAAGCGATCGACATGGCATAAAGAATGATCAGCGACAGCCAAACCGGCAGGAACTGTTGGGAAATCGCGCCGATGATCCCGGCGCCGGTGCCCATCAGGATGCCAAGGACGATATAGGCAAGCGCGATCCCGACACTGGCAAGAAAGCTGTAGCGCAGCGCGAACTGTATCATGATCCGGGCGTTCGAGTTCGAGGTCAGCGTGCCATCCGGGTTGACCGTCATCTGATCCTCGGGCAGCACGATGCTGGCCAGCATCCAGACGACGATGGACAGCACCATCAGACTCAGCGCAAGCGCAAAGATCGGGTTGAGGAAGGCGATAGAGCCGGTCCAGGTAAGTGGTTCCATAATCTATCCCTCCTTAAGCGATGCGAATGCGCGGGTTAAGGTAGACATAGCCGATATCCGATATCAGCTGCGTCACCAGCACCACAAAGACCGACACGACCGAGATCGCCAGCAAGAGCTGGATGTCGTTATTGCCCGCCGCCTGAACCAGCGCCCAGCCGAACCCTTTGTAGTTGAACAGGGTTTCGACGATCACCACGCCGTTCAGCAGCCATGGGAACTGCAGCATGATGACGGTAAACGGCGCGATCAGCGCATTGCGCAGCGCGTGTTTCATGACGATGTTCGGGAAAGACACGCCTTTCAGACGCGCGGTGCGGATATATTGCGCCGTCATCACCTCGGTCATCGAGGCGCGGGTCATGCGGGCGATATAGCCCATCCCGTAAAGCGCGATGGTCAGCACCGGCAGAAAGAAGTTCTCGAATGTCGGGTTCTCCATCGCCTGTGTGGCGGTGCCCTTGAACCATTTCAATCCGACTGCGGATGAGGTGAAGATCGCGATGAAGATCACGCCCGAAACATATTCTGGCGTCGCTGTCGTCGTGATCGCAAAGGTCGACAGCGTGCGGTCGGTGGCCGATCCTTCTTTCATCCCCGCCAGAATGCCTAGGATCAGGGCCGAGGGGACCATCAGCAACATCACCCAGAACATCAGCCGACCGGTCAGAGCCAGCCGGTTGCCGACAACGGTCGAGACTTCTTCTTTAAAGACCGTCGAATACCCCCAGTACCCCTGCAGGATACCGCAGAAACTCGGTGCCTCTTCGGCGGACTGTCCCGGCAGAATGCATCTGCCCTGAACGGTGCCGTCGTCATTCGTGTGCCGGTAGGACGGCAGAACGCCCAGCCATTCACCGTATTTTATCGGCACCGGCTGAAGATACCCGCCCTTCTCAAGGAAGCTGGCGACTTGCTCGTCCGACATGCGGAAGTTGCCTTGTGTTTTGGCTAGCTTTTCGAGGTTCGGGTAGAGGTTGGTCAGAAAGAAGACCAGGAATGTCAGACACAATGCTGTCAAAAGCATGATGCCGACGCGCCTTAGAATAAAAAGTCCCATGTTAGCCCCTGTTGGTCGGCCAGCGTGAATTCGTCATGGTTTCACGCGTCGCTGTTTTTATGTCGCCGTATGCAGGACGAAAGGGCCGCACCTGAATGGCGCGGCCCCTGTAACTTCGGCTTAGGAAACGAGGCCGAATTTATAAAGTTGCGGCAGGTCTGCGATATGTTTCTCGACACCGACCATATTGTCCCGGTGGTGGCGCATCGCGGTCCGCCAGTAAGGCTGGATGACAACGCCTTCTTCGATCATGATCGCCTGCAGCTTGGCCATGACTTCGCGGCGCTGATCCACATCCGAGATCGAGTTCGCCTGGGCCAGAAGCGTATCGAATTCCTCATTCGCGAAGCCGGATTCGTTCCACGCCACGCCTGACTTGTAGGCCAGCGCCAGAATCTGCGTGCCTAGCGGACGGTGGTTCCAGTTGGTCGAGGAATAGGGGTACTTGGTCCAGTCGTTCCAGAAAGTCGAGCCCGGCAGAACCGTGTGCTTGGCCTTGATGCCCGCGTCGTTCAGCTGAGCAACAACCGCGGCGGTGGTGTTCCGGCGCCAGTCATCGTCGATCGACTGTACTTCGTGTTCGAAGTCGCCCATACCCGCTTCGTCCATCAGCGCCTTGGCTGCAGCCGGATCGTAGGGAATACGGGTGATCGACGAGTCATACTCGGGGTGCATCGGGCCAACATGGCTGTTTTCGGCCGCGATACCATAGCCGGACATGCCAAGCTCAAGACAGACCGCGTTGTCGACCGCCATGGCAAGCGCCTGACGCACGCGTTTGTCGCCGTAGATCTTGTTGCCATCGGCGTCTTCGGCCAGCTGGTTCGGACGAATGACGATGGTAAAGCCCGACGGGATTTCCGAGCGGACGAGGCCGATGCCGTCAAAGATATCGACGAATTCGCCAACCGATTCCCAGTTCATGTCGATCTCTTCGGCCTCGTACGCGGCCAGGAAAGCTGCGGGGTCGGTGCCGTAGTCGATGAACTCGATCCGGTCGATATAGCCGCCTTTGCCGGCCTCATAGCCCCACCAGTCGAAACCTTCGTTGCGAACCAGTACGCCCTTAACGCCGACTTCGTGGCTTTCTGGGATCATGAAGCCCGTGCCGATCGGATTGTCCAGCATAGTGTCGGGATCATGGCTGCTGTGGACGATGGCACCCGGATAGTCGGCCATGCCGGGGATGATCGTGATGTCCGGCGCATTGCACTTCAGCTTCACGGTATGGCTATCGACAACGGTGATGGCACCATCCGCAGCTTTCTGGGTGCTTTCGTCAACCAGCGACGCCATGCGCGACGCCATCGAGTTGCCTTCAACCGACGAATCGCACCAACCGGTGATGTTGCGCGCCACGTCCTCAGCGGTGAAATCGTCGCCATTGTTCCACTTCACGCCTTTGCGGACGTTCAGCGTGTATTCGGTGGCGTCGTCATTGGCTTCCCAGCTTTCCAGCAGCATCGGCTTGAACGAACCGTCGTTGTTGTATTCGACAAGGTACTCCAGCCAACCTGCGGTGAAGGTCGCGATCTGGGTCCAGTCAAAGGTGCGCGGGTCTTTCAGGGCGCGCACTTCCATCTGATAGCGGATGGTGCCGCCACGCTGCGGTTCCGCCGCTGCGGCAGGCGTTTGCAGACCGATCATGCCATAGGCCGCCGGCACGGCCACACCCAGCGCGGTTACACGCGCCAGAAACTCGCGTCGGTTCAGATTGCCTTCGCGATACTCCTTCGCGTGCATTTCTGCAGCCCAATGAACCGGTGAGCCGGTCAAAGTCTGATTTTTCATTATTGTGTTTCTCCCTGTGAGGTCTTTGTTTTTGTCGTGAAGTTATTGATCTACCCGGCGTGGTGAGCGCCAAAGGGTAGGTCGATGGGTTTTCTTTTTTGGATTCTCAACATCCCCATGGCCATATTCGGCACCAGAATTCCCTATAGGTCAATGTTGGAAATCGACATTCACGGTCTAAAAGCGACATCCGGACGATGCGCTCGCCTTTGCTGGCAGAGCAACAGGGGCGCTGTCGGGGGGATTGAAACGGTGCCGACCGGGGAACAATCTGTCGTTTGCCGGGAAAACTGTCAGCCTAGCCCGCGGTCGCGCTTAGTTAACCCGCCGCCGAATCAACAGTGGGAAGTATCATTTTGAGAAATCGATGTGATTCCAGTTCTTCATCCGGGCGCGAAACCAGGTGCGCTGGCGCTTCGCGAATTGACGGGTTGAGATCGTGGCCCGCTCGCGCGCCTGTTCCAGCGTCATTTCCCGGTCCAGATAGGCCATGAGTTCCGGCACGCCTATCGCCTTGCAGGCAGGCAGAGACCGGTCATACCGGTCCCGCATCGCCGCCACCTCGTCCAGCGCGCCCATGTCGAGCATCAAATCAAAACGGCGCGTTATGCGGTTCAAAAGCCAGTCTTTTTCAACGTCAAAGACAATGGGAATCGTGTTTTCCAACCGCAGAACCGGCGGTGGCGTATCGGCCTGCCAGGATGCAAGGCTGCGGCCGGTGGCCTGCTGAACCTCCCAAGCGCGTTGGACGCGGGCGCGGTTGTCTGTGTCGATCCGGCCAAGCGTTTCCGCGTCCACGCCCGCGATCAATGCCTTGGTCGTCATCTGATCGGCGGTCGCGCGGGTTTCCTGCGGCGTAGCGGGGATTTCGGCCATGCCTTCGGTCAGGGCGGTGAAATACAGCCCCGTGCCGCCAACGATGATCGGTCGCTGATCCGCGCCCAACAGGGGGATCACTTCGCGCAGCCAATGACCGGTGGAATAGTCCTGATCATAGGCGACATGCCCATAGAGCCTGTGCGGCGCGCGTGCTTCTTCCTCGGGCGACGGGCGTGCAGAGATGATCCGCCAGCAGTCGTAAACCTGGCTGGCGTCGGCATTGACGATGACGCCTCCGAACCTGTCGGCAATCTCCAGCGCCAGCGCGGATTTCCCCGAGGCCGTCGGACCGGCGATCAGCACCGGCTTGTCCTGCGGGATCGGCGGAAGCCTGTCCCAAATATCCGCAGCCGGGCTATTGGTCATTCCGGGTTGCCTTATTCCTCAGTATCCGCATTGAACCTGCGGTGTTTTTGCTTCATTTTGCGCCGCAAATAAACCCGTGCCAGCCCGGAGCGCAACATGACCCTTTCCCAGCCCGTCGAAACCGCCGAACCCCCGAAAACCAAGTACAATCGTGTCATGTTGAAAATCTCGGGCGAGGCGTTGATGGGCGATCAGGGATTCGGCCTGCACCCACCGACCGTTCAGCGCATCGCGCAAGAGGTGAAGTCGGTTCACGATCTGGGCGTTGAGATTTGCATGGTCATTGGCGGCGGTAACATCTTTCGCGGCCTCAGCGGCTCGGCCCAGGGGATGGAGCGGACGACGGCGGACTATATGGGAATGCTGGCAACGGTCATGAATGCGCTTGGAATGCAGTCCGCGCTTGAGGAAATCGGAGTGTTCACCCGTGTCATCTCGGCCATCCGCATGGATGAAGTGTGCGAACCCTATATTCGCCGCCGCGCGGTGCGCCACCTCGAAAAGAAACGGGTTTGCATCTTTGCAGCCGGGACCGGCAACCCGTATTTCACCACCGATACCGCCGCGACCCTGCGCGCGAACGAAATGGCCTGTCAGGCGATCTTCATGGGTAAGAATGGTGTGGACGGCGTGTATGACAAAGACCCCAAGGTTCACGCCGACGCCGTGCGCTATGACACTGTTTCTTATGACGATGTTCTGGCCAAACGGTTGCGCGTCATGGATGCCTCGGCCATTGCGCTGGCGCGCGACAACAACCTTCCGCTGATTGTGTTCGGGCTGGATGAGCCGGGCGGGTTCCGGGGCATTCTGGCGGGCGAGGGCACATACACCAAAGTTCAGGGCTGAAGTCTTGTCGTATTCCTAACTCGGCCAGACCAGAAGACCCGCTGCAACGTCCGACATATCCGGCGCTGCCAGCAGGCATCTCTACAAGACGAATGAGGAGTGAGTGGCCATGAGCACTCTGGATATCGATTTCGTTCGGGCGCAATTCCCGGCCTTTTCCGAACCCGCTCTGCAGGGGCAGGCGTTTTTTGAAAACGCGGGTGGCTCGTATACCTGCAAGCCGGTAATAGACCGGCTGACCCGGTTCTACGTTCAGCGTAAAGTTCAACCCGATCACCCGTTTGAGGTCAGCCGTCTGGCGGGCGAAGAGATGGACGAGGCCCGCACCCGATTGGCCGCAATTCTGGGCGTCGATACGGATGAGCTGAGCTTTGGCCCGTCGACCACGCAAAACACCTATGTTCTGGCGCAGGCGTTCCGGCAGTGGCTGAGCCCCGGCGAGGCGATTGTGGTGACCAATCAGGATCACGAGGCCAATTCCGGACCTTGGCGGCGTTTGGCGGATGATGGCGTCGAGGTGCGGGAATGGCAGATCGACCCCGAGACCGGCTCTCTGAACCCGCAGGACCTTGAGGAATTGCTGGACGAAAAGGTGCGTCTGGTCTGTTTCCCGCATTGCTCGAACGTCGTGGGTGAGATCAATCCGGTGACCGAGATCACGGCAATCGCCCACGCGGCGGGCGCATTTGTCTGCGTCGATGGCGTGTCTTATGCGCCGCACGGGTTCCCGAACGTGGGCGATCTGGGGCCGGATATCTATCTGTTCTCGGCCTACAAAACTTATGGCCCGCATCAGGGCCTGATGGTCATCCGGCGCACAGTCGGAGAGTTGCTGCCAAACCAGGCGCATTACTTTAACGGCGATGTACTTTACAAAAGGTTCACCCCGGCAGGTCCGGACCACGCCCAGATCGCGGCAAGCGCCGGAATGGCGGATTACATCGAGGCTTTGAGCGCGCATCACGGCGGGCCAGAAAGCGGCGCAGCGGCGCAGGGGGCCTTTGTTCACGACTTGATGCGAATGCATGAGGTCGAGTTGCTGCAACCCGTGCTGGATGCTTTGAAGGACAGAAACGCTGTGCGTTTGATCGGTACATCAGATGCCACCCGGCGGGCTCCGACCGTTGCCGTTGCGCTTAGTTGTCCGGCAGAACCTGTCGCCGCCGAACTGGCAAAGCACAACATCATGGCCGGTGGCGGGGACTTCTACGCCGTGCGTCCGTTGCAGGCGATGGGGGTCGATCCGGCGCAGGGCGTGTTGCGGGTCAGCTTCACGCATTACACGGCAAAGCACGAGATTGATCAGCTTTTGGAAGCCCTTGATCGCGTTTTATGATCCGGGCCTTGACCTGCCTCGTAAACAGGAAAAAGGCGGGCAGTCATGGATACGCAACCTCCGGTCATACTGTGGTTTCGGCGCGATCTGCGTGTCTCGGATCACCCTGCATTGCAGGCGGCCGTGGAAACGGGCCGTCCGATCCTTCCGGTTTACATTCTGGACGAACTTGCTGAGCGGTTGGGCGCGGCCCCGAAATGGCGTCTGGGGCAGGGGCTGGGGGTCTTTTCTGCCGCGCTGAAACAACTGGGAAGCCGCCTGATCCTGCGCCGGGGCGAGGCCTTGCGCGAACTGCAGCGTTTGGTGGCCGAGACGGGGGCGAAGGATGTCTACTGGACCCGCGCCTATGACCCGGACGCGATTGCGCGGGATACCAAGGTCAAATCTTCCCTGCCTGCCTCTGGAGTGAATGCGAAGTCATTCGCAGGGCACCTTTTGTTCGAACCGTGGACGGTTGCCACCAAAACCGGCCAACCCTTTCGCGTATTCACGCCGATGTGGCGGGCGGTGCAGGACCGGGACGTTCCGGCCCCAAATGCGCCCCCATCCCGGCTGAACGCGCCTGATGCATGGCTTGCGTCCGACAGGCTTGACGATTGGGCCATGGGGGCCGGAATGCAGCGCGGTGCGCAGGTTGTGCGCCCCTATGTTCAACCGGGTGAACACGCGGCTCATGAGCATCTGAACGCGTTCCTGACTAATGTCGGCCAGTATTCCGATAATCGGGACCGGCTGGACCTTGATGGCACGTCCAACTTGTCGGAATACCTGTCATTGGGGGAAATCGGGCCGCGCAGCGTCTGGCACTTCGTCCAGCGCGCCGCAATGATGGGCACGCCGGGGACCGGGGCGTTCCTGCGCCAACTTGTGTGGCGTGAGTTTGCGTATCACCTGATGTATCACACGCCGCATCTGCTGACCGGGAACTGGAAGCCGGACTGGGACGCGTTTCCATGGAATGAGGATGCCGGACACCAGCATGTCACAGCTTGGCGGCGGGCCCGAACCGGCATTCCCGTTGTCGACGCAGGTCTGCGCGAAATGTACGTCACGGGCCGGATGCACAACCGCGCCCGCATGATTGTGGCAAGTTATCTGACCAAGCACCTGATGACTCATTGGAAAATCGGAATGCAGTGGTTCGAGGACTGCCTGATCGACTGGGACCCGGCGGCCAATGCGATGGGTTGGCAATGGGTGGCCGGGTCCGGCCCGGATGCCTCACCCTTTTTTCGGATCTTCAACCCGCAGACTCAGCAAGAACGTTTCGACCCAAACGGGTCCTATCTGCGGCGCTGGATCGCTGAAGGGCGAGCCGATCCGACCGAAACGGCGCTTTCCTATTTCGATGCGGTGCCGGTCTCATGGGGATTGCGGCGCGGTGCCGACTACCCACCGCCCGTTGTTGATCTGGCTGAGGGGCGTCGCCGCGCGCTTGCGGCGTATGAAGGCCGAAAAAGCCGGTAAGGAATTGAAAACTTGCCACAAACGGAATCCCGCCCTAGCTTTTATCACAGACCGCAGAGGGGAGAGCGGATGATCCTGACAACCACCGAGGGGCAGAAAAACCTGCCCAGATATTTCGCGCAGGTGTTCAGAATGCTGGGCAAGATGGAGTCCGGGCGGCTGGACATCACTCTGCCCGATGGCCGCACCTTCCGCAGCGAAGGTGAAAAGCCGGGGCCCGTCGCGCAGGTCGATATCCATGACGGCGACGTGTTCGCGCGCTTGATCCGCGAGGGCGAACTGGGGTTTTCTGACGCGTATCTGGACGGCCATTGGAGCACGCCCGACCTGCGCTCTTTCATGGATCTCGTGCATCTGGGCACGGAAACGGTTTATGACGGTTTCACCGGGCGGTTTCTTGTGCAGGCTTATGAGCGGCTGCGGTTCTGGCTGCATCGAAACAATCGTACGCAGGCGAAAAAGAATATCTCGTACCACTACGATCTGGGAAATGACTTCTACGGTCTGTGGCTAGACGACACGATGACCTATTCCAGCGCCTTGTTCGAAACCGGGCAGGAGAGCCTTGAGAAGGCGCAGACCGCCAAGTATGCCAGCCTTGTGGATGAGATGGGGGCCAAACCCGGCGATCACATCCTTGAAATCGGCTGCGGCTGGGGCGGTTTCGCGGAATATGCCGCCAAAGAGCGTGGCTTGCGGGTCACGGGTCTGACCATCAGCAAGGAACAGTTGAAGTTCGCCAAAAAACGAATTGAAAACGCAGGACTTTCCGATCTTGTTCAGTTCAAGCTGCAGGATTACCGTGATGAGCGCGGCGAATATGACGGCATCGCCTCGATCGAGATGTTCGAGGCGGTTGGCCAGAAATACTGGCCGGTCTATTTCGAAACGGTGCGAGAGCGGCTGAAGCCGGGCGCGCAGGCCACGCTGCAGATCATCACCGTCGGCGATCACCGGTGGGACTTTTACAAAAACGGCGTTGATTTCATTCAGAAATATATCTTTCCGGGTGGCATGTTGCCGTCACCCACAATCCTGAAACAAGAGATCAATCAGGCCGGTCTCAACGTCGTGCGATCCAAGGAGTTCGGCCAGAGTTACGACCTGACGCTGCGCCGTTGGTACGACACGTTCAATGACAAATGGGATCAGATTTCGGAATTGGGGTTTGATGAGCGTTTTCGCCGCATGTGGAATTATTATTTGACCGCATGCGGCGCAGCCTTTGACACCGGTAATTGCGATGTGACACAGATCACAATAGCAAAGCCAAGTTAACGAACGGACCCCGGAATGCCCAATGCCCCGCGATTAGTTGCCGCTGTATGTCTTGTGGTGGTGGCCTTTATCGTGTCCGGCATGATCATGGACAACGGGGACGAGGGCAAAGACTATGGCTATTTCGTGTACGTCAACATCGCGTTGGGCTGGATCTGCGGCTGGGCCATCATGGGCAAGCGCGCGGGCAGGGGTTGGACAGCGGGCGTAAACAATGGCCTGACGGGTGTGGCCTCGCTGGTGTTCTGGGCCCTGTTCGTGCAGGGCTGCAACGAGATGTTCCGCCTAGCGATGCGCCATCGCTATGACGGCCCGTTCGAGGCTGTGAAAGCCATTTTCGTCATCGGCATCGAATTCGGCCAGCAATTGCTGGTTCCGGAAATTCTGATCACGCTGGCCGTCGGGGCTTTGATCGCCGGTCTGGCAACCGAAGAAGCGGGCCGCCGCTGGCGGTAAACTGCATCCCCAACATGAGAGTATCATTCCGTGTCAGATTTGTTCTTCTACGGCACGCTGCGGCACGTACCGCTTCTTGAACGTGTCCTCGGGCGCGAGGCGTCCTCGCTGCAGACATTTTCAGCGCGCCTTCCGGATCATTGCGTGCGCGCGGTGCAGGGGCAAGATTTCCCGATGATCCGCAAGGAACCGGGCGGCACGGCGCAGGGGCTTTTTGTTCGCGGCCTGACTAAGGGCGATATCGAGCGGCTGGCCTATTACGAAGGCGGGTTCGATTATGATCTGCAACCGCTGCAGGTGAATCTGGACGATGGAACACGCGCCGAAGCACAGGTCTTTTTTCCGGCCCCGGGCACATGGACGGCAGGCGATGTGTGGTCGCTGCAAGATTGGGTGGATGCCCGGGGCGAGTTGACCGTTCTGGCCGCCGAAGAAGAGATGGCCTATTTCGGGCGTATCGATCCGCAGGACATGGTGCGCAATGTGCGGGCCATTCAGACCCGTGCCTGGGCCAAGCTGATGGCGCGGCAACGCAAAACCGGTGATCCCAGAGATCCCGCCAAGGACGTGATCGTGCATCGCCACAAACGCGCCTATGTCGATTATTTCGGGATGGAGGAAATCGATCTTCAGCACCGCCAGCATGATGGCACCATGGGCCCGGTTCTGAAACGCGCCAGCCTGATGCAGGGCAGCGCCGTGGCTGTGCTGCCCTACGACCCAGTGCGCGATCTGGTTCTGCTGGTCGAACAGTTCAGACCTCCGGTCTATTTGATCGACGATCCGGAACCCTGGTTGTGGGAAGCCGTCGCGGGGATGATCGACCCCGGCGAGACGCCCGAACAGGCCGCGCATCGCGAGATGATGGAAGAGGCCGGCGTCAAGGTTGACGCGCTGGAATATGCCGGCGGGGCTTATTCCTCAAGCGGGTCGTCCACGGGCTACTTGTATTTCTATGTCGGGTTGGGCGATCTGACCAAAACGGCAGAAGCCGGTGGGGTGGAGGCCGAGGGCGAGGACATTCGCAGCCGGATCCTGCCTTACGATGAATTTATCGACATGGTTGATCGGCATGTTTTCAAGGACTTACAACTGCTGAACCTGTCGCATTGGCTGGCGCGCCACCGCGACCGGCTGCGGTCCTGACTATCGCGCTTGTGGTTGTTGGATCGCGGCTGTAAATCTCCTTTGATACCAAATGACATGAGGGTGCCATGCGCATTTCACGAGACCTTGCCGACGCAGTAGGAAAAACACCGTTGATCCGGCTGCGCCGCATCAGTGAAGAGACCGGGTGCGAAATCCTCGGCAAGGCCGAGTTCATGAACCCCGGCCAGTCCGTGAAAGACCGCGCGGCGCTTTACATCATTCGGGATGCGGTCGCGCGGGGCGAGCTGAAACCGGGCGGCACGATTGTCGAAGGTACGGCGGGCAACACGGGCATTGGCTTGGCGCTGGTCGGGGCCTCGATGGGGTTCAAGACCGTGATCGTGATCCCCGAAACCCAGTCGGAAGAGAAAAAAGACATGCTGCGCCTTGCCGGGGCGCAACTGGTGCAGGTTCCGGCCGCGCCGTATCGCAACCCGAACAACTTTGTGCACTATTCCCGCCGTCTGGCCGAGGAACTGGCGCAAACCGAACCCAATGGCGCGATCTGGGCCAATCAGTTCGACAATGTGGCCAACCGGCAGGCGCATGTGGAAACCACCGGGCCGGAAATCTGGGAACAGACTGGTGGCAAGGTCGACGGTTTTGTGTCTGCCGTGGGGTCGGGCGGTACGTTGGCCGGTGTGGCGGATGCGTTGCAGCCCAAGGGCGTCAAGATCGCTCTGGTCGATCCGATGGGGGCGGGGCTGTATTCCTATTACACCACCGGAGAGATCGCGATGGAGGGTGGCTCGATCGCCGAGGGGATCGGGCAGGTGCGCATCACCAAGAACCTTGAAGGGTTCAAGCCGGACTATGCCTATCAGATGACCGATAACGAGGCGCTGCCCTACATCTTTGATCTGCTGCGCGACGAGGGCCTTGTCATGGGCGGCTCGACCGCGATCAACATGGCGGGCGCGGTGCGTCTGGCCAAGGATCTGGGGCCGGGCCATACCATCGTGACCATCCTGTGCGACTATGGCACGCGCTACCAGTCCAAGCTGTTCAACCCTGAATTCCTGCGCGAAAAGGAACTGCCGGTTCCCGACTGGATGACCGAAGCCCCGCGCAGCATTCCCGGCGTCTTCGAGGACGTATGATGCTGCGGCGGGTCCGCTGGTTTTTTGCGCTTGTCCTGACATGCCTGATTGTTCTGGGCGGCCCCGTTGCGGCCCAACTAAACGACGATCAAAGCGAATATTATCAGGGCTGGATCAAGACGGCGGATCTTGCCGAATCCATGATCGAGGCCGACCGCGCCCCGAATGCGACGCTCGAGAATCTGCGGGCGAAAATCCACAGCTACCGGGATGAGTTTAACAGCGCGCGGGGGGCCAATACCGAACGCATTCAGACGCTTGAGGCGCAGCTGGACGCGCTTGGGCCCAAGCCCGAAGGGGATGTGGCCGAACCCGAAGACATCGCAAATTTGCGCGCCCATCTGGAAGAACAGCTGAACGCGCTTCAGGTGCCGAAAATCATCTCGGAAGAGGCGTTCAGCCGCGCCAATGGTCTGATCACCGAGATCGATCATTTGCTGCGGAATCGCCAAAAGAAAGAACTGCTGGAACGTGGCCCATCCCCGATCAATCCGGTCTATTGGGGACCGGCCTGGCAGGATATCGTCGAGGCCGCGCGCAGCCTGTTCAACGAGGCCCGCAACAACTTTCAGACCGATGTGGTTCACGAAAAGCTGCGCAATCAGGGTCTGGGAATCTTCCTGCTGGTCTTATTCGCCGGTGTCCTGCTGTTCTACGGAAAAACGTGGTCCGAACTGGCCGCGAGTTACATGCGCCGGTTGGGCGGGCAGGGCAGTGGGGTCTGGACCTTTCTGACCTCGCTGCTGCGCATTATCCTGCCCTGGCTGGGCGTCTGGCTGATTGTCGAAGCCATTGTCCTGACCGGCGTGCCGGGTTTTCGCGGCACGCTGTTGATTGAAAAAGTGCCGTATTGGGCGGCGATCATTCTTTACTACGACTGGATTGGCCGTCAGGTCTTTGTGCTGCAACAGGCGCAGGGGTTCAAACGGCTGAGCGCCAATCGCGTGGCCGAGATACGGGTCTACCTCGACCTGCTGGCGATCTTGCTGATCCTGCACGAAATGGTGGATCTGTTCGATCAGATCGAAAACATCTCGGACGCGACCCGGGCGGTGGTTGGTTTCCCTGTCACCGTCGCCACGGCGCTGGTGCTGCTGCGCGTCCGAAAGGTCCGTAGTTCCGAGACCGCGGCCACTTCCGACGAGCCAACCGCCACCACGCGTGGTGCGGGGTTGGGCCAACTGATCGAATTTTTGCGCCGCGCCCTGTTCCTGCTGGGAATTGTCAGTCCGATTCTGGCCGTCGTGGGGTACACGAATGCCGCCGAAGCCATCGTCTATCCGGCAGTCAGGTCTCTGGTCCTGATCGCAGCGCTGGTGATCGTGCAGCGGTTCCTGACCGCGGTCTACGGTTGGATCACCGGGCAGGGTGAGACGGCGAAAGAGTCGCTGTTCGCCGTGCTCATCGGCTTTGCGATGGCGATTTTGGCTCTGCCTGTTCTGGCGATCTATTGGGGCGCGCGCGAAACCGACCTGTCCGAGGCCTGGTCGCGGCTGTTGCTGGGTTTCGATATCGGTGGCGTCACCATCTCGCCCAGCAACTTCTTCACCTTCGTGGTGATATTTACCATCGGCTACGGGCTGACGCGGTTGCTGCAAAGCGGGTTACGCAATTCCCTGTTGCCGAAAACCACAATCGATCCGGGTGGGCAGAACGCAATCGTGGCAGGCACCGGCTATGTCGGGGTCTTTCTGGCCGCGCTATCGGCAATCGTGGTCGCCGGGTTCGATCTGTCGTCGCTGGCCATCGTTGCCGGTGCCTTGTCGGTCGGGATCGGCTTTGGTCTGCAGACCATCGTGTCGAATTTCGTCTCGGGCATCATCCTGCTTGTGGAGCGTCCGATCTCGAAAGGGGACTGGATCGATGTGAACGGGATGATGGGCTATGTGCGCGACATCTCGGTCCGCTCGACACGGATCGAAACCTTCGACAGAACCGATGTCATCGTCCCGAACTCGGACCTTATCAGCGGGGTCGTCACGAATTACACACGCGGCAATACCGTCGGTCGCGTGATCGTGCCGGTTGGCGTCGCCTATGGGACAGATACGCGGCGGGTCGAGAAAATTCTGGGAGAGATTGCCAACAACCATCCCATGGTTCTTGCCAATCCTGCGCCAAGCGTCGTGTTTCAGGGCTTTGGAGCGGATTCTCTGGATTTTGAGATCAGGGCGATCCTGCGGGACGTGAACTGGGTCCTGTCGGTCAAGTCCGACATGAACCACGAAATCAACAGGCGCTTCGTTGAAGAAGGCATTGAAATTCCCTTTGCCCAGCGTGACGTGTGGCTGCGTAGCCCGGAAGCTCTGGGTGCCCCGGCTTCGCCCGCAAAACCGGCTGCCAAGGTTGAAAGCGATCAACCAAAGACACCATCATCGTCCCCGGTCGACATGACCGAAGCCGACCTGTCCGACGGGGATGGGGATGAGATTTAGGGGTGTTTTCGATCCGACCGGCAAAGGTTGAAATTCGCCCCATTCACCCCTTGCAAATCCTTGGGCGATAGTCCAATTATCGCCGGCACGGAGAGGTGGCCGAGTGGTCGAAGGCGCACGCCTGGAAAGTGTGTAGGCGGGAAACCGTCTCCAGGGTTCGAATCCCTGTCTCTCCGCCACTTACTTTCGTTCAGCCAGAAAGCCTGCCGTGGCTGCGGATGGCGCGAAATCGGTGCTCTGATGACAGGCACGCTCGCGTGGTCTGGCACCGACCGATAAAGTCCAAGTATTTCTGAAAAATCGAAACTTCATTCCATGAATTTCGCATATGCAAGCTTTGCCTTAAGTGGCGCTTGATGGCGGCGGGTCGTGCATGTTTCACTTTAGATGTTTAGTCGGCAAAACAAGGCACAAGACAAAAGCACAAGGAAAGTGTCAGCCGACTAAGAACCAAAGCGCGCCGCCGGGCGGTTGGACCTGTCTGGTGCGCTTAAGATGTTCAACATGGAGAAATCGAATGAACAAACTATCGATGCTTTTGGGTGGCGCCTCGATGGCGGTCGCCATGCCGGCTGTTGCGGCTGACATCGTAATCGGGGTTCCGAACTGGGCTTCGGTCAATGCAACGGCGCATATCCTTGAGCTTGTGATCGAAGAAAACCTGGGCCTGGACGTAGAGCTTCAGAACGGCACCAACCCGATCGTTTTCGAGGCGATGGACAGCGGATCGATGCATGTCCACCCCGAGGTCTGGATGCCGAACCAGCAGAACCTGCACGACACTTACGTCAAGGATAACGGCACCGTTGTGATGAACGACAAACCGGTTCAGGCCGAGCAGGGTATGTGCGTTCCGACCTATATCGCCGAGAAGCATGACATCAAATCCATCGACGACCTGAGCGACCCGGACAAGATCGCGATCTTCGACACCGACGGGAACGGCACGCCCGAGGTCTGGATCGGCGCGCCTGGATGGGCCTCGACCGTTGTCGAAAAGATTCGCGCGAAGTCATACGGTTATGATCAGCTTTTCGATATGACCGAGTATGAAGAAACCATTGCGTATGCAAATCTGGCGAACGCGACCAAGGCGGAAGAGCCATGGATCGGGTTCTGCTATAGCCCGCACTATATCTTCGTGACGCAGGATCTGACCGTTCTGGAAGAGCCGGCTCATGATCCCGCCACCTGGACCATCGTGCAGCCAACCGATGATCCGGACTGGCTGGCGAAGTCCGAAGCCTCGACCGCATGGAACGGGGCCACGTTGCATCTGCACTATGCCAAGGAACTGGAAGAGGCTTACCCCGAAGTGGCAGCTCTGTTCCGCAACTATCAGATGCAGGGCGACGACCTGAGCGCGATGGGCAAGGCGTTGGCGGTGGACAATGTCGAGGCGGCTGATTTCGCCCGGCAGTGGGTGTCTGAAAACGAAGACACCGTTATCGGCTGGCTGACCAACTGACCCAGCATTCGGGGCCGTGGCGAACCCTCGCTGCGGCCCTTTTCCTATCTGTCTGGCAAAACAACGCCTTATGGGGGGCTAATGGACGAATCCGTCGTAAAACTTGAACATGTCTGGAAAATTTTTGGCAACCGCGCGCCCGAAGCGATGGAGGCTGTCCTGAAGGAAGGGCTGACCAAGCCCGAAGTCCTTGAACAATTCGGCTGCGTGGTGGGCGTGCAGGATGCCAGCTTTGAGGTCTCGCGCGGCGAGATTTTTTGTATCATGGGCCTGTCTGGTTCGGGCAAATCGACACTGGTGCGCCATGTGAACCGCCTGATCGAGCCGACGGCGGGCAAGATCGAAATCCTCGGGCATGACGTCTCGAAAATATCCGAAACCGAGTTGCGGCGCATTCGCGCCCAGCAGATCGGTATGGTGTTTCAGCATATGGCGCTGATGCCGCACCGTTCGGTGCGCGACAACGTGGCTTACCCGCTGGAAATCCGCAGGGTTTCGAAATCCAAACGGTGGGCTGTTTCGGACCACGCACTTGGGCTGGTGAACCTGACCGGGTATGAGGACCGGCTGCCCAAGGAACTGTCCGGCGGGATGCAGCAACGTGTGGGTATCGCCCGCGCGCTGGCCTCGGACCCCGAGGTTCTGCTGATGGACGAGCCATTCTCGGCCCTTGACCCGTTGATCCGGCTGCAGCTTCAGGACCAGTTCAAGGCGTTGGTGGCGCAGCTGAAGAAAACGACCCTGTTCATCACTCACGATCTGGATGAGGCCATTCGCATCGGCCACCGGATCGCGATCATGAAGGACGGTGTCATCGTTCAGATCGGCACGCCCGAGGATATCGTGATGAACCCCGCCGACGATTATGTGCGCGAGTTTGTGCAGGGCATCTCGAAGCTGAAACTCGTCAAGGCGCATTCGATCATGGAACCCGTCGCCAGCTATTCCGGCCCGCTGGAGGGCGCGCCGCGCGCTGATGAGGCGGCGGATCTGGACCAGCTAATTGATTTGGCCGTGAACACCGACATGCCGGTCGTCATCACCGATGCCGGGGCCGATGTTGGCGTCGTGACCAAACCGCGCCTGCTGCGCGGAATTCAGGGAGGCAAGCAAGAATGACTGACATGACCGCAGAAATACAGGTCACTGCTGCCTCGGATATCGAGGTCGACCGCGACGCGCTTGACAGGTCGATCCACGAATTCGCTGGTCCAAACGGGGACTACTACGTCAAAACCTTCCACAAGATCCATGACGCCACCAGCGCCGTGCCGAACACGTTCAATATGTGGGCGGCGGTTCTGGGGCCGTTCTGGTCGGCGTCGCGCGCTGTCTGGGGGATGTTCTGGACATTTCTGATCCTTGAAATCATCGCCTGGGTCCAGATCGGGCGCGGCTTGTGGGGCAACCCCGGCGCTGAATTCGCCGACCGGGCGGCCACTCAGCAGTCGCGGGCGCAAGAGTTTCTGGACCGCGCCGCAGCGGCGACAGAGCAATCCGATATCGACCGCTTTACGCGGATGGCCGAGAATATCCAAAAGGCGGCAGATACCAGTCTGGAAAGGGCATTGGCCGCGCAGTCCGAAGCATCCGGAATTCTGATCACCGGCCTGCTGATGCTGGTGGTGTTCAAACTGGTGCAGGGCTTTTATGCCGACCGGGTGTATGAAAAACAGTACTCGAAATGGCGGGTCAATCCGGCGCGCGTCGAAAGCGGCCGGTCCACCCGAAACATTGTGCTGGGCGCTGTTCTGATCGCGGCGATTGGGCCGTTGATCGTGTACAAGTTCACCGTAAACGCCTCGCTTCCATTGCTGGACGCATTCCCGGAGCAAGAGGTGTCGGCGCTTTTCCTGGGTGACGGCGGTGGGACATTGTACTCGTCTCTGGCATCGTGGATGGAGGCGCGGATTGACGCCGCTGCATTGGCGGGTGGCGATATCTTTGACGGGATCGTCGCGGGTGTCCGCTCGGTTCTGGATGCGCTGACGATTGCCTTGATCGGCTCACCCTGGCCGGTTGTCATGCTGGTGATTTGTGTCACGGCGTGGCGCGCGGCGGGTCCTCGGGTCGCGATCTTTACCGCGTCGTCCTTGGCCTATATCGCGCTGCTTGGCTATTGGGATGTGGCGATGGAAACGGTCGCACTGGTGGGTGCGGCGGTGCTGCTGTGCGTCGTCTTCGGCATTCCGCTGGGCATCTGGTTCGGCAAATCCCAGCGCGCCTATCGCGCAGCGGAACCGGTGCTGGACCTGATGCAGACGCTGCCGGCCTTTGTGTACCTGATCCCGATCATCGCCTTTTTCGGCACCGGCAACCCGCCGGGTATTCTGGCAACGATCATCTTCGGCATGCCGCCGGTGATCCGCCTGACGGCTTTGGGGATGAAAGGCGTGCCCGACAGTATCAAAGAGGCCGCCGTGGCCTTTGGAGCCTCGAAATGGCAATTGCTGAAGGATGTCGAGATTCCGCTGGCCTTGCCGTCGATCATGACCGGGGTGAACCAGACGATCCTGATGTGCCTGTCGATGGTGGTGATCATCTCGCTCATCGGCGGCGGCGGGCTGGGCAAGGAAATCCTTGAGGCGCTGCAATACGCCGCCAAGGGTCCGGGCCTGTTGGGCGGCTTTGCGATCCTGTTCTGCGCGATGGTCATCGACCGTATCGTTCAGGGCGCCTTCCGGCGAGAAGACGAGAAAATTTGATGGCATACGCACCTCCGGCCCTGCCGGGGGTGTTTTTTTGTTCAAGGGGTATGGCATGACGGATCGTTACGAGCAGTCGATGATGGAAAACCTGTATTGGTGGGGTGTCCCCACCCTGTTCCGCTGTCCGAATACAGGGCCGCAGGGGCAGGATATTGCGCTGGTCGGTGTTCCGCACTCGACCGGTAACGGGACGACCGAGCGGGATCAGCATCTGGGACCAAGGGCCTTGCGTCATGTCTCGGCGGTGCAGCGCCGGGTGCATTCGGTGTTTGGAACCGACCCGTGGAACAGCGCAAAGATTGCCGATGTGGGGGACGTGCCGTTTCCACGCGCCAATGACAACGAAGACTGTATCGAGCGCATCACCGCGTTCTACAAGGACATTGACGAGGCAGGCGCGCGCCCGGTGTCAGTTGGCGGCGATCACTCGATTACTGGGGGGATTGTGCAGGCTTTGGGCGGCGGAAAACTGGCGGGCGGTGAACCGATCAGCTTTCTGCATCTGGATGCGCATACGGATGTGTTCACCAAGGTCGATCACTTCCTCGGGGCCAAGAAATCTGCCGCCCATTGGGGGGCTTATCTTGCGGATCAGGGGCAGGTCGATCCGACCCGGTCCATGCAGATCGGGCTAAGGGGACATCCGCGCAGTCTGGACTGGCTACAGCCGTCTTACGACTATGGCTACAACATCGTAACGATGCGCGAGTTTCGCCAGCGCGGGCTTGAGGATGTGATCGACCAGACGCGGGATGTTCTGGGGGATCGTCCGGTCTATATCACGTTTGATCTGGATTGCCTTGATCCCACAGTCGCGCCTGCGGTTTCCAATCTGGAACCCGGCGAAAAGGGGTTCGACATTGACGAGGCCGTCGGCATCCTGCGCGCGGCGCGTGGTCTGAACATCGTGGGCGGAGACGTCGTCTGCATGATGCCCACAAAGGACAGCCCGAACAACATCACCGCGTTGACAGCGGCTGCTGTCATGTACGAGATGATCTCGATGATCGCCGAAAACGTCGCGGCTAAGTAGCCCGGCGCGCATCGACGGCCTCGGCCAGCACGCAAAGCAGTTCGAACATCAGTGAGATTCCCAGCCAGGCGGTTCCTCCACTGGGATCGAACGGCGGAGCCACCTCGACCAGATCGGCCCCGACAAGGTTCAGCCCGGACATTTTGCGAATGACCTGCTGCGCCTGGAAACTGTTGGGACCACCGACTTCAGGCGTGCCGGTCCCCGGTGCAAATGCCGGATCAACAAAATCGATATCGTAGGTGCAGTAGGTGGGGGCGGTGCCGACAATCTGGCGAACCTCGGCCATGACATCGTCGATGCCCCGGTCGAACAGTTCCTCGATACGAATGATGCGGATGCCCTGAACCTCGCCCCATTCGATATCTTCGGTGTTATAGGCGGTGCCCCGGATGCCGACCTGAACGAAGCGCTTGGGATCGACCAGCCCTTCTTCGACCGCGCGTCGAAAGGGGGTGCCGTGGGTGAATTTGTGGCCTCCGAAATAGCTGTCGAACAGATCGGTGTGGCTGTCGAACTGGATCAGGCCTAACGGGCCATCGGCTGCAAGCGCGCGCAGGACCGGCAGGGTTGGCAGGTGGTCGCCTCCGGCGGTCAGCGGTACGATTTTGCGTTGCACAAGATCGGCATAGAACGCGGTTATGCGTTGCAGAGTGTCACCGATATCAACCGGATTGGGCGCGACATCCCCAAGGTCCGCGCAATTGGTCAACGAAAACGGCGCTATGCCCGTAACCGGGTTCATCGCCCGGATCATCGTCGAAAAATCGCGCAACTGCCGAGGGCCATGCCGCGCGCCCGGTCGGTTGGTCGTACCGCCATCCCAGGGCAGGCCGACCAGGCCAATTTCGACCTCGCCAAACCGGGCGTGATCCTTAGACAACTGGGGCAGGCGCATGAAGGTCGGAACACCGGCAAACCGGGCCAGTTCCATCGCCGAAACCGGTTGAAAGAAATCGTCTGCCATCTGTTCTTCTCCGTCATATTCAGCGCCGAGCCTATCCTGTACCGGCATGCGTGCAAGCAGAAGATTGGCGATTCCGTCAGGCCAAAATCCGAAATCGCTTGCGGATTTCTGCGTCCTGCTCGGGCGTCAGGTATTCGGGGTGGTGCGTTCCCAAAATCTCTTGCGCGCGGTCGCGGGCGGTGGTCCAGGCGTCTTTGGCACCATCCTGTTCCCACGTTCGGGGTTCATTGCGATCAGCGAGCGTGGGGTAGAAGTAATCCCGCTCCATCGCGGCGTAGGTATGGGAACTGCCAAGGAAATGACCGTCGCCCAGTACGGATTGGCAAATGGCGTCGAAGCCAAGGTTTTCTTCGGTTACTTCAATACCGCGAAGGGCGCGATAGGTGTGCGAATGCATCTCATTGTCCAGAACGAAAGCTTCGAAACTCGCGCCCAGCAATGAGGCCGTCATACCCGAACTCTCATAGATCAGATTACCCCCCGCCAAGGCAGCGGCCAGTGAGGTCATGCCCTTTTCAGCCCCGTATTGCGCATCGATTGCCTTGGCATCCGTCATCGACGCCGCAACGCCCGAGGGTAGTCCCAGCCAGTTGATGATCTGCGCCGAAGCGGCATTCAGGATCGCGGTCTCGCCGCTGCCGCCCGCGAACGCTCCGGTTCTGAGGTCGACGATGAAGGGCCAGTTTGAGAAGACCATCGGAAAGCCCGGTTGGATCGTATTTACCATCACGAGGCTGGCCAATGTTTCCGCCAATGACTGCGCAAGGAACCCGGCCAGAGTCGCAGGGGCCGTCGCCCCGGCCTGAGCCGCTGTAATGCAGGACATCGGGATATTGTGCCGGACGCATTCGTAGACGACATCCACCGCATCCTCGCCATAGCGCAGGGGTGAGATCACCGGGCTGATATGGGCTTTCAGAAAGGGACGCTTGGAAAACGCGCCCGGACCGCCCGCGACAATGTCCAGCATTTCGACAATCGGGGCGACGTGTTCGGCAAGCGTGAATGAGGTCGCGATGGGTTTTGTCGTGTTTTTCACCAAAGCGTAAACCGTGTTCAGATCCAGATCGAAAACGTCCGGCACATCGGTCGCAACGCAGCACCGGGTGAACCAGCTGACGTTATCCAACACATCCTGAAGGCGCGTGAAATCATGCAGATCGGTCAACGTGGCAGGACGGTAGAGGCCCGTGCCCATGTCCAGCGTCTGCACCGCAGCGCCGCCGGTTCCGAAAAACACGCGATCTCCGCCAACTTCGATCGAACGGTTTTCATCCCGTCCGTGAAACACAAAGCTCTTGGCCGCCGAAGCGACGGCGTTTTCAACCATGTCGCGCGGAAACAGCAGCCTGTCCTGTTCGCCCGTCTGTGCTCCGCCCGCCAGCAGGTCGCGGCGCAGCCGATCCGGGACATTTCCCATCCCGAGCGTTTCAAGCAGCCGCAATGCGGTGTCGTGGATCAGGGCGATCTCGGCCTCGGCCAACGGGCGAAACGACCCTCCGCGCTGGCCCGGAGGGCAGGGGTCGAATTCAGGCTTGGCCGCACGTTGCGCGATACGGGCGCGGCGGCCGCTTCTTCTGCTGCCTTCTGATGACATCTTCGGGCTCTCCGGTATGGGTTTTGGGTATGTTAAATATCAACGAACGCAACCGGCAAAAGCGAAGGTGGGGTTTTCGAATTCTAATACCTGAGATTCGATTTTCCCAAACCCACAAAACCCGCATTGCTGGGATGGTGCCTTTTTCCCCAAGAATTGCACAGGGATAAAGGAGCCAGGCTGATGAAATCGCGCACCAAGGTCGTTGTCATCGGTGGAGGGATTGCCGGATGTTCGACTCTGTACCATCTGACGCAGGAGGGTTGGTCGGACGTTGTTCTGGTGGAACGGAATGAACTGACATCCGGGACCACGTGGCATTCGGCTGCGCAGGTCACGAATTTCGGCATGAACCAGACAATGGTCGGGCTGAAAACGCATTCGATCCGGCTGTACAAGGAACTGGCTGACGACCCGGATTATCCTATCAACTACCACCACGGCGACGGCGGCATTCGCCTTGCCAACACCGAGGCGCAGATGCAGGGCTATCGCCATTTTGCCTCGATGGCGCGGGGCATGGATGTGCATTTTGAAGTGATAGATGCCGAAGAATGCGCCCGTCGGCACCCGTTGATTTCCACCGACAACCTGATCGGCGGCTTGTGGGATCCGTTGGATGGTGACATCGATCCGGCCCAACTGTGTCAGGCGCTGGCGCGACGGGCGCGCAAAGCCGGGGCCGAGGTGTATCGCAACACGCCCGTTACAGGCCTGGTGCAGCACGACGATGACACATGGACCGTACAGACCGAACATGGGGATATCGACTGCGACATCGTCGTTAACGCCTGCGGTTACCGCGTGAACGAGGTCGGCGCGATGATGGGCGTGCACCATCCGGTCGCGTCGATGGAACATCAGTATTTCCTGACCGAGGAAATACCGGCCATTCGCGAGGCTGGCCATCGCATGCCGCTGCTCAGATGCCCGATCAGCGACTATTACTGCCGTCAGGAAAAGAACGGGCTGCTGGTCGGGTTCTATGAACAGGACTGCAAGACCTGGGGCATGGACGGGATCGACCCGAATTTTGTCAATGCCCTATGCCCCGACGATCTGGATCGCGTGACCGATGTGCTGGAAGGCGCCTTTGCGCGGATGCCCGCGCTGATGGAGGTTGGCATTCACACTGTCGTCAATGGCCCGATCACCTACACCATCGATGGTGCGCCTTTGGTGGGGCCGATTGCGGGCAAGCGAAACGCGTTCTGTATCATCGGCCTGCGTGCGGGCCTGGGCGAGGGCGGGGGCCACGGATGGCTGCTGGCCCAACAAATCGTGCATGGCGAGGCCTGTTACGACACGTGGTGCCTTGATCCGCGCCGCTTTACCGGGCACGCGAACGTGGAATTGACGGCGCTGAAGGCTATCGAAGACTACCAGAACGAATTCCGGTTTCACTTCCCGCATGAACACCGCCCGGCTGGCCGCCCGGCAAAAACAACACCCCTGACCCCGATTCTGGCCGCCGAGGGTGCAGAGTTCACCGTGGTCAACGGGTGGGAGCGGGTCGACTACATCAAGCCCGATCCGGATTTCACGCCGTCCCTGAGTTTCGATTTTGACGAAGCTTTTGATGTTGTAGCGGCTGAGGTCCGAAATGTGCAAACCAATGTCGGGCTGGCCGAGGTCAACGGGTTCAACCGCATCGAAATCACCGGCGCGGATCGTCACAGATTCCTTGATCGCATGTTCTGCGGGACCGTGTCCAAACGCGAGGGGCGGGTCGGTCTGGGCTACTTGCTGAACCATCAGGGCATGGTCAAGGCCGAGGCGACGATTGCCAACTTGCCAGCCAGCGACCGGGGCCCTGAACGCATTTGGTACGGATCGGCGGCGGCCAGTGAATATCATGATATGGACTGGCTGGCGCAGCACGTGCGGCCTGACGAAGATGTGCAACTGCGCAGCCTGACAAACGACCAGACGATCCTTGTTCTTGCAGGCCCCAACGCACGAAAGGTTCTGACGGCCTGCGCCCGTGGCGACTGGTCGGCTGAGGCGTTTCCCTGGCTCAGCGTCCGAGAATGCTTCGTGGGGATCGCTCTGGCCACTGTCATGAGTGTCAGTTTTTCGGGCGAGTTGGCCTATGAAATCCATGTCCCAAATGCCTCGCTTTATGCGGCTTACCTTGCGATTCGGCAGGCGGGCGCCTCTGTGGATCTGCAACTTTTCGGTGCCCGGGCGGTCGAGTCCATGAGAATGGAAAAGGGTTTCCTGCATTGGAAAGCGGACCTGATCACCGAGTTTGATCCCTTTGAGACGGGATTGGACAGGTTTGTGAGGCTGGACAAGGGCGACTTCATCGGGCGGCAAGCCCTGCTGGACAGGCAACACGCCGGGCCACGGAAACGGTTGGTGACGCTGCAGGTCGACAATCAAACCGCCCCGGCGCATCCCGGCGCGTCGGTCATCATCGGCGACAAGGTGGTTGGAACGGTCACGTCCGGCGACTGGGGTCACAGGACCGGGCTGAATCTGGCCTATGCCTTTGTCGATCCAGAACTGGCCCGGCAAGGTACGGAAATGAAGATCGATATGTGCGGAATGCTCCCCAGCGCCAGCGTGATTGCGCCATCACCCTATGACCCGCAAATGAGCAGGGTGCGCAGCTAGGACTTGCCGAAACCCGAATTCTCTGTTTCGATTTTTTCGAAAGAATGGAAGCAGAGGAAACAGAGCACGTGTCGAAATCTCTGAGCCTTCGGTGGCTGGAAGTGTTTCAGTTGATCGCCAAATCGGGGTCCATTCAAAAAGTCGCGGCGGAAACCGGTCTGTCCATCAGCACCGTGTCGAACCACCTGCGCAGCCTTGAAACCGCGTTGGGCGTGGAACTGGTGGATCACGGCCGCAGACCCATGGGGCTGACCCCGGCAGGCGAGGTATTCTCGCGCTATGTGCGCGAAGGTCTGACCGTTTTGAAACGGGGTGAGGCGGAAATACGATCCGGAAACTGGAAGCATGCAACGGCGCTGCGGCTTGCGTTGATCGATGACTTCGACAATCAGGTCGCGCCCGAACTGTTCCGGTTTCTGGCGCATGCTCTGCCGCGCTGCAATTTCCGTCATTTCACACGCCCCAGCCACGAGATCATTGCCAAGCTGCAGGAACATAAACTGGACGCCGGGGTGGCGACACGCCCTGCGGAAAAGACGGACGGTCTGGTTGAATACCCGTTGCTGCGCGATCCCTTCATCGTCATTCTGCCCGAGGCCTACAGCGGCACGGTCGAAGACGTGCTGAAATCGGACGCTGATCTGCCTTTCCTGCGGTATTCCCGCGACTACACGATCGGAAAGCAGATCGAAGTTCAACTTACCCGCAGCAAGTTCAGCCTGCCAAACAGGTTTGAACTGGAATGCAATCAATCGATTGTCGGGCTGGTCGCCGAAGGCAGCGGTTGGGCCATCACCACGGTCGCCAGCTTTGGGCGCGCGCAGCGCTTTCACGACAGTATCAAGGCGCTACCCTTTCCGGGGCGCAATTTCGTGCGCACGGTTTCGCTGTTTACAACCGATGTCTATCCGGCCTCGACATCGCGGCTTATTCACAATGCGCTGAGCAGGCTGGTCAAGCAGAACTATTGCGACCCGATCAATTCGAGATATCGCTGGCTTGAGAAAGATTTTCGCGTGCTGGAAGGCGGTCTGTAATTTTTGCAAACGCGTCGCCGTTTTGATTGCATCGGCTGTTGATCGCCAATGCCTTCATCTTGTCGCGAGGTTCCCTCTGGCCGCATTGTAACATTTTTATGGCAGCAGTATATTGAAGGCTGGCAAGAAACCCTGCGTTCCCACAGCAAGGACTGAATTTAGAAAAATGATTGACTTAGATGGCCTTACGCCTTTGCGTGAAAGTCAAAACTACAAGATTTTCCAGCACCCGGAACTTGAAGGGGCGCTGTTGAAAGTACGCTGCGATGAGCCCAAGCGCGATCACTTCATCCGTCGGTATTCCGAGCGGCGGTATGGCAATTTGCGCCAGTGGCAGCGCGAAGCGAACGAGTATCTGGCCGCGCTTCACCGGGGATGCCCCGAAATCGACCGGCTGGCCCGGTTCATGGGGTACGAGCCGACCTCACTCGGACCGGCCCTCGTCGTCGAAAAGATGACCGGCCCGGACGGCAATCTGGCACCCTCGGTCCATGCCGAAATGCAGGCCACTAAGGATCCGGCGCAAAGAAAGCGTCTGCGCGAAGAAGTGATCGAGCTTCTGGATGATCTCGAGCGTGGCCGGATAGTGGTGGGCGACATGGGCTTTGAAAACATCGTGCGCGCGCAGGAACGAAACGGTCGGCTGGTGGTCATCGACGGATTGGGTGAGCGGGTTTTGCTGCCTCTGACGCTGATCAGCGATTGGGCTTTTCGCCTGTCCATTGCTCGGCGGCGCGCCCGGTTGGCGGGCTGACAATCAGGCGGCGGCACGGGGTTGATTTCAGCGGGCTGCTGCGCCTATCTGGCCGGGCTTTAGAAAGGACTGAAAGTGGGCCAGCATGATCTGAAACCGGGTAACGGGGTCTTTTACATCAATCTGGACCGTATTCCGGAAAGAAAAGACTTTATGGAGGCCGAGTTCGCCAAAATCGGCCTGTCCGGCGCCACCCGGTTCAGTGCCATTGATGGCCGCAAGCCCGGTGCACTTGATCAGAACAGATACGTGCCCGGAACCGGCAGCCGCTGGGGCCTTGTCACCAGCGAGGTCGCTTGTTTCGAAAGCCATCGGGCCGTCTGGCAGCTTGCCCTGGACAACGACCTGCAGGCCGCCGCGATCTTCGAAGACGATGCCGAGATGTCGGCCCATGCCGCAGAGGTCATTCAGGCCCTGCTGCAGGATGGGTCCGGCTACGATTATGTCAAACTCGACTACGCGCCGAAATCGCGCAGATTTGGCCCTGTGCAGGACATCGGTGGTGTCGCGGTGCGACAGGTGTTGGAGATGGTTCCAAGCGCCGGGGCTTACATCCTTTCCAAAGAAGGTTGCCGCAAGCTGTTGGGCTGGTCCCGGCAATATTCGGATCACATAGATGATTTTGTCACCATCCCGCGTCCCGACTGGCGCATGTATCAGGTGTTTCCGGCCGTATGCGTGCAAATGGTTCTGTCCAAGCAACAGGATGGCGTGGTCGATCAGGTCAAAAGCGGCGAGCGTGAGACAGACGTTGCGACCAACACCGGGCTCGACAAAGGCCCGCTCTGGTTCCGTGCACGGCGAGAGTTGCAATCGGCGCAGCAAAAACTGCGTTGGCGAATGGGCGGTCAGGCGCGGTTATTGGAGCAGGGCGGGTATGTCGGCTACGTCCCCTGCGCCGATGATTTGCGGGTATAGGGGCGGTTTTCGACGGCAGAACCCGGTTTTTCCGGTGGTTTGAGCCATTTTTTCGTCCGTGGCTTATTAGCGTTAACAAAAATATCAAGTTGATATAGTGTTGTGGTGTTATTCAAAGGTAATACCCGGGTTTTTGGTGTGTCACAGACGATTTACGATAAATATGGCGGCTTCAAAACGATCAGCCGCGTCGTGATGTCATTTTACGAAATGGCGTTGGATTCTGATGAGATCGGTGGCTATTTCGAAGAAATAGATATGCCGCGCCTTATCGATCATCAGACCAAGTTCGTGTCTTCGCTGGTCGGCGGGCCCGCGTCGTTCAGTGACGAGCGGATCGAAGCGGTTCACAGACACCTGAATATCTCGCACGATCACTTCGATGAGATGGCAGAGCTGTTTGCTCAGGCCCTGTCTGATCACGGGATGTCTGACGAGGACGTAAAGGTGGCGCTGCGCGCGATTGAATCGAAACGGGTGATCATCGTCGCGAAGAATGCCGCATGAGCATTTCTGCCATCAATGAACAGTTGCTGCGCGCGATTGGCGTCGGCGTGGCCGTGGTGCGTGCGTCTGATCTGCAGTTTGTGTTCCACAACGGCCCTTTCGCGGAATGGTTCGGAACCCCGACCGAAGGGCAGACTTTGCGGGATATTCTGCCAGACCTCGATGCAAGAGAACTGGAAGATGTGAAGCAATCCGGCCTTCGGTATTCGGTTGAATTGCAGATCAAACCCAAACGCCGGACGCTGGTCTTTGCGGTCGCCGTATCGCTGGCAAACGGCTTGTCCGAGCAGGTTCTGATCATCGAATGCCAGAACATTACGCGCATCCGCGAACTGGAGAGCATGATCGACAGCTACTCGACCATGGTGGAACGCAACACCCGAGAGTTGGAGCGCGAAAAGGAGCGGGTCGAGCGATTGTTGCTGAACCTCATGCCGAGGGCGGTGTACGAAGAATTCAAGACCTTCGGCGTCGTCACCCCTCAGCTTTATGATCAGGTTTCCGTCGTCATGCTGGATTTCGTCGGTTTCACCGACTTCGCCGCCAAGACGGACCCGACCGTTACGCTCAGCGAGTTGAACGACATTTTCACCGCCTTCGACCGTATCGTGGAACAGTTCGGGTGTGAGCGGATCAAGACCATTGGCGACGCGTATCTGGCAGTCTCGGGCATGCCGGATGCCACGCCGGACCATGCGACTGCAGTGGCGCATTGCGCCGTGCGGTTCTTGCGCTACCTTGAACGGCGCAACGAAAGCCATCCGCACAAGTGGCAGGCCCGGATCGGGTTGGGAATGGGGGCAGCCGTTGGGTCGGTCGTTGGCATTCAGAAATACGTCTATGATGTATTCGGCCCGGCGGTGAACATCGCCTCGCGCCTGCAGGTGTTTGCAAACCCGATGCACATCGTCGCGCCGGAAGAGATGAAATATGGCCTGATCGACGAATTTCAGGTTTCGGATATTGGACCTGTCGACATCAAGGGCATGGGCGAGATGAACCTGATCAACGTCACCTCGGGCCTGAGCGTTCCGACAGGCGGCCGGTTCTTTTAGCGCCGGTCAGTCGTCCTGCGGGACCAGACCCAACCCCCTGAGATAGATGCCAATTCCGCTTTCCAGCAGGTCTTCGGGCGGGAATGGTGATGTTGCGCCGGTGTTGCGCGCATAAAGTTCGACCACCCCGTGGCTCATCGCCCAGATATGCGCGCTGAACATCGACGCAGGCGGGCGCTTTTCGGGGGGGATGTGCTGCGACAGGTCTGCCGCGGCCTTTTCCAGAACGCTTTTGGCACGGTTCGCGGCCATCGACAGTTCGGGTGTTCGGTTCAGCGAGATGCCGCTTTCAAACATCGCGATATAGTGGCCCGGATTCTTGCGCGCAAAGGCCAGATAGGCGCGCCCTGTCGCCTCGAACGCGGCCAGGGCCGAGGGCTGGCCCTTGTCATAAGCGTATTGCATCAGGTCTGCGAACATCTCGAACCCCTGACGGGCGGCCTCGGCAATCAGATCCTCGCGCCCGTGATAGTGGCGATAGACAGCCGCCGGGGTGACGCCTGCAGTTTTTGCAGCCTCGGACAGGGTGAAACCGGTCGGGCCCTTTTCTTCGACCAGCGACAACGCGGCCTCGATCAGGGCTTGTTTCAGGTTTCCGTGGTGATACCCGCGTTTCGTCATCCCCGCCTAAGGCACCTTTGCGCTAAAGAGTATTGAGACCAAAGAGATAGAGTATCAGGCCGCCTTCGTCCAACGGTTGCGGCGGGCTGGTCGTGTTTTTCTGATCGATCGCTCAGGTGCCCTTTGATGGACCCGCTGATCGGGGTCGATGCGACAATGGCCAATCGTGTCATACCCGCGCAGAACGCTCAGGCATCCCAAATCTCAGGTCCGCCGCAGATTTTTGCGTCAATCTTGCCAAGCGCTTCCTTGTCTTTCTCGTCATAGTCCAACCCGTGCAGAACGGTGCGGATCGCGGCAAGGCGGGCGCGCTTCTTGTCGTCGGATCGCACGATGGTCCAGGGGCAGTTTTCCGTGTGCGAGCGTGTCAGGGTTTCGGAAATCGACTGAGTGTATTCGTCCCATTTGTTCAACCCCGCGACATCTATCGGGCTTAACTTCCACTGCTTCAAAGGGTCCGTTTCGCGGGCCAGAAACCGGTTGAGCTGTTCTGCACGTCCGACATTCAGCCAGAACTTGAAAAGCCGGATGCCGTCATTGGCCAGACCGGTTTCCAGTGGGATGACCTGCCGGAAAAAACGCTCTCTCTCCTCGGTGGTGCAGAAGCCAAAGACATTTTCCACTACGCCCCGGTTGTACCAGCTGCGGTCGAAGAACACGATCTCTCCCGCAGATGGCAGGTGTTGGATGTAGCGCTGGAAATACCATTGCGAGCGCTCGGCATCCGATGGTTTGCTGAGCGCCACATTGCGCGCACCGCGTGGGTTCAGGTTTTCCCGGAACCGTTTGATCGTGCCGCCCTTGCCAGCCGCGTCGCGGCCTTCGAACAGGATGGCAACCCGCTCGCCTGTTTCCTTGACCCAGGATTGCATCTTGACCAGTTCGATCTGTAGTGCGTCGATCTGTTCCTCATACTCTTTGGTCTTCATCTTTTCAGAGTATGGGTAGGTCGGGTTCAGAATATCGCCCTTTTTTGCGTTTTTGATTTCCTCGCGCACGCTTTTGGGGGCGTCCTTGCTAAAGTACTTTTCGATGGAACCTTTTTCGGACCGGGCCATGTTCTACCTCGCGATAAAATCCATAACTTACTATGGATTAGGCGAAGGATTAACGCAAACCCGCGCGTTCAGCGGCCCGGTCGATGGCGGCGGCAACCTCGGGCGCGGCGACGACCTGTGGCATGTGCCCGATGCCCGGTAGTTCGATCAGTTCCGCGCCGGGGATCTGTTCAATCAGCCGCTCGGAATGCCAGCCAAGGCTGACGGTGGTGTCGGCCGTGCCATGCACGATTTCGGTGGGAACCGAAATTTCGCCATAACGCGGCTGCAAGTCGGCGACTTCGTCCACGAGGTTCGCCCGCTGCTTGGCGTTCGCATGCATCGAGCCGGGGCGCATGGTCAGTTCAGGCCCAAAATGTTCGGCATAGCCCTCGGGCGCTTTTTGCGGGGCAAACACCTGATCCAGCGCCTTGTCGACAAACCAGTCGGGCACATATGACGCCACGACCGGCAAGGCCAACGCGTTTCCGACCGAGGTCGAGGCCATCCGGTTGAACCCGTCCAAAGGTGTTTCCCACGGGATCGCCGCTGGGGCAATCAGAACCAGTGCCGAGATGTTGTCGGGCCGTGTGACCGCCCAGGCCAGTGACACCGAACCGCCATAGCTTTGCCCCGCGACGATGGGCTTTTCGGCCCCCAGTTGAGCGGCGGCCCGCTGCAGGATGTCCGCCTGTTCGATGATCGTCTCACCGTCCGGGTTGAAACTGGCCGAATAGCCCAAACCGGGCCGGTCGAACACGATGACCCGAAAGTGCTCGGCCAGTATCGGCGCAAGCGCAAAGGTCATGTCGCGGGTATTGCCGCTGGAGCCGTGGATCAGCACCACATCCGGCCCTTCGCCCATGACGACCGCGTGAACCGCAATGCCATCCACGTCGAGGATTTGGCCCTCGGGCGGAAAGGCGGTCTCGGCCCGTTCTTCCAGACGCGCCGCCCGCCAGAGCGAAATGCCCCAGAGCACAACAATCAGGATCAGCAGTATGGCTCCGGCGCGCATCATGTTCCGTCAGGCCCTCAGGTCGGTTGAATCCACGCCAATGCGTGTGATGTCGTACGGGGTGGTTTCGTAGATTTCGCTGATCCAGTTGCCGTACAGCAGATGCGCATGGCTGCGCCACCGGTTTTGCGGCGTACGCGAGGGGTCATCGTCGGGGTAATAGTTCATCGGCACATTGATCGGAGAACCATTTGCAACGTCCCGGTCATATTCCTGTTTCAGCGTGTCACTGTCATATTCGAAGTGATTGAAGATATAGAGCGCGCGATGGCTTTGATCTTCGACCAGACAGGGGCCAACGTCGTCACTGCCCAGCAAGGTGGTCAGGCCGGTCGCGGCGTCGATCTCATGCTGTTTCATCTCGGTCCACCGGCTGACGGGAATCACGCAATCGTCCGAGAACCCGCGCAGAAACGGCGAAGCCGGTTTGAGGTTACGGTGCCGGAAACACCCAAACGCCTTGCCGTCCAGCAAGTGCTTTTTGACGCCGTGGAAATGGTTGATCATCGCCATCCCGCCCCAGCAGACACCAAAGGTGGAATGAACGTTGGTCTGGGTCCAGTCGAAGACCTCAGTCATTTCGTCCCAATAGGTTACATCGGGAAACTCCAGATGCTCGATCGGGGCACCGGTGATGATCAGCCCGTCGAATTTCTCGTCCTTTACCTCCTGAAAAGGACGATAGAATTCGGCCATGTGCTCGGCGGCGGTGTTGCGCGTTCGATGCTCGGTCATGCGGATCAGGGACAGATCAATCTGCAGCGGCGTCGCACCGATCAGGCGCGCGAACTGGTTTTCGGTCTGAATCTTCTTGGGCATCAGATTCAGCAGCCCGATACGCAGGGGGCGGATGTCCTGACGCATGGCCTGATCCTCGGCCATGACCATGACGCCCTCTTTCGAGAGGACATCAAAGGCGGGCAGGTCTGAGGGGATCTTGATGGGCATGGGTTCAGGCTTTTGAAGAGTTCTGGGAAAACTGACAGTTAGGCGCAATTGCTGCGGGTCTCAAGGGTGTGTTCGATCAACTCATCGAAATCGCCCGCGTCCCGGACCTTTCCGATGTCTTTTGCCGCAATCGTCACGCCCCAGTTTCGCGCCATCGCCTCGTATCTGGGTTTACGATGGGCCAGCGCCTGCGCGTAGGTCCAGCGAATAAAGGCGTTGGGGTCGACCTCTGCCTCGGTGCAGCCGTGCTGGTCAAGGTATTCGCCCCACACACGGTTCAGGAATTCGGCCTGATAGGACATCGGCTTGGGGGCCTTGTCGAACCGCCGGATCAGTTCCGAGGTATGGTCTTCGTCCCCCTTCAGCCAGATCATGAGCGTGTGCCGGGACAGGTCGGACAGGATTTGGTCCTTGGGGTCATCAGGGTCCACCCATTCACAAATCGAACCGCCGGTGTCGCAGATGAAATGAGGGTACTCGTACAGGCGGTGTGCGCGGTCGATGAAGTACTCGGTATCCAGCAGGGCATGTATTTCGGCCAACCGAAACTGTTCCTGCCGGCGGCGGTATTCCGGCATTTCAAGCCCGCCCTTCGCAGGGTCCCCGGGCTTGCCGAGATAGGCCGCCACAGGGGTCAGGTTGTTGAACGAGATATTCGAGCCGATATAGATCGAATCCGACAGCAGAAGTTCGCGCAGGAAGGGTACCTTCATCGCCTCGGCCTTGGCGTTGTCGGTGATGTATTCGCCCATGTAGCGGGTGCCAATGCGGTAATCGATCGAGTAGTGAAACCAATTGCCCGAATCCCGCAGGACGTTCGACACATAGGTTTTGCCCAGACCCGACATGCCGAAAAACAGCACCTTCTTTCGCGCCGCATTGCGCCAGTCCTGAGCCGAGCTGTAGATCATGGTCCGCTGTCCCTTTTTTGCCTTTGCTAAATCGGGCAGGGGGCGGCGTCAATCGCGTGTGCCGGATCGGTTCAGGATCAGCAGGCCAATCGCGAGAACGGCGAAACCCAGATAAGCGCTGGATTTCAGCGCCTCATCCCGCAGCACGGCGCCGAGTACGATGGCAATGGGCGGGATCACAAGCGTCACCAGCATCAGGTTGCCGCTGCCGGCCATCCCCAGGACCCGATAATACAGCAGATAGGCTCCGGCGGTTGCGATGATTGCGTAATACCCGATTGCGAGCCAGGTCTCAGCTGGCAAGTTTAGGCTGGGTGCTCCGTCCACCATCAGGGCTATGGGCAGGATCAAAATGGTCGATCCGGTCAGCATACCCGCGGCGGCGACCTGTGAGGGAAGCCCAGACAGGGTGGCCCGCGCCCAGGCGGCTGCAAAGGCGTAAGAAACCGTACCGGCCAGAATAGCCAGTTGGGCCGTGCTTTGCAGGTTGAAGCTGGCAAAGTTTCCAAGGCCGATTGCGATCGAGACGCCCAGAAACCCCAAGGCAACCCCAAAAAGGCGGGGTTTGGTCAGGCGTTCATCTTTGAAGAACATGGCCGCCACCAGCACGCCAAATACAGCGGTCGCGGCGTTCAAAATCGCGGTCAGCCCGGTGTCGATGTACAGCTGTCCCCAAGCCATCAGCGAGAAGGGAATGACGTTGTTCAAAAGCCCCATCACAAGGAACGCGGCCCAGATCCGGGGGCTTCTTGGAACCTCCAACCGTCTGGCCCATACCACCAACCAAAGCGCCAGCATCGCCCAGAAGGTGCGGTGCAGAACGGATGTCATGACCGGAATGGTATCGAGTGCGATTCGGATCGCCACAAATGAGGCACCCCAGATCAGGCCAAGCAGCAAAAGCTCGGACCATGCGCGGGGGGAGAGTGTTTTTTGAGTTGTCATGATTTCAATTGACGCATTTTGCGGGTCATGCGCGACCCGGATCGTGCGTAATCAAAAAAACCTGCCGAAAACCGGCAGGTTCTTAAGTTTTGATTCAGGTTATTGTTTTTTGTTCAGAAGCTGAAGCCAACCCGAAGGCCAAAGCTCACAGCGTCGTTGTCTTTGAAGTCGGCCCGAGCAACATCAGGCGTGCCGGTTTCGGCAAATGCATCGCCCAGATCAGTGTAACGCACACCGCCGGTGATTCTGATGTTTTCATGGGTGTACTGCAGGCCAACGCTGATGCTCTTGAAGCCGTTAGTCGGTGCCAGCGGGGAAACAAGGTCGTCGCCATCTTCCTTTTCGTAGCCCAAGGCGACGGAAGCGGCCCAGTTTTCATTCAGCCGGTGTGCAACGCCAAGGTTAAAGGTGGTGGTGTTGGTCAGGTCGATCAGTTCGACGCTGGGCAGCGGTCCCACAGCGGTAGTGCTTAGTTGCGTGACGCTATGATTTGCCCAACGGATATTGCCGAACACAAGCGTGTTCTTGGCAACGCCGGATTGGAAATCCAGGTTGATCGACTCAGGAGTTTTTACTTCCTGCGTACCAACGATGGTTGCCGGGAAAAGGGGTGAGTTCTCCGTCGTGGAGAAATCGTGTTCGATCTCTGACTGGTAGGTCAATGCCACGCGCAATGCGATGTCCGGAATCTCATAGGCGGCTCCGACGACCCAGCCGAAAGCCCCGTCGCGGGCCACGTCGATTTCATAGCTGTCAAACGGTCCATAGGCCAAACCCTGCAGCCGGATGTTACCGTCAAGGCGTTGATAACGCAGACCGCCGTGAATGCTCCAGTTATCGTTGAACTTGTAGCGGAGGATCCCGGTGTAGCTGTCTGAATCCGCAAATGCCTCGGTTCCGCCCAAAAGAAGCGAGCCCGGTTGCGTCGGGTTGCCCGAGGGAAGCGGGTAGCGGATGTCCGACCCAAATGGCTGGTCATATAGGAACGAAACAGAAAGCTGCTCATTGATGTCGTACTTCACCCCAGCCCCAACCTGATTGAAGTCGCCCGCTATGTTGCCCGAAGGCGTGCCGAAGGGATTCTGATTCGTCAGGTCGTTGCCTGTGACGTCCGGGTTTGTCCGCGACACCGAAAACTCGGCGTAGTTACCCTCTTCAAAGATCAGAGTGATCGGCTGACCGGTTCGGTCCAGACCGCCCGCCTGCGCCGCGGTTGACCCCACACAAAGTGCGCACGCTGAAAGTAGCGCTCTTTTCATATATTCCTCCCTCGTTTTTCTTCGCAGGTGCAGATGATGGTGGATGAGTGTGTCCGCGCTGGCCTGCTGAATTGTGGTGCTCGATACTTTCTTCGCGTTTACTTTACCGTCAACCAGTGACCGTGCGTTACTTCTGATGAGTATCGCCGGGGACTGTTGCCAAACTGTTACGATTTTCGGACCAGACGTTCAGAAAGATGCCCGCGAAGATCATGGCGGCCCCCAGAAGCGTCCAGCTGTCGATGGGTTCGCCGTACAGAAGCATGCCGACTATCGCGATGGCTGGCAGCCTGGCAAAGTCGAACGGAACAACTACCGTGGCGGGCGCGATTGCCAGCGCGTTGGTCATGCAATAGTGCGCCAGCAGTCCCGCCAGCCCGACCAACAGCAGGTAGGGCGCGGTCTGAGGGGTCGGCAGGGCGATCTGACCGTCAATTCCGGCCGCAGCAACGCCAAAGACGGCCTGCATGACCGTCAGCCAGAACAGGATGCAGCCGGTGCTGACGGTTTGGGTGAGCTGCTTTGTCGTAATCGTTGTTAATGCAAAGAAAATAGCGGAAGACGCCGCCGTCGCAATTCCAAGATTCAGCGGCGAGACACCCGGGCGTGTCACGATCAGAATGCCGAGAAAACCGATCATGGCGGCCGTCACGCGCAGAGCGGTCAGACGCTCTTTCAGAAACAGCGGCGAGAGCAGGATCACCCAGATCGGGCTGGTGAATTCCAACGCAAAGACCTGCGCCAGCGGAATGACCGCAACGGCGTAGAACCACAGGTTCTGGCCGGCGAAATGGGCCAGGTTTCGGACCAAATGCAAGCCCAGCCGTTCGGAAGAAACCTGATGCCATTTTCCAGCCGCGCTGAGCACCAGAGACACGATAAGAACGCCCACGAAACTGCGGTACATCATGATCTCGAACGTGTCGTGGTGCAGGCTCAGTTCTCGACCCGCAACGGCCATGGACGAAAACGACGCAATCGCGCCGGTCATCCAAAAGGCTGCCTTAAAGACCTGAGACTGGTTGCCGTTCAACTTAGCCCTTTGTTGATCTATCACACTGAAAAATAGTGGAAATACCGGTCTGAAAATGAAAAAGCCGGTCGTGAACCGGCTTTCCTGTCATTCCCACTCGATCGTACCCGGAGGTTTTGAGGTGATGTCATAGGTGCATCGGTTGATGCCCTTGACCTCGTTAATGATCCGCGTTGCCGTTTCCCCGAGGAACTCGTGGCTGAACGGGTAGTAATCGGCGGTCATGCCATCAACTGACGTCACGGCACGAAGCGCACAGGCGTAATCATAGGTGCGCCCGTCGCCCATCACTCCGACAGTTCGGACCGGCAGAATCGCCACGAAGGCCTGCCATATCTCGTCATAAAGGCCGTGTTTGCGAATCTGGTCGATGTAGATCGCGTCCGCCTCGCGCAGGATTTCCAGCTTTTCGCGGGTGATTTCACCGGGGCAGCGGATCGCAAGACCGGGGCCGGGGAAGGGGTGGCGGCCGATGAAACTCTGAGGCAGGCCCAGTTCGCGACCCAGTGCGCGGACCTCATCCTTGAACAGCTCGCGCAGCGGTTCGACCAGTTTCAGACCCATCTTTTCCGGCAGGCCGCCGACATTGTGGTGAGACTTGATGGTCACCGAGGGGCCGCCCGAGAACGAAACGGATTCGATCACATCCGGGTAGAGCGTGCCTTGCGCCAGGAACTCGGCCCCTTCGATGGTGTCGGCGTGTTTCTGGAACACGTCAATGAACAGCTTGCCGATGATCTTGCGCTTGGTCTCGGGGTCGCTCTGGCCGTCCAACTCGCCAAGGAACAGATCGCTTTCATCCGCGTGGATCAGTTGGATGTTGTAGTTGTCGCGGAACATGCCGACGACCTCGGCGGCTTCGTTCTTGCGCAGCAGGCCGTGATCGACAAAGACGCAGGTCAGCTGATCGCCGATGGCTTCGTGAATCAGGATCGCCGCGACCGAGCTGTCGACTCCGCCGGACAGGCCGCAGATCACCTTTTTGTCGCCGACCTGTTCGCGGATTTTGCGGATTATCTCTTCGCGATAGGCACCCATGGTCCAGTCGCCTTTGAACCCGGCGAGCTTTACGAAGTTTTCATACAGTTTTGCGCCCTTGGGGGTGTGGTGCACCTCGGGGTGGAACTGAACCGCATAGAAATGCCGGTCCGGGTCAGCGGTGATCGCATAGGGCGCGTTGGGGGACGTTCCGTAAACCTCGAACCCCGGCGCGATTTTGCTGACATGATCGCCGTGGCTCATCCAGACCTGCTCGTCTCCATCAGCGAACCAGCCGTCCAGAATGTCCAGCTTGTTCTTTGGGGTGACAAAAGCGCGCCCGAACTCGGCGGTGCCGTGGCCGCTTTCGACCTTGCCGCCCAGCTGGTGCATCATCACCTGCTGGCCGTAGCAGATCCCCAGGATCGGTACACCAAAGTCGAAAATCTCTTGCGGTGCGCGCGGTGAGCCTTCGCGTGTCACGCTGTCCGGACCACCCGAGAAGATCACGGCGCGCGGAGACATCTCTCGCACGAAATCCATCGTGACGTTCTGATAGGGGTGAATTTCGCAATAGACGTTCAGTTCGCGCAGGCGGCGGGCGATCAGCTGCGTCACCTGGCTGCCGAAGTCGATGATCAGAAGGCGGTCATGGGTGTCTTGGGTCATGCGGTCGCTTTAAGACGCCTGCCAAACCAGCGCAAGGGTTTTGCAGAAGATGCACAGAGCTGTAGAATTCGTTATACTGTGCGCAGTGTTTAGTTGATATTTTGGTAACTCGTTATGCCCGAACAAACCGGCTATGGCCTTGGCGGAACTCAAAAGGTCTATACAGACCGGCATCCTGTGCAAAACCACGAAGGGTCGTCGAAGCGACCGAAATGCGGTTGCGGGTCGTGGTTGAATCACTGGAAAATCTACACGGGCAATGAAAAGCGCGACCCGGCCTGTTTTTACATGGGCTGTTCCAAGCCGGGAAAGCATGGCGCACATGTCCGGTTCGTGAAAATCGACAAGGCGAAGAAGAACAAGAAGGGAGAGTTCATTCCCAAACCTTACGGGCAGTCTTTCATCATCCCGATGTGCGAAAAACACAATAATCCAAAGTTCAAGGCAGCGTTTTTCATTGCCAAGGATCGCTGGGCCGTTGACGACAAGGCGCGCGAGGAATGCAAGACCGCGACCTATCGGCTGAACGCGCAGAATTACTTTCGGATGAAGGTCATCGCGCTGTCGGGCAAACCCAAATGCGGGTGCCCAAGTTATTTTCAGCATTACAGAAATGTCAGTGGCAGCGGTCGTCAAAGATGCGTTGCGATGGAATGCGGGAAGAATGCAAGCCTTGCCGTTGCGATGCGATCCGTGGACGGGCGAACCGACTACGACAAGTGGATGGCTCCGGTCTGCAAAAGCCATGCCCGCGCCGGGAAAGAGATTTACATCAAGCGGCATGCAGACGTCGTTACGCCAAAAAAGACCGATTTCTGCGGAAAAGGGAAATAAGCGCGGGCGGGTGTCGCTTTTACCCCTAGAGCGCCGCAATCCAGATGCGCTAGGCTGTTCCAATCCGGTAATACAACGCTCAACCTAAACACTCAGACGGGATTTTCTCATGGCAGAGGCAAACACCCGGCGCAGGGCGAGAGGGGGCGGTGGCGCCGCCCGCCGGGCCGAGCGCACCGCAGTCCGCATCGAAACCGCGAAATATATCGAGCGGAACATTCCGAATTTCGAAATCCTCAACGAGGAAGCGTTGGAGATCATCGAACACAACGCGGAAACCGTTCTGGAAGAGATCGGCGTCAATTTCGTCGACAATCCAGCCGCGCTAGAGCGGTGGCGCGACGCGGGTGCCGATATCGACGGTGAGCGCGTGCGCCTTCCGCGCGGTCTGGCGCGCGAACTGATCAAGACGGCCCCCAGCCAGTTTACGCAGCACGCCCGCAACCCCGAGAAGTCGGTTGAAATTGGCGGTCGCAGTCTGGTTCTGGCCCCTGTCTATGGTCCGCCCTTTGTCCGTGACGCCGACGGTGGTCGCCGTTACGCGACCATGGAGGATTTCAACAAGTTCGTGAAACTGGCCTATATGTCCAAATGGCTGCACCATTCCGGCGGCACGGTCTGCGAGCCGACGGATATTCCGGTGAACAAGCGCCATCTGGACATGCTGAAGGTGCATATGACGCTGTCGGACAAGCCTTTCATGGGGTCCGTGACCGACCCGAGCCGGGCGCAGGATTCGGTTGAGATGTGCGAAATTCTGTTCGGCAAGGACTTTGTTCAGAACAACACTGTGATGACCTCGCTCACCAACATCAACTCGCCGATGACATTCGACGACGTGATGATGGGCTCGCTCGAGGTTTATGCGCGCAACAATCAGGCCTGCATCATCTCGCCCTTCATCGTGGGCGGCGCGATGGCACCGGTTTCGGTGGCCGGGACGCTGACGCAGGTTCTGGCCGAAGTGCTGGCCGGTGTGGCGTACAGCCAGATCATCCGTCCCGGCGCCCCTGCGATCTTCGGGGCCTTCGTGACTTCGATTGATATGAACTCAGGCGCGCCAACCTTCGGAACGCCGGAGGCCGCACATATCACCTATGGTGCGGGCCAGTTGGCGCGGCGTCTGAACCTGCCGTATCGTTCGGCCGGTTCGTTCTGCGGCTCGAAACTGCCGGACGCGCAGGCGGCTTATGAAACCGCGAACTCGCTGAATATGGGGCTGATGGCAGGTGTGAACTTCATGCTGCATTCCTGCGGCTGGCTCGAAGGCGGGCTGGTGGCCGATTTCGAGAAGTTCGTAATGGATGCGGACCAGCTGGGCGTTCTGCACGGATTGGCCAAAGGCGTCGCCTATGACGAGAACGCGCAGGCCATGGACGCAATCCGCGAGGTCGGGCCGGGCGGTCACTATCTGGGGTGCGCCCACACGCAGGCGAACTTCAAAGAGGCGTTCTGGAAATCCGATCTGCTGGATTACAAACCGTTCGAGACCTGGCAGGACGAAGGCTCGCGCGATACGCGTGCACTGGCATCCGCCCGGGTCGAGCATCTGCTGGCCAACTACCAGCAGCCTCAGCTCGACCCTGCAATCAACGCGGCGCTCGAGGCGTATATCGCAGAAAAGAAAGCGTCGATGCCGGACGCGTTTACCTGATCACTGATACTGCGCGGCGCGGCTGGCCTGATACAGCTGCGCCTCGCCCAGCAGCGCAATCAGCAAATCCAGATGCCGCACCAGGGAATAGGCGGCATCTTCTTCTTTTCTCAGATCATTTACCTCACGCTCCAGTTCCATGAGCTGGTCCAGCGCCGCCCCGGTTCCGGGCAGCGCGCCGTATCCCAGAATTCGCTGCAAATGCCGGTCCCGATTATAGTCCTGCGCTCCGAATTTCGCCGCACGTGCCAACAGGCGGGGGCGGCGGAGCGTCGTGATCATTGTCATCAGGTCTTGCATTTCAGCTGTCCTTTTTCCGCGTGACTGATGATCTGTTTGTGGAACAAATTATACGGGTGTTGCGTCACTCGACTTCTCGCCTAACGATGGTTTCACGACTGTTTATCTTTTTGAATCAAATCTGGCTTCAGCGCTCAGAGGTTAACGAACGAGTAACGAAAGCAACTCTAGTTAGATTTGGCTAACCCAAATTCAGAGGGCGAAAAGTGGCAGTCTGTTTTGTCGGCGAGGGCAAATAAATATGGAAAATAACGTGGCTTTCTCCATTCCGGCGTGGGTTCCAGAAGGCGCGCAGAGGTATCTGGTGCATACCGAGGCCGGTCGGTCGATCCGCGACATAGCAAGATCGGCGGGATGTCATGCATCGACGATCCTCAGACAAATTCGCCGGATCGAGATGCGGCGTGACGACCCCCTTGTGGATGCCGCTTTGCAATCGCTGGCCGAGACGCATTTCTCGCCGACAGAAACGCAGCCGGACTATTCCTGCCAGCCCGAGGATGCGGAAGAACAGTTCGACCGTGAAGCGCTGCGCGTTCTGCGCCGCCTGTGCGAGACCGGCTCGGTTCTGGCAGTCGCCGAGGATATGGACAAAGCTGTCGTCGTGCGGGACACGGGCGAGGTCGGGGCCACAAAAACCGCCGTTGTCGATTGTCACATCGCGCAAGCTTTGGCGCTACAGGACTGGATTTCGTGTGACAATCCGGGGCGCATTTCCCGGTACAGGATTTCATCCTCGGGCCGGACGGCGCTTAGCCAGTTGGTGGCCAAGGCAGAAAACAAAGCGCGCAGCCGGAACGAATTCGGTATGGCGGAGGCCCAGACGCCGTTTCAGCCCCAAGGGGCTGCGCCCCAGAATGACCGTTCGCGGCGCATTCGGTATAGCGCGGCGGAAAGCCCTCTGATCGCTTTGGCGCGCAGGCGGGATCGGGATGGGAAACCGTTTTTGGATGAAACGCTGGTCAGTGCCGGAGAGCGTTTGCGCGAGGATTTTGAGCTTGCAAAGATTGGCCCACAGGTCGCGCAGAACTGGGACAGGTTCCTGACCGCAGGCGGGCGTGGTCATTTCGACAGTGAATCACATGGCGGGCGCGGGTCCTCGACCGCGCGCGATCGGGTGTCGCGGGCTTTGTCCGACCTTGGACCGGGGCTGAGCGATGTGGCCCTGCGGTGTTGTTGTTACCTTGAGGGGCTGGAGCTTGCGGAAAAGCGCATGGGTTGGTCGGCGCGGTCGGGCAAGATCGTGCTGCGCATCGCCTTGCAGCGCCTCAAGCGGCATTATCAGGAGCAGACTGAAAGGGATCGCATGATCGGCTGATCCGGCGATTAGGTTGCCTTGCAGTTGGCGCCGGAAGTGATAATCAGGGGTTATGAATTTCACACTCCGCCAACTGCAATATTTCCGCGCCGTAGCCGAACATCGCAACTTTGGCCGCGCGGCTCAGGCCTGTCATGTGTCACAACCGGCCCTGTCGGTTCAGATCAAAACGCTGGAAGAGGTTCTGGGCGGGGTCCTGTTCGAACGGCAGGCCCGCGACATTCTGCTGACTCCGCTGGGGCGCGATGTTCTGGATCATGCGCGTCAGGTGCTGGGGGCCGCGGATCGGCTGGACCAGTTCGCCCGTGATCACTCCGGCGGTCACCGGTCCTTGTCGATCGGGATCATTCCAACAATCGCGCCCTACCTGCTGCCCGGCGTTCTGGCCGGATTGCGGGCCGGGGATGTATCACTGCGGGTCCAAATCCGCGAAGCGCGGACCGAGCGCCTGTTGTCGCTGCTGCAAGGTGGTGAGATTGATGCCGCCGTGTTGGCCTTGCCCGCCGGTGGGGCAGAGTTTCAGGAAATCCCGCTGTTTCAGGATCATTTCCTGATCGCGGGCAGCGAAGCGCGGCTGAAGAGGCTGACCGGCAGCCCGGATGTTTTGCGGCCTCTGGACCTGAAATCGGCGCAACTGATGCTGCTGGAAGATGGCCATTGTCTGACCGATCAGGCGCTTGAGGTCTGCGGGCAGGATCGCAGCAGCGGGCAGATCAACATGGGCGCATCCTCGCTGGCCACCTTGTCCCGCCTTGTCGCCGAGGGGTTCGGACTGACCCTGATGCCCGAACTCGCGGCCCGGTCGGAATCCGAAGCTGTTTCGGGGTTGAAGTTGCTGCGGTTCGGCGCGCCTCAGCCCGCGCGGACGGTTGGTCTGGTGCGTCGGGCGTCAACCGGTGATGATGAATGGACGGACCGACTGGCGCAGGTGATCCGGGATGTGGGCGAAGAGATCGTGGCCGCCACCCGAACATAAAAAGGCCCGCATGAGGCGGGCCTTTGGTCGGTCAAAGCGTTTGGGTTCAGGCCAGTTCCGGCTCAGCCGCCTGTTCCAGATGCTGCATCAGGGTTTCCGGCGAGGACACGCCATAGGGATCTTCTGGGCAGTTATCCATCAGGCCCGGTTCTTCGAACCACGCCTCGACAACGCCGTTGTTCACGATGGCGGCGTAGCGCCACGAGCGCATGCCAAAACCCAGATTGTCCTTGTCGACCAGCATACCCATCTTGCGGGTGAACTCGCCCGACCCGTCGGGGATCACCTTGACGTTTTTCAGGCCCTGATCCTGCGCCCATTTGTTCATGACGAAGCTGTCATTTACGGACATGCAGTAGATCTCATCAATGCCCTTGGCCATAAAATCGGCATATCCGTTTTCAAAACCCGGCAGTTGGTAGGTCGAGCATGTGGGCGTAAATGCACCCGGCAGCGAGAACAGGATGACGCGCTTGCCGGCAAAGTAATCGGCGGTTGTCTTGTCTTCCCAACGGAAGGGGTTGGGCCCTTCAATCGCGTCGTCGCGAACGCGGGTGTGAAAGGTCACGTCGGGCAGTTTGGTGCCGGATTTCATCTTCAATCTCCTGTGATTCAGTGGTGATCGGAACGTGACTTAAAACAGTTCTAAAATGCCTTCAATCGAAGATAGGCCGCATCCGCGAAGTTTCTGAATTACCGGACAAGTGATTAAGAAAATGACGAAAATAGCTGGGGTTCCGGATAATTTCGCTGCATCAGCAAAGTCCCCCTGCATAGCGGCTATGCGTCACTGGTGCACGCGAAGCGATGGGTTTATGTTAAGGGAACTCAAAGTTGACCCAAAGTCAGGAAAACTGCCCGTGCGAGACCTCAAGATTCCCGAGCAACGCCACCCGGAAAAAGCGCATCGCCCGGACAATGCGCAACCGAAAAAGCCCAGCTGGATTCGGGTCAAGGCACCCGGCGGTAAAGGCTATGCCGACACGCGCAAGATCATGCGGGACAACAATCTGGTCACGGTCTGCGAAGAGGCGGGATGCCCCAACGTCGGCGAATGCTGGAGCCAGGGTCACGCCACGATGATGATCATGGGCGAGATTTGCACGCGCGGCTGCACCTTCTGCAACATTGCGACAGGCCGTCCCGACGCGCTGGATGTGTTCGAGCCCGGTCGCGTTGCCCATGCGGTCGAGAAACTGGGCCTTAACCATGTCGTGATCACCTCGGTCGACCGAGACGACCTTGAAGACGGCGGCGCGGATCACTTCGCGCAGACCATCCGCGCGATCCGTCACCGTTCGCCCAAAACGACAATCGAGATTCTCACGCCGGATTTCCTGAAATGCGATCCTGCCGTTCTGGAAACCGTGGTCGAGGCCAAACCGGACGTGTTCAACCACAACCTTGAAACCGTTCCGGGCCTGTACCCCGAAGTACGCCCCGGCGCGCGATATTTCCACTCCTTGCGCCTGTTGCAGCGGGTCAAGGAACAGGACCCGTCGATCTTTACCAAGTCCGGCATCATGGTCGGTCTGGGCGAGGATGAACAGCAGGTCCGTCAGGTGATGGACGACATGCGCGCCGCCGATATCGATTTTCTGACCATCGGTCAGTACCTGCAGCCGACGCCCAAGCACCATGGGGTTGACCGTTTCGTGACGCCGGAAGAATTCGCGTCATACGAAAAGGCCGCCTTTGGCAAAGGGTTCCTGATGGTTTCGGCCACACCGCTGACGCGGTCGTCTTACCATGCAGGGGATGACTTCGCCCGCTTGCGCGCCGCGCGGCAAGAGAAGCTGGGGCAGGCGTGACGCCGGACACGATTGCCCGGCTGACCGGCCTGCGCCACGAACTGCATCAGCAGCCCGAACTCTCTGGTTTTGAAGAAGCAACCGCAGCGCGCGTGGCTGGCTTGTTGCAGCGTGCGGGTGCCGATCTGGTTCTGACCGGGATCGGTGGGCACGGCGTTGCCGCCGTTTTCGACAGCGGGCAGAGCGGCCCAAGTGTGGGTATCCGGTGCGAGTTGGACGGGTTGCCGATTCAGGAAATCTCGGACGCGCCGTATGTGTCCCGCATCCCCGGCAAGGGGCATCTGTGCGGACATGACGGCCATATGACGATGGTACTCGGAGTGGCCGAGGCGTTGGGCAAGGCCCGCCCTAAAACCGGACGCGTGGTCCTGATACTCCAACCCGCCGAAGAGACCGGGCAGGGGGCCATCGCTTTTCGGGCCGATCCGACGTTTGCGCAGGTTGCCCCGGATTACGTGTTCTCGCTGCACAATCTGCCGGGGCTGGAACTGGGTGCGGTGGAACTGTGCAAAGGGGCAACCAACTGCGCCTCTCGCGGGATGCGGATTGGATTGACCGGCAAGACCTCGCACGCGGCAGCACCGCAAGATGGGGTATCACCGGCAAGGGCGCTGTCGCAACTCATTCCCGGTCTGAGTGGCTTGGTAAAGGGCGGGCCCTTGGATGAGGGCTTCGCTTTAACCACCGTGACACATGCCAGTCTGGGAGAGCGTACATTTGGCGTCGCCCCCGGAAATGCCGAACTTTGGGTCACACTCCGCACCGTTTCAGATGCCCGCATGGCCGCACTGATCGCCGAGGCCGAAACGCTGGTCGCCAACGTCGCCAAGGCCGAGGCGCTGGCGTTCGACATCACCAATGACGACGTATTCGAAGCCTGCACCAATCACCCCGAGGCCGTGAGCATTCTGACCGATGCCTGCGCCGACCGGAACGTTCCATGCGCCCTGACCTTGGACCCGCAGAGGTTTTCCGAGGATTTCGGGCAGTTTGGCAAAGGGGCGAAAACGGCGATGTTCTGGCTTGGGGCGGGGCGCGATCACCCGCAATTGCACAACCCCGATTACGACTTTCCCGACGCACTTATTCCCATCGGGACCGGGGTGTTTCTATCCGCCATTCAGCGGGTCTTGGGCTAGCGTAATCAGCGCGGCGCGCGGAGTTCTTCCCGGGTCGCCCAGTCCGGCCACCATCCCATATATTCGACCCCTGCGATCAGCAGGCATATGAGAATCGCGCAGATCACCAGCATGACCCGTCTTTCCGATGGCGGGTTCCGGACCCACCGGGACATGCGGAGCAGGTGGCGCGGGTCCATCTAGTCCTCGGTAAACCTGACTTTGCCGATGAAGGGCAGGTTGCGATTGCGCTGCGCGTAGTCGATCCCGTAACCCACGACAAATTCATCCGGAATCTCAAATCCGATCCAGTCCGAGCGGAAATCGACCTCGCGGCGGCTGGGCTTGTCCAGCAGGGCGATGGATCTCAGACGGGCCGGATTGCGGCTGCGCAGCAGGTTCGTGACATGGTTCAGCGTGTGGCCGGTATCGACGATATCTTCGACAACCAGCACGTCCCGCCCTTCAATGGCACCTCGCAAGTCCTTGAGAATACGCACTTCCCGGCTGCTTTCCATCGCGTCGCCATAGGATGAGGCCTCAAGGAAATCGACCTCGATCGGCAGATCCAGTTCGCGCACCAGATCGGCGATAAAGACAAAGCTGCCCCGCAAAAGGCCGACAACAACCAGCTTGTCGGTGTCCCCGAACTCATCGGTGATTTCCCGGCAAAGCTCTTCTATCCGGGCAGCGATGGCCTTGGCCGAGATCATCTCATCTATCACATATGCGCGGTCACTCATCACAGCCCCCTTGATCTTTGGCGCGCAACATACGACATGACGCGCCATTGTCACCTGTAAATGCCTGAACGCCATGCCTATCCATTCGGAAACACGTCACCTGCCATACACTGCCCAGCAGATGTATGATTTGGTGGCAGACGTGGCGAAATACCCTCAGTTCCTGCCGTGGTGCGCCGCCGCGCGGATCCGCCGGACCTATGAGGCGGGCGAAGCGCAGGTGATGGAGGCTGATCTGGTCATTTCCTTCAAAGTCTTCCGCGAACGCTTCGGCAGCCGGGTGACTTTGTTTCCGGGCCAAAAGAGAATCGACACCGAATATCTGGACGGCCCGTTCAAATACATGAAATCCGACTGGCAGTTCGAGGACGCGCCGGATGGCGGCTGCAATATCTCGTTCCACGTGGATTTCGAATTCAAGAACGCCATCCTGCAGGGCATCATCGGCGTCGTCTTCAACGAAGCCATGCAACGGATCGTCCGCGCGTTCGAGGCCCGGGCCGCCGATCTTTACAGCTAAGTCTTTACCAGCTTTTGGTGCGCGCTAGACTGCGCCTTATGAGTGATCTGACCACATCTTTAGCCGCCTTTGCCGCCGGTCCTGTTTCGACGTCTGCGCAGGCACGGATCGTGACATCCCTGTCCGCGCTGGACTGGATCGCCGTGGGGCGGGCCGGTGCGGCCGAACCCGTCTCTGTCACCGTGCGTGACATGATCCTGGACGAAGGCGGAGCCCCGCAGGCGCATCTGTTCGGGCAAGGCGCCGCGCCTCTGCGCGCGGCGGCGCTGGTGAACGGCACCGTGTCACACGCACTGGACTATGACGACACGCATTTCGCCCATATCGGCCATCCTTCGGTCGCCGTTTTGTCCGCCGCGCTGGCTGTCAGCGAATGGGATGACCGGATCCTCGTGGATTTCCTCGAGGCCGCTTTGGTCGGGATGGAGGTCTCGATTCGCATCGGCCTGTGGCTGGGGCGCGGCCACTATCAGGCCGGGTTCCATCAGACCGCCACCGCAGGGGCCTTTGGATCAGCGGTCGCGGTCGGGCGGATCTTCGGGTTCGACGCCAATCAGATGCGGCGGGTTCTGGGCCTGACCGCAACACGCGCGGCGGGTTTGAAGGCGCAATTCGGCACGATGGGCAAACCCTATAACGCCGGTCTGGCCGCGTCCGCCGGGGTCGAGGCCGCCGCGCTGATTCAGCGCGGTTTCGAGCCAAATGCGAGTGCGCTTGAAGGGCAGTATGGATTCGGAGCCACTCACGAAGGGGCCGACAATACAGATGCGGCGCTGGATGGGCTGGGCCAGGAATGGCTGTTCGAATCCGTCAGCCATAAATTCCACGCCTGCTGCCACGGCTTGCATGCGGCGCTAGAGGCCGCGCGGGAACTGGATATCGGGGAACCCGAAGTGGCCGAGATCAAGATCAAAACCCATCCGCGCTGGATGAGCGTGTGCAACCAGATGTCTCCGACCACCGGGCTGGGGGCGAAATTCTCGTACCGCACGGTGATTGCCATGCAGGCGTTGGGTTTCGATACCGCCTTGCCTGGCAGCTATTCGGAAAAGACCTGCGCCAACCCGCGCATTCAGTCCCTGCGGGATCGCATAACGGTTGAGGCGGACGAAAGCCTGACCGAAACACAGGCGCACTTATCGCTGCTACGCCGCGACGGGGGGCGGCGCGAAGCGACCCATGACCTGTTGGCCCCAATGTCGCTTGCGGATCGCGAGGACCGCGTGCGCGGCAAAGCCGCCAAGCTGATCGGAGGCGACGATGCGGATGCGATATGGTCGATGCTCCGCACCGGAGGCCGCGCCCGCGATCTGGCAAAAATGCTGGCGGATTAAGACACGCGCCAGTGCAGCGGGAATCCCGGGTCAAACACCGTCACCGGCCCGTCCCCGGTTTCGATCTTGGCCGGGTATGCGACCGGATCGCCTTTGGTCAGGGTCAGTGTGTCCTCGTTCACCGGCAGTCGGTAAAACGCCGGACCGTTCAGCGATGCGAACCCTTCCAGCTTGTCCAACGCACCTTCACGGTCGAACATCTCGGCCAGCAGGGACATGGTGTTGGTCGCGGTGAAGCACCCGGCACAGCCACAGGCCATTTCCTTGTTGTCATCCGTGTGCGGCGCGCTGTCCGTGCCCAGGAAATACCGCGCATCGCCCGAGGTCGCAGCGGCCAGCAGCGCAAGGCGATGCTCTTCCCGCTTGGCGACCGGCAGGCAGTAGTAATGCGGTTTGATCCCGCCAACCAGAATGTGGTTGCGGTTGATGATCAGGTGATGCGCCGTGATCGTCGCGCCCAGATCGGTATCATTGGCTTTGACGTATTCAACACCGTCGCGCGTCGTGATGTGCTCCATCACCACTCGCAGACCCGGCGTGGCCTTGCGGATCGGGTCCAGCACGCGGTCGATGAACACCGCCTCACGGTCGAAAATGTCGATTTCCGCATCTGTGACCTCACCATGCACGCAAAGCGGCAAGCCGATCTCTGCCATCTTCTCAAGCACGGGCCGCACCTTGTCGAAGTCCCGTACGCCCGAATGCGAATTGGTTGTAGCCCCGGCAGGATACAGCTTGACCGCCTTGATCAGTCCGCTGGCATGGGCAGCGGCCATATCCTCGGGGTCGGTATCCTCGGTCAGATACAGGGTCATCAGCGGCTCGAACGTCATGTCGTCGGGAAGGGCGGCCATGATGCGCTCGCGATAGGCTGCGGCCTGCGCGCCTGTCACGACGGGGGGCACAAGGTTGGGCATGATGATCGCGCGGGCAAAATGGCGCGCGGTTTCGGGCAGGACGGCCTGCAACATCGCGCCGTCGCGCAGATGCAGGTGCCAGTCGTCGGGGCGGCGGATCGTGAGGGTATCGGTCATGGCCCCCGGCTAGCACAGCGCGGTCAGTGGCGAAAGGCCCTGAATCCCCGGCAACCCCTTGTCAACTGGCCGGAACGCCGTAAGTCCCTGCAAAGGCCCGGACTTGACGCGCAAGCGCCATCATGACCTGTTGTGCCCGAGGAGAGCATTATGACGCAGCCAAATACCATCGACGCCGTTCAAACCATGCTGGGTGCGCAGGGCTATGTCTGCGGGCGGTCGCTGGCGACGGTCGTGTTCCTGTCGCTGAAGCTCGGGCGTCCGTTGTTTCTGGAAGGTGAGGCAGGCGTCGGCAAAACCGAAATCGCCAAGGCGCTGGCCACCGGTCTGAACCGCCGCCTGATCCGCCTGCAATGCTACGAGGGGCTGGATGCGTCCTCGGCGGTCTATGAATGGAACTTCCCCGCCCAGATGGTCGCTATCCGCACCGCCGAGGCCTCGGGCAGCGCGGATCGGGGAACGCTTCAATCCGAACTCTTCTCGGACGACTACCTGATCGAACGCCCCTTGCTGCAGGCCATGCGCCCCGATGAAAACGGCGCGCCGGTCCTGCTGATCGACGAGTTGGACCGCACCGATGAACCGTTCGAGGCCTTCCTGCTGGAAGCGCTCAGCGATTTCCAGGTCACGATCCCCGAACTCGGCACGGTCAAAGCCCCGGAACCGCCCGTCGTCATCGTCACCTCGAACCGCACGCGCGAGGTGCACGACGCCCTGAAACGCCGCTGCCTTTATCATTGGGTCGACTACCCCGATTTCGACCGCGAGATCGAAATCCTCCACGCTCGCGCCCCCGAGGCCGCAAAGGCGCTCAGCCGCGAGGTCGTCGCGTTTGTCCAACGACTGCGCACCGAAGACCTGTTCAAAAAGCCCGGCGTTGCCGAAACCATCGACTGGGCCAAATGCCTGCTGGCGCTGGATGTAATCAACCTCAGCCCCGAGGTGATCGGCGACACGCTGGGCGCAATCCTGAAATACCAGGACGATATCCAGAAACTGCAGGGGTCCGAGGCGAAACGAATCCTCGATCAGGCCAAAGCCGACCTCGAACCCGCCTGATGCTTCATCTTTTCCCAAATACTCCGGGGGTATGGGGGCAGAGCCCCCATGACGGATGATGGCAGAACAACTCCCGCTCGATATCCCCGATAACCCGAAGCTGGCGCAGAACATCACCCATTTCGCACGGGCCCTGCGTAAGGCTGGGCTGCCCATCGGCACGGGCCGCGTTGTTGACGCTATCCGCGCGGTTCAGGCTGCGGGCTTCACTGAGAAACGCGATTTCTACTGGACCCTGCATGCCTGTTTCGTGAATCGCCCCGAGTACCGAACGGTGTTCGCCCAGGTCTTCCGCCTCTATTGGCGCGACCCGCGCTATCTGGAACACATGATGTCGATGATGCTGCCCGCCATCCGAGGCGTGCAGGAGGAACGCAAGGCGGATGCGGGCGAAAAACGCGCTGCCGAGGCGCTGCTGGATGGGGTTGAGCGGGAATTTCCCGAATCTTCGGAAGACGAAGGCGGTACCGAGTTGGACATAGACGCCTCGCAAACCGCATCGTCCGAGGAACGGTTGCGCAGCCTGGATTTCGAACAGATGAGCACGGCGGAAATCGCACAGGCTAAACGCCTGCTGGCGCGCCTGAGCCTGCCGGTGAAACCCATCGAGTCGCGCCGTGGTCAGGCCAGCCACCTGGGCCACCGCATCGACCGCGCCCGCACCCTCCGATCCGCCATGCGGCAGGGCGGAGAACTGCGGGACATCGCCCGACAAAAGCCGAAACCGCGCTGGCCCAATCTGGTTGTGCTCTGCGATATTTCGGGCTCGATGAGCCAGTACAGCCGCCTGATCCTGCATTTCTTGCACACGGTCTCGAACGCCAAGGGGGCGGGCTGGGCCAAGGTGCATGCCTTTACCTTCGGCACCCGCCTGACCAACATCACGCGCCACCTGCAACAGCGCGACGTGGATGCCGCGTTGGCCGCCGCCGGGGCCGAGGCGCAGGATTGGGAGGGCGGCACCCGCATCGGCGAATGCCTGCACGCCTTCAACCGCGACTGGTCGCGGCGTGTCATGGGGCAGGGCGCGGTCGTGCTTTTGATCTCGGACGGTCTGGACCGGGGCGCGCCCGAGCTACTGGCGAAGGAAATGGAGCGCCTGCACCTGTCGTCACGCCGCCTGATCTGGCTCAACCCCTTGCTGCGCTGGGACGGTTTCGCCCCGAAAGCGCAGGGCGTTATGGCGATGCTGCCGCATGTGGACAGTTTCCGCGCCGGCCATTCGATTGCATCGCTCGAAGATCTGGCAACCGTGATCTCGCGGACCGACGATGTGGGTGAGAAAACGCGGCTGATCTCCGCGCTTTCCGCCTAGCTTTTACCCAAGCTGCTTTTCGTTGCACTCACGCGCCATTGCCATGGCTTTCTTGGTCCCGGTCAGATCGACGGTGAAGGCAAACTCTTTCTCGGGGAACACGATCATCACTTTCTTGTTGGCAATGTCATCCGCGAACTGAGGGTCATCTGACAGCACATAGCCCCCGGAATAGCCCTTGGTGATGTTGCCCTTCATCCCCGTCGCCTCACCGACGTAGATGTTGTCACCCAGCAGGATCGCCACGGCCTCTTTCTCGCCGCGCTTGATGTTGGTTTCGGCCTTGGTGAACACGCCCACATAGCCAACGCCGCGATCTTCGGTCAGGCCCATCTGCACAACGTTTTCGGAATCGTCCACCGCCTCGATCAGGCAGGATTTCTTTTCGTTGTCGATGAACACCTTCCAGCCTTCGACCTCGCCATAGCGTTCGAATGTATCAGCCCATCCGGCGGTCGAGGCCAGCAGGCCAACGGCCGTTCCCAGTGTTAGAATGCGTTTCAATGTCTTGTCTCCGATTAAGGGGGATCTGTGCGCGCTTCCGGTAATCATCCGGCTACCCCGCGCAGGCTAGAACCGGGCGTGTTGGTAATCAATCCTTTGCGTATGTGAATGTGAAAAGGGCCGTTTGCCGCCGAAGTCACAGGCCCGGATCGCGCGGCATCGACCTTGGTCCGCTTTTCATTACGCTAATCCTGCCTATGTTGGATCGGAAGACTCGGGGAGAGTTCAATGGAACGATTCGATAACAGTCCAGAAACGGCGTTGAACTGGTATCGCGCCGGGCGCGGTGCGGCCCTTGCCACCGTGGTCGAAACCTGGGGCAGCGCGCCACGGCGCGTCGGCGCGCAGCTGGTCATTGGTGGTGATGGCCGGATCGAAGGCTCCGTCTCGGGCGGTTGCGTCGAAGGCGCGGTGATTGTCGAGGCGCTGGAAGCCATCGACGAGGGTGAGGCGCGCCTGCTGGAGTTCGGCGTCAGCGACGAAGATGCCTTTGCCGTGGGTTTGGCCTGTGGCGGAACCATCCGCGTACTTGTCGAACCCGTGGGCAAGGTCCTGCCGGAACCCATGCTGGCCGAACTGGTCGCCGCGCGGGCGGCGCGCGAGCCTCTGGCCTATGAAGTGAATATCGAAACCGGCCACCGGGCGTTACGGCGCAACGCTTACAAGGATCGGTTGCGGATGGACCTGTCCGGTTTCGAACAGGACGGGCAGACCTTTGTCGCCGTACATAACCCTCCGCTGCGCCTGATCGTCGTCGGTGCGGTTCACATCGCGCAGGCCCTGGTGCCGATGGCGCGGATTGCCGGATATGACCCGGCCATCGTGGACCCGCGCGAGGCATTCGCCTCGGATGACCGCTTTCCGGGTGAGAAAATCCTGACCGACTGGCCGGACGAGGCCGTTGCCCGCCTGGGTCTGGATGCGCGCACGGCGCTGGTCCTGCTGACGCACGACCCAAAGCTCGATGACCCGGCGTTGCAGGCGGCGCTTGGTGCGGGCGTTTTCTATATCGGTGCGCTCGGATCGACCCGGACCCACGCCAAACGGATCGAGCGGATGAAAGCCGCCGGGTTCAGCGACGCTCAGATCGGGCGCATTCACGGACCCATCGGTTTGGATATCGGCGCCTCTGACCCGTCCGAGATTGCGGTGGCGATTCTGGCGCAGATGACGGCGGTGCTGCGGGGTAAGGCATGAAGTTTGGTCCGGTGCCGGTGGCAGATGCCGGTGGCGCGATCCTAGCGCATTCGGTGACGGCGGATGGCAAGAAACTGCGCAAGGGGCTGACCCTTTTGCCGGAACATGTCGCGCAGCTTTCCGGTGCCGGTATTGCCGAAGTCACCGTGGCCCGGCTGGAACCCGGTGATTGTCACGAGGACGAGGCCGCGCGCCTGCTGGCCGTCGCACTGGCACCGGACGCGGCCTCGGCCAATCTGCGTGTGACCGAGGCGTTCACGGGCCGGGTGAACTTGCTGGCCGACGGGCCGGGTGTCGCGGTGTTCGACGTCGATGCAATCGAGCGGTTCAATCAGGTGAACCCGATGATCACGGTCGCGACGGTACCTCAATACCAGCAGATGAGCACCGGGGGCATGGTCGCGACGATCAAGGTGATTTCCTATGCCGTCCCAAAAGACGATGTTCAGCGCGCCGCAGAGCTTGCCCGCGATTCAGTTCGTCTTGTCTGCCCGGTCTACGGAACCGCCGGTCTGATCGTGACGGACATTCCCGGCGGGCCGCCCAATGAAAAGGGGATCGCCGCCATCCGGGGCCGGGTCGAGGCGTTGGGTATGAACCTGAGCGACGTGAAAATTGTGCCGCACCGGGCCGATGCGCTGTCGGCCGCGATCGCGGAAGCAGGCGGCGATCTGACAATGATCCTGACCGGCTCCGCAACATCGGATGTCAACGACGTCGCGCCCGCCGCGGTCCGCATGGCCGGTGGCCGCGTGGATCGGTTCGGGATGCCGGTTGACCCGGGGAACCTGTTGTTCCTAGGCCAACTCGCAGATCGCCCTGTGATCGGTTTGCCGGGTTGCGCTCGGTCTCCGGCGCTGAACGGTGCGGATTGGGTTTTGTCCCGCGTCGCCTGTGGGATCGAAACAACCGCCATCGATATCGCCGGCATGGGCGTGGGCGGTCTGCTCAAAGAGATACCGACCAGACCGCAGCCCCGGGCGCAAAGAAAGAAGTGACGCAACGGCATTTTTGACTGCGTTCCTTCGGGAATTAGCTAGTGGAAGCCGAGCGTTACTCCCCGCTCGGATTGCGACAAGATTTTTGTTCTCAAACGAAAATTCCCGTGTTTAACTCGGTCGCAAGGGAGAATTACAAAATCGGGAGGAACTAATGACACAGGTCTCAATGACCGTGAACGGCAAGTCCGTGAGCGGTGATGTCGAAGGCCGGACGTTGCTGTCCAGCTTTCTGCGCGACCACCTTTCGCTGACCGGAACACATGTGGGCTGCGACACGGCGCAATGCGGCGCGTGTGTGGTGCATGTAAACGGTGAGGCGGTGAAGTCCTGCAACATGCTGGCGCTCGAGGCCGACGGGGCCGATGTGGGCACCATCGAAGGTCAGGCAAATGCCGATGGCTCGCTGAACGTGATCCAGCAGGCGTTTCAGGATCATCACGGGCTTCAATGCGGGTTCTGCACGCCGGGCATGGTGATGAGTGCCGCGGCGCTGCTCAAGGACAATCCACGCCCGACCGAAGCGGAAATCCGGAAGTATCTGGAAGGCAACCTGTGCCGCTGCACGGGCTACCACAATATCGTCAAGGCGATCATGGCCGCATCCGGTCAGGACGTCAGCAGCATCGCTGCCGAATGATGCTGCAGCGGGCGTCGGGGGAGACGCCCGTGGGATGACACAGGATGCACGCGCATCCACAGGGAGGAGAACAAGCAATGCCCAAAGACAGTGGCATCGGAGCCAGTTCCAAGCGGCGCGAGGACGTGCGCTTTCTGACCGGAGCAGGCAGTTACACCGACGACATCAACGTGGCCGGACAGGCCTATGTGCATTTCCTGCGCTCGGATATCGCGCATGGCCGTTTGAAAAATGTGGACACATCAGCGGCTGAGGGTATGCCGGGCGTGGTCAGGGTTTTCACCGGCAAGGATTTCGAAGGCGTGGGCGGCATCCCCTGCGGTTGGGAGGTGACGGACAAGCACGGTGCGCCCATGCAGGAACCCGCGCACCCCATTCTGGCGCAGGGCAAGGTGCGCCATGTGGGCGATCCCATCGCCGCCGTGGTGGCCGACAGTCTGGAACAGGCGCGCGATGCCGCCGAGGCGATCGATGTGGATATCGAGGAGTTGCCCGCCGTGATCGACATGAAGGCCGCCGCGCAGGATGGCGCAACTTTGGTCCATGACGATCTGAAGAACAACATCTGCTATGATTGGCAACTGGGCGAGGCCGACGATGCCAAGGTCAACGAAGTGTTTGCCAATGCGGCCCATGTGACCACGCTGGATCTTGTCAACAACCGTCTGGTCGCCAACCCGATGGAGCCGCGCGTGGCGGTGGGTGAGTATAAGCGCGGGACGGATGAGTACACGCTCTATACGACCTCGCAGAACCCGCATGTGATCCGCCTGCTGATGTGCGCCTTTGTGCTGGGCCTGCCCGAGCACAAGGTGCGCGTGGTGGCCCCGGATGTGGGCGGCGGCTTTGGCACCAAGATCTTCCACTATGCGGAAGAGGCGTTCTGTACCTTCGCGGCCAAAACCTGCAACCGCCCGGTCAAGTGGACCTCGAGCCGGTCCGAGGCGTTTATGTCAGATGCCCATGGTCGCGACCATGTCAGCACCATCGAACTGGCGCTGGATGCCGACAATAACTTTGTCGGGTTGCGCACCAACACCTTTGCAAACCTCGGCGCGTATCTGTCGACCTTCTCCAGTTCCGTACCCACATGGCTGCACGGTACGCTGATGGCAGGCAACTACAAGACGCCGGTCATTCAGGTGAACGTGAAGGCGATGTTCACCAACACGGTGCCGGTGGATGCCTATCGCGGCGCGGGCCGCCCCGAGGCGACGTTCCAGCTAGAGCGGGTCGTGGACAAGGCCGCGCGCGAGTTGGGGGTCGATCCGATTGCGCTGCGCCGTCAGAACTTTGTCACCCAGTTCCCCTATGACACTCCGGTGGCGCTGACCTATGACACCGGGGACTATAACGGGACGATGGACAAGCTCGAGGCCGCTGCCGATCTGGCAGGCTTTGCCGCACGGCGTGCGGCAAGTGAGGCCAAGGGCAAGCTGCGGGGTCTGGGCATCAACTGCTATATCGAGGCCTGCGGCATTGCGCCGTCGAACATTGTTGGCATGCTGGGGGCCCGGGCGGGTCTTTACGATGCGGCGACGGTGCGGGTGAATGCGACTGGATCGATCAACGTCATGGTCGGTGCGCACAGTCACGGGCAGGGGCACGAGACCGCCTTCCCGCAGGTTGTGGCCGACATGATCGGTATCGACGAGTCGATGGTCGAGATCGTGCATGGCGATACCTCGAAGATCCCGTTTGGCATGGGCACCTATGGCTCGCGGTCTTTGGCGGTCTGTGGTTCGGCCATGGTCAAGGCGACCGAGAAGGTGATCGAAAAGGCCAAGAAGATCGCTGCGCATCTGCTGGAAGCGTCCGAGGCCGATATCGAGCTGAAGGACGGTCAGTTCAGCGTGGCGGGTACCGACAAGTCGGTGGCCTGGGGCGATGTGACCCTGACGGCCTATGTGCCGCATAACTATCCGCTGGAAGTCGAGCCGGGGCTGGAGGAAACCGCGTTCTATGACCCGGCCAACTTCACCTTCCCGGCAGGTGCCTATGCTTGCGAGGTCGAGGTTGATCCGGAAACCGGTCAGGTCACGATCGAGGCGTTCACGGCAGCGGATGACTTTGGCAACATCGTCAACCCGATGATCGTGGATGGCCAGGTGCATGGCGGTATCGGTCAGGGCATCGGTCAGGCTTTGCTGGAGAACTGCGCCTATGACGAGAACGGTCAATTGCTGAGCGCGTCTTACATGGATTACGCCATGCCGCGTGCCGACGATGTGCCGTTTTATGGCGTCGATCATTCCAGCCAGACACCGTGCACGCACAATCCGCTGGGTGTGAAGGGCTGTGGTGAGGCCGGGGCGATCGGGTCTCCGCCTGCGGTGGTCAATGCGGTTCTTGATGCGCTGAATTCGGGCGGCAAGGCAGTTGATCATATCGACATGCCGGTGAGCCCGTCGCGCGTTTGGGCGGCGATGAACGGCTGAGTTGGAGAGGGCGGACCGGGGGCCAGCCCCCGGACCCCCGGGATATTTGTAGCCAGATGAAGAGCGGATCTGCGTTCTTCGGAAAGGAAGACGAAATGTACAGTTTCGAGTTTGAGAAGCCCTCGACCATCGCCGACGCGGTTGCTGCGTTGGGGGCCGAGGATGCGCAGGCGTTGGGGGGTGGCCAGACGCTGATCCCGACGCTGAAGCAACGGCTGGCGTCGCCGTCGGTGCTGGTCAGCGTGAGCGGGATTGCCGAGATGATCGGGGTCTGTGTCGAGGATGACGGCTCGGTCTCGGTCGGCGGGGCGACGACCCATGCCACGGTGGCGCGCGAGGCGGCCGGGTCTTATCCGGCGCTGGCTGCGCTGGCGGGGCAGATCGGAGACCCGGCGGTGCGCAATCGCGGCACCATTGGCGGGTCGGTGGCCAACAATGATCCGGCGGCCTGTTATCCGGCGGGTGTGCTGGGCTCGGGCGCGACCATCGTGACCAATACCCGGCAGATCGCTGCTGATGACTTCTTTGAGGGCATGTTCAGCACTGCGTTGGACGAGGGTGAGATCATCACCTCGGTCCGCTTTCCGGTGCCGCAAGCGGCGAGCTATCAGAAGTTCCTGCAGCCGGCCTCGCGCTTTGCGCTGGTCGGGGTCTATCTGGCGCGGTTCGCGGATGGCGTTCGCGTCGCCGTCACCGGGGCCAGCGAGGACGGCGTGTTCCGCTGGTCCGAGGCAGAGCAGGCGCTGAACACGGAATTCCGCGCCGATGCGTTGATGGGGCTCAGTATCAACCCCGCAAACATGATCGGCGATCTGCATGGCAGCAAGGATTATCGCGCGCATTTGGTCAGCGTCATGACCAAGCGGGCTGTCGCAGCCTGCATGTGAGCGGAAGCGTCAAGCAAAACGGAAGCCTCGGCAAGCGCCGGGGCTTTCTATTTGCGACGCACCCTTGGCGGTTTGGCCGGTTGCCAGTAAGCCCGCGTATCCTCGCGCGCTTTCTGGTAGTCTTCGACACGGGTTCGGGCCTCGGCACCTCCGGCTAGGAAAAGATGGCCCAGCAGGCATTCCAGAACGGCCATTGCGCCCGAAAAGCTGGAGAAGTGATGCCGCGACCGTGTGCTGATCTGGAATGAGGTGTCGGCTTGGATGCCCGGCGCGATGACGTCGCTGTCCGAGATCAGGATGATTTTGGCACCTTTTTCCCGGGCGAACCGAATGGACCGGATGGTATCGGCGGAATACGGGCTGACCGTGATGGCCAGCAGGCAGTCTTGCGTGCCGGCCTGTAGCAAATCATCAATTGCGGACCCCATATGCCGCGGGATTAGGTGCAGTCCGGGGTGGGCCATGCGGCCCGCGTAGTGAAAGTAATAGGCCAGCGCATAGCTGGCACGGGTCGCGGTCACGAAGCACCGGCGCGCGTTGAGGATGCACTCAATCGCTTGTTGCATCTTTTCCGGCTCAATTTGCCTTAGCGACCGGGCGACCACATTCAGTTCGTTCTGGGCAAAGTCCGCTTGTGCCGCGCCAAAGGCGCTTTCGGACCGCAGGCGCGCGATCCAGTCCTGCCTCAGGCGATCTTCGCTGTCGGTGACAAGGGCGTCCCGGAAGGGGCGGCGAAAGGCATCGAAACTGTCAAATCCCAGTCGCTGGGCCAGTCGGACAAGCACGTTGGAACTGACGCCGATTTTGCTGGCTGTCACGCGGATCGGATCGATGCCAAAATCGCCGGGGCGGTCGACGATGTATTTGGCGGCGGCCTGAAGCTGGGCAGGCATTGCGTCAATGTCGCGCCGCAACCGGTCGGTTAGCTGGTCGGGTGTTGCGTTCATGGTAGAAGAAAAACATATGTTTTCAATTTGGCAAGTTGAAAACATGACCGATGCGGATAGATGGGCGTAAGAAATGGGAGATTGGCGGATGCCGGAACCTCAAATGACCCAAATGAAGACTGGAACCCGCACTTACATTCTGGTGGCTCCGAATGGTGCGCGGCGGGGGCATGCGGAGCATGCGGCGCTTCCGGTTTCCTTGGATGAAATTGTGAAAACGGCACAAAGTTGCTCCAGGGCGGGTGCGAACGGGCTGCACCTGCATATCCGCGATGCGCAGGGGCGGCACTCGCTGGACGCCGGTCAATACCTGGAGACAATCGCCGCGTTAAAGGCCGCCATTCCGGCGATGGATGTGCAGATCACCACCGAGGCGGCTGGCGTCTTTGATGTCGAGGCGCAGTTCCAGTGTTTGCACGGCGTGCGCCCTGAATGGGCGTCGATCTCGGTGCGTGAGATTGCGCGACAGCCGGATATGGCGGATCGGGTATATGGGCTGTGCGCCGAGCAGGGGACGCGCGTTCAGCATATTCTCTATGACGCCAGCGATGCCGCTTTGCTGGATAACTGGCAGAAGGAGGGGCTCGTGCGCAGCGATCAGATTGATCGGTTGCTGGTGCTGGGGCGATACACAGCCAACCAGCAGTCCGCACCGCAGGACATTGACCTGTTCCCCCAGCCAGCGTCGCCCTGGATGGTTTGCGCCTTTGGCCCGCAGGAACACCTGTGTCTGGCCGAGGCCGCCTTGCGCGGCGGGGACCTGCGCGTAGGTTTTGAAAACAGTCTGACCGGTCCCGACGGTCAGCCTTGGAATGACAATGCGGCGTCGGTGGCCGCTTTGGTCTCTCTTCTGGAAAGGACGATGAAATGAGCCATGTGTTTCCGCGTCACACCAAATCGGAACTGCCTGTCGCCGCAGGGGGGGATGGGTGCTACTTGATTGACGCGCAGGGCAAGCGGTATCTGGATTGCGGGGACGCGGCGGTGTCCTGTCTGGGGCATTCCAACCCTGCCGTGATCCGTGCGGTGCAGGAACAGGTCGGGCAGGTCGCCTTTGCCCATACCGGGTTCATGACGTCGGAACCGGCCGAAGCGTTGGCCGATCTGCTGATCGAACATGCGCCGGGCGATCTGGACCGGGTGTATTTCGTGTCCGGCGGGTCCGAGGCGACCGAGGCTGCGATCAAGCTGGCGCGGCAGTATTTTCTGGAAATCGGCCAGCCCGAACGGCGGCACGTGATCGCCCGGCGGCAGAGCTATCACGGCAATACGCTGGGGGCCTTGTCGGCGGGCGGCAATGCGTGGCGAAGGGCGCAATTCGCGCCGATGCTGATCGAGATGACCCATATCGCGCCTTGCTACGAATATGCCGAAAAGCCCGAAGGTGAGAGCAGCTTGGACTACGGCCAGCGCGTTGCCGACGAGTTGGAGGCCGAGATTCTACGACTGGGCCCGGACACGGTCATGGCCTTCATGGCTGAACCTGTGGTGGGGGCGACTCTGGGCGCGGTTCCGGCGGTTGAGGGGTATTTCAAGCGCATCCGCGAAATCTGCGATCAATATGGCGTACTGCTGATCCTGGATGAGGTCATGTGCGGCATGGGACGGACCGGGCATTTGTTTGCCTGCGATCATGATGGTGTTGCGCCGGATATTCTATGTATCGCCAAAGGGTTGGGGGCTGGTTACCAGCCGATCGGTGCCATGCTGTGCACCGGGCAAATCTACGACGCGATCAAGAACGGCTCGGGGTTCTTTCAGCACGGGCACACCTATATCGGCCATCCCGTCGCAACAGCCGCGGCGCTGGCGGTGGTGCGGGAACTGACCGGGCGCGATTTGCCTGCACGCGCGGGCGTGATGGGGGAAAAGCTGCAATCCGCTTTGGAATCCGCCTTCGGGCAGCATCCGAACGTGGGCGATATTCGGGGCCGAGGTCTGTTCCGGGGCATCGAACTGGTCGCGGACCGGGACAGCAAGGCACCGTTTGAACCTTCGCGCGGCATTGCGGGCAAGATCAAGAAAGCGGCCTTTGCCGAAGGGCTGATCTGTTATCCGATGTCCGGCACGCGGGACGGCAAGCATGGGGACCACATCTTGCTGGCCCCGCCGTTCATCATCAAAGATCAGCAGGTCGAGGAATTGGTCGAAAAGCTGGGGCGTGCGATGGCGTCGGTTATCTGAGAATAACCGGTCGGCACAGAGGTTGCCGGTTCCTTGGCGGTCCAGCCCTTCGGACTATTCAAACAAAAAAGCTCCCGCAGTCTGGCGGGAGCTTTTAAAAAAAACCGGTGGATTTATTTCTGCGGCAGCGGGCCGATCATCATGATCATCTGACGGCCTTCCATCTTTGGCATGTTCTCGACCTTGCCCAGATCCTTGATGTCTTCGGCCACACGCTCCAGCAACTCGCGGCCCAGATTCTGGTGCGCCATCTCACGGCCACGAAAGCGCAGGGTCACTTTGACCTTGTCGCCCTTTTCCAGAAACTTGAAGACGTTCTTCATCTTCACGTCGTAGTCATGGGTGTCGGTGTTGGGCCGGAATTTGACCTCTTTCACCTCAATGACTTTTTGTTTCTTGCGGGCTTCGCTTTCGCGTTTCTGCTGTTCGTACTTGTATTTGCCAAAATCCATGATCTTGCAGACCGGCGGGTTCGCGTTCGGCGAAATCTCGACCAGATCGAGGCCGGCATCTGCGGCAAGTTGCATGGCTTTGGCGGGATGAACCACCCCGACATTTTCACCTTCGGCGCCAATCAGGCGAATTTCGGGGGCACGGATTTTTTCGTTTACGCGCGGTCCGGTATCTCTCTGCGGCGGCGCGTTGTGGGGTCTGCGGGCTATGGGTTCATTCCTTTGATGATTGCAGAATTTCGAGCCCGGAAGTTAAACCGGTGCGCAAAGCGATTCAAGAAGCATAAGCGCCGGGGACCATGAAAAAGCCTGATTTACGACGGAAAATCGCTGACCGGGATGCGAAATCCCGGCCAGCTTCGCAGATCAGCCGACAAAAGCCTTTTCGATCACGAATTCCTTGGGCTCGGAATTTGCGCCTTCGCGCAGGCCAAACCCTTCGAGAATTTCCTTGATATCCAGGTTGAAGGCAAGCGAGCCACAGACCATCGCGCGGTCGGTTTCGGGCTTGATGCCGCCTTCGATGCCCAGATCCGCAAAGACCGAGCCATCGTTCAGCAGGTCGGTGATGCGGCCCATCTTCGGGCTCTCTTCCCGGGTGGTGGTCGGGTAATACCGGATCTTGTCGGCGAAACCTTCGCCCATCAGTTCCGCCAGCATTTCGTCCTGACGGATGTTTTCAATCAGCTGGTGGCCATATTCCAGTTCCGCCACTTCGCGGCAGGTATGGGTGATGATGACCTCGTCATAATCCTCATAGGTCTGCGGTTCGCGCAGCAGGGACGCAAACGGCGCAAAGCCGGTGCCGGTGGCGAAGAACCACAGGCGCTTGCCGGGCAGCAGGGCGTCATGCACCAGCGTGCCAACGGGCTTGGGGCGCAGGATGATCTGATCGCCCGGCTTGATGTGCTGCAGTTTCGAGGTCAGCGGACCGTCCTGCACCTTGATCGAGTAGAACTCGAGCTCTTCGTCCCAGGAGGGCGAGGCGATGGAATAGGCGCGCAGCAACGGTTTGCCGTTATCGCCCAGCAGGCCGATCATCACAAACTCGCCCGAGCGGAACCGCAGCGAGGCAGGGCGCGAGACCTTGAAGGAAAACAGGCTGTCGGTCCAGTGCTTTACGTCGGTTACGGTCTGAGCGTCCGGCAGAACGGGGGCCTTTACGGCGGTGGCTTCGGTCACGGGTGTCATCTCTGTCATCGTTTCACTGCCGGTCTGGTAAACCGGCATCTCCGTTTAAGCTTTGATTCAAGTCATGAAAAGGGGGCAGATTGCCCCCTGGTTTTCACAAGCTGGCGATTTGCGTCCTTAGCCGCGCAGGCGGGCCTGGTAGCTATGGTCTTTCCAGTTGGCGCGGGCCAGCCACTGATCTTCGGGCTGGCGCGCGGCCAGAGCGTCGTCGATTTCAACCTCGTCAAAGCCGCTGCGGCGCGCCATGGCATACTGGTCGGCCAGAACGTGCCCCTTGGCGCGCAGGCGACCGGTAAAGCCTTTCAGGCGCAGAACGCGGGCGATTGTGAAGCCGCGCCCATCCGCCGAAGACGGGAAGTCCACACGCACCATCTGAGCGCTACCCAGACGTTCAGCCAGTTCATCCGGGTCGGTGTCCGAGGCCACATCCAGTGCGACCACATCATTGGCGGCATCGTCCAAAGTGACATAGCCGTCAGTCCAGTCGTCGGGCGCGAATCCGGTATCCGTTACGATTACGTTCATGTTCTCTCTCCGGCGCGCACCATCTTGCCATCGACAAAATGGATGCCGCATTCTTCCTTGTTCTGATCGCGCCAGCGTCCGGCGCGCGGGTCTTCGCCCTCTTTGACCGGCGAGGTGCAGGGCGCACAGCCGATCGATGGGTATCCTTTGGCCACCAGCGGATGCCGGGGCAGGTTGTTTTCGACCATGTAGGTGCGCACATCTTCGGGCGCCCAATGGGCCAGCGGGTTGACCTTGATCCGGCCTGTGCCGTCCTCAACCTCGAAAAACTCGAGCGCGGCGCGGGTGCCGGACTGAAACCTTTTCCGCCCGGTGATCCAGCCGTCATACCCGGCCAGCGCCTTTTGCAGCGGGAAGGTCTTGCGCAGGTTGCAGCACGCATCCGTGTCGCGCAGGCGCAGCGCGCCATACGGGTCTTCGCGTTCGATGTCCTCGTCCTCGGCGCGGACGATACGGACATTGGTCAACCCCAGACGTTCGCTGACATCCTGCTGGTACTCCAGCGTTTCGGTGAACAGCATCTGCGTGTCGACAAAAAGCACCGGCGTCGCCTTGTCGACTACGGCCGCCATATGCAGCAGAACGACCGACTCGGCACCGAAGCTCGAGACCAGAGCAAGCTCATCTATCGCGCCAATCGCGCCATGCATCACATCATGGGCGCTGTGATGTCGGAACCGGGCATTCAGCGCCTCGACCTGTTCGGTCAATTCGGCGCGGTCCTTGCCCAGTTCCGTCTGGATCAGGTCAAGCGGCATTGGCCTGCGCCTCGGGGTAAAGCGCCGCCTTGAACGGGGCCATGCCTACGCGGCGATAGGTTTCGATGAACGTCTCTTCGGCGCTGTCGCGCTGGTCCAGATAGGTGTCTACTATGCGTTCGACCGCTGGCACGATTTCGTCATAGGCAAAGCCGGGACCGGTGCGGTCGCCCACGGCAGCCGTTTCGGTCGCGTCACCGCCCAGCGTGATCTGGTAGTTCTCGACGCCCGCGCGATCCAGACCCAGGATGCCGATATGGCCCACATGGTGGTGACCACAGGCGTTGATGCAGCCCGAGATCTTGATCTTCATGTGGCCGATATCATGTTCCAGCTTCAGCTCGTCGAAGCGGGTTGCGATTTCCTGAGCAACCGGGATCGAACGCGCCGTGGCCAACGCGCAGTAATCCATGCCGGGGCAGGCGATGATGTCGCTGATCAGGCCGATATTGGCGGTGGCCAGCTCATGCTCTTTCAGCTTCGCGTGGATCGCCGGCAGGTCCGATTTGTGGACATGCGGCAGGATCACGTTCTGCTCGTGGCTGATGCGCAGCTCGTCATAGGCGAAGGTTTCAGCCAGATCGGCCATCACGCGCATTTGCTCGGCAGTCGCATCGCCCGGCGTCTGGCCGTGCTTCTTGATCGAGATCGTCACGATCGCGTGATCCGCGTTCTTGTGCGGCGCGAGGTTGGTATCGACCCACGAGCGGAATACCGGATCGTTGGTATAGGCGCCTTCGAACGATGCAACCGAACCTTCGCGGAAATCAGGTGCCGCGAAGTGGCCCTTGATTTCTTCCAGCAGCGCCATGTCGGCCCCTTTGAACTGCGGGCGGACTTTCAGGAAACGCTCGTTCACCTTGGCGCGGATCGCGTCGATGCCATGCTCGTGCACGGTAATCTTGATACGTGCCTTATACTTGTTGTCGCGGCGGCCGATCTGGTTCCAGACCGACACGGTGGCTTCGAGATAGGCCAGCAGATCGTCAAAGGCGACGAACTCGGATAGTTCCTTGCCGATCATCGGGGTACGGCCCAGACCGCCGCCCACGATAACGCGGGCGCCCAGAACACCGTCACGTTCGACCAGTTGCAGGCCGATGTCATGCGCCTTGATCACGGCGCGGTCGTTCTCGGACCCGGTGATGGCGATCTTGAACTTGCGCGGCATGAACTGGAACTCCGGGTGGTCGGTCGACCACTGGCGCAGCAGTTCGGCATAGGGGCGCGGGTCGGCGATCTCATCCGCGGCGGCACCGGCGAAGTGGTCGGCGGTCACGTTGCGGATGGTGTTGCCCGAGGTCTGGATGGCGTGCATGCCAACCTCTGCCAGCGCGTCCAACATATCCGGCACGTCGTTCAGTTTCGGCCAGTTGTACTGGATGTTCTGGCGGGTGGTGAAATGGCCATAGCCCTTGTCCCACTTTTCGGCCAGCAGGGCCAGCTGACGCATCTGCGCGCTGGACAGGGTGCCGTAAGGAATGGCAACCCGCAGCATATAGGCGTGCAGCTGCAGATACAGGCCGTTCATCAGGCGCAGCGGCTTGAACTCATCTTCGGTTAGCGAGCCGTCGATGCGGCGCTCGACCTGTGCGCGGAACTGCGCGTTGCGTTCTGCCAAAAATGCTGTGTCGAACTCGGAGTAGCGATACATGTTTAGCTGTCCTTAGTTGCAGCCCCGAACCTTGGGGCCTTGAAGGGGAGAAAGGGGGCCAGGGATCAGGCCCGGGGCTGCGTTGCTATTTCCTGCTTGCCGTGGGCATAGTTTGACGGCCCGGTACGGCGGAAATCCTCGCGGAAATGGGTTGGCTCGGGGCCGTTCTTGCCTGCGACGGCATCGGCCAGATAGGCGCCCACGATCTTGTTTGCCTGACGCGCGGCATCCAGCAGACGCACCTGCGCATGCGCTTCGTCGGTGATCAGTTCCGCATCAGACAGGTCGCGCGACCAGCGATCATCTTCGGTCTGGTAGATCACGTCACCTTCGAGCAGGTCATTTGCCGTCACGACTTTGGGTGTGAATGCGCGGGCCATCAGGCGAGCTCCTTATTGAATGCGTCAGCAGTATGTTTGTTTCAGACGTGGGCTTATTTGACTTGCAATATAGGAAATATTCCCGGTATCACGCCATATGTGCGGATAAATAAGAACGTTTGTTTTCATTGCTCCGCCATTTGGAACGTTGGTTTCGAAAGGGAAGGGAAATTGGAATGCCGGTGCGGATAGACGACACAGATCGGAAAATTCTGGCCGAACTGCAGCGCGACGCAAGTCAGTCGCTGGACGAAATAGCGGCTCGGGTCGGGAGTTCCAAGACGCCTGTCTGGAATCGAATCCGCAAGCTGAAAGGGGCCGGAATCATCGGCCAGCAGACCGTTTTGCTGGATGCCGAGGCGCTGGGATTTGAGGCGACATTCTTTGTTCTGATCCGCACGTCCGAGCACGAGGCGGAATGGCAGCGGAAATTCCTGAAAGCCCTGCGCGATCACCCCGAGGTGCAAGAGGCGCACCGTCTTGCCGGTGACATCGACTATATCCTGAAAGTCCGGGTCAAGAACGCCCGGGCCTACGACCAGTTTTATCAATCCCTGATCTCAGAGGTGCGGGTGCACAATGTGACAGCCCTGCTGTCGATGGAAGAGATCAAATCGACGACCATGCTGCCACTGAATGCGTTGATCGAGGGTTGAGTGCGATCAGGTTTGAACCAGCAACCGTGTCAGGCCGTGAAAATGGTAGGTGTTTGAATACTCGGGCGTTTCAGCCAGACGCAGGTTCGGGCATCCTTCAAACAGCAACGGCAAGGCAATGCGCAATTCAAGCCGTGCCAAAGGCGCGCCGACGCAGAAATGCAGGCCACCGCCAAAGCTGGCATTGGTCTGGATCGGGCGCGTGGGATCGAAACTGTTGGGCTGGGGCCACTCTGCAGGGTCCCGGTTGGCGGCCCCCAACAGCAGCGCAACCTGATCCCCGCGTTTGAACTGATGCCCAAAGATTTCAACGTCTTCATAGGCATAGCGTGCGAACATATGAAGCGGCGGGTCATAGCGCAGGATTTCCTCGACGGTATTGTCGATGGCGTCTGTGGTCAGAGGCTGCGCGCCTGTGCCTGAGTCCAGCAGGGTTTTTACGCCGTTCCCCAGTGAATGCACCGTTGCCTCATGCCCCGCATTCAGCAGCAATACACAGGTGGCGATCAACTCGTCATAGGACAGCTTTTCGCCTTCCTCCTCGGCGGCGATCAGGCGGGTGATCAGGTCGTCGCGGGGGGCGGTTCGACGTAGGTCGATGTAGTCCTCAAGGAAATCCGTGAACGCCTGCGAGGATTGCGCAGCGCGATCTTCGATGTCCCGTGACCGCCTTGCTTGGTACATCGCGACCATGTCATGGGACCAGCGCAGAAGTTTTGGGGCCATGTCCTCGGGAACGCCCAAAAGGCGGCAGATAGTGACGACAGGGACCTGCGTGCAATACGCGTGCAACAGATCGAACGGTTCAGCCGGGAATTGATCGATCAGATCGTGGCACAGCCTTTCGATCGAAGGCGCAAGGTCCGCGATTGCGCGCGAGGTGAACGCCCGCATGACCAGCGCGCGCAGGCGGGTGTGGCGGGGTGGTTCGACCTCAAGCAGCGACAGATTTTCGACTGCAAGCCACGGGGCCAGATGATCCGGGCCCGGGCGGGCAAGCTCGGGCGGAACTTCCCGGCCAAAGCGTCGATCCTTGAAGAACGTGCTGACCGCCCGGTGGGAAACGGCAGCGATCATGTCGTAATCGCTCCAATACACCAGATCGCCAAAGGCCCGCGCTGTGTCATAAAACGGGTAGGGGTTTTGCACGAAACCGGGATCGGTCGGGGATTGCGACAGCGTCTTCATGCGGCGCAGACTTGCCATATGGCGCGTTGAATGCAAGACCCTAGGATATGCACAGGATTTGGATCATTGCCGGTTTTCTGTTTGCCGTCGGGCTGTTGTCGGCCTCGGTCTGGTCCTACGGCTATCGGCAAGCGCTGTTTCAGCTGAGCGAAAAGGCCGAGGCGGATCTGGAACTGGCCGCGGACCGGCTGAGCACGCAGATGCAGGTTTATCAGGAACTGGCGGTGTTGATGGCAAACCATCCGGCCCTGCGTGATCTGGAAACGCCCGCCCGGCAACAGGTGGCGCGGGCTATGCTGCTGGATGTGGCTGACAAGACGGCGGCGGCCAACATGATGTATCTGGGCCGGACCGGTCAGGTTCTGGTCGCGGCGCAGCCGGTGACGCAGAGCAACATGTCCGATCACCCTGCCTTCCAGCGCGCTTTGCAGGGCGCTATGGGCAGCGCGCATGGGGTCGAGCCGGACAGCGGCGACCGCACCTATTCCTACGCGGCCCCCGCTTTTGGCCCCTCGGGGCAGGTCGAGGGCGCGCTGATGGTCGTCGCGGACGTGCAGGATGTGGAACAAACATGGCGTGGCAGTACCGAGGCGGTGTTTTTTATCGATGGCGACGGGGTTGTCTTTATCTCGAACCGGTCTGATCTGCTGTTCTGGCACCGCGCCGAGGGGCAGCTTGGCCTGACACCGCCCAAGGGTGAGCCGGTCGCGTTTGCCTCTGACCGGGTGGGCGGGCATGAGTTGTGGACGCTGAACTGGGGCCGGTATCTGCCCCGTCACGCGCTGCACCTGACGCTGGACTTGCCGGTGATCGACATGACTGCCGAGGTGCTGGTGGATGTCGCACCGGCCCGACGGCTGGCGGGGTTGCAGGCGGCGACGGTGGCTGCGATCTGTCTGGCCTTCGGTGCGCTGTTGTTTCTGGCGACGGAACGCCGGCGGACGCTGGCGCAGGCGAACGCGGTTCTGGAAAGCCGGGTTGCCAAGCGCACCCGCGACCTGACCGTCGCCAACACCGCCCTGCGTCATGAGGTGGCAGAGCGGCAGGAAGCCGAGGCCGCCTTGAAGCGCGCGCAGGCGGATTTGGTGCAGGCGGGCAAGCTGAGTGCACTGGGCCAGATGTCCGCCGGTATCAGCCATGAACTGAACCAGCCGCTGATGGCGATCCGGCAATTTGCCGACAATGGCACCGCCTTTCTGAGCCGGGGGAATGAGGCCAAGGCTGGAGAGAACCTGGGCCGTATCTCGGACATGGCCGCACGCATGGCGCGGATCATCCGTAACCTGCGCGCCTTTGCGCGCAACGAAAGCGAACCGATGGGCAAGGTCGATCTGGTGCAGGTGCTGAACTCGGCCGTGGAACTGACCGAGACGCGGCTGCGGGACGAGGGCGTGGTGTTGAACTGGAACCCTCCGACCGACCCTGTTTTTGTCTGGGGCGGAGAGGTGCGTCTGGTGCAGGTCTTTGTGAACCTGATCAACAATGCTACCGATGCGATGGTTGGTTCGCCGCGCCGCGAGGTCTCGGTTGAGTTGACCAAGGCACCAAGGCCTCGTGTTTCGGTCGGCGACACCGGGCCAGGGATCGAGGACCCCGACCGGGTATTCGAGCCGTTCTACACCACCAAAAGCGTCGGCACGTCCGAGGGAATGGGGCTGGGCCTGTCAATCTCTTACGGTCTGGTGCAGAGCTTTGGCGGCGACATTCGCGGCAGCAACACGCCCGAAGGGGCAGAGTTCACCGTCGAGCTGGAGCCATGTGAAACGGAGGCCGCCGCATGATGCGAAAGGTTCTTCTGGTCGATGACGATGCCGCCGTTCGAGAAGCCTTGAGTCAAACGCTTGAACTGGCTGAGTACCTGCCTGTCACCGCAGGGTCATTTGTCGCAGCAAAGGATCACATCCGGGCAGATTTTCCGGGCGTGATCGTGTCGGACATTCGGATGCCGGGCCGCGATGGGTTCCACCTGCTGTCCTACGCGCGCGACGTCGATCCCGATCTGCCGGTGATCCTGCTGACCGGGGAGGGTGACATCCCGATGGCCGTGCAGGCGATGGGGCAGGGCGCGTTTGACTTTCTTGAAAAACCCTGTGCCGCATCCGATCTGCTGGCGGTTCTGGAACGGGCGTTTTCGGCCCGGTCTCAGATCATGGAGCAACGCGCGCTGAAATCCGAGCTCGAGCGGGGCGACCCCGCCGCGCGCCTGCTGTTTGGCCTGTCCGATCAGGCCGAGGCCTTGCGCGAACGGGTGCGCACCGTGGCCCCCACCGGGGCCGAGGTGCTTGTGACCGGTCCGGCGGGCAGTGGCATCTCGAAAGTGGCCGAGGTTGTGCATCTGATGTCTTCGGTCGGGCAGGGGCCGTTCGTCAAGCGCCCCGCATCCGGTCTGAGCGCAGACGGCCTTGCGCAAGGGTGCGAGGACGCGGGCGGAGGCTCGCTGTTTCTCGACGAGGTCTCGGCCATGCCGCAGGCCACGCAATACGCGGCGCTGGAACTGATCGAACAAGGGACCGGGGCGCGGATCATCGCGGGGACAACGGCGGACCTGTCCGCTTTGTCCGCCGAAGGGAAATTCAACGCCGATCTCTTTTACCGCCTGGATGTAATGCGCGTGCGCATCCCGTCTTTGGCAGAGCGGCCCGAGGATATCCCGGTGATCTTTCGCCACTATGTCGCTCAGGCCGCCGAACAGGCCGGTATCGCCGAACCGGAAATCTCATCCGACTATCTGGCGGCGCTCATGGCCAGCGATTGGCCGGGAAACGCGCGGTCCCTGATGTCTGCAGCCATGCGGTTCGTTCTTGGCATGCCGGAAGAGGTGACTGAGGCCGCTGATCTTGGATTGAGCGAGCAGATGGCGCGGGTGGAGCGGTCGTTGCTGATTGCCGCGCTGGGGCGGCACAACGGCAAGGCATCGGACGCGGCAAAGGCGCTGAAGCTGCCGCGAAAGACATTCTACGACAAGCTGGCGCGGTACCAGATCAGACCGGAAGACTATCGGCGGTAAGCGAGCACTCCCGCCGCCTAAGGCTGCATTATCATGCGGTTACAGGCGTTGGGCCCGGCAGCCCGCTTACGCGGGCTGCGGTTGGTGCGGGGCGGTTCGGGCGCGCATCGGCGGGCCGATTCGAATTTAGTGCGAAAATCCGCACAAACGATTTTTGGGCTGTGCGGGATTCCGCACAGTTTAGGTGAGTGTGGTGTTTTTCGAATCAGTGAAGTTAGGTAAATATCAGATAATAAATGTAAAAACAGATCACCCCTCTTGAGTCCGCAAAATGTTGTGTGAAAGGATTCGATTCGCTTCACTGCCGCCATCCGGCGTGAACCTCGCGCCGATGGGATGAATTCAGGAAGTCTGGGAGGAGATCAGATGAAAGTCCTTACAACAGCCGCGACCGCTCTGGCGCTGTCCGTCACCGCAACCGCAGGTTTTGCGGCCTGCGAAGACGGTGAGATCGTCGTCAAGTTCGCGCATGTGACGAATACCGACAAACACCCCAAGGGGATCGCAGCGTCTTTGCTTGAGCAGCGCGTCAACGACGAGATGCAGGGCGTGATGTGCATGGAGGTCTATCCGAACTCGACGCTCTACAACGACGACAAGGTCCTTGAGGCCATGCTGCAGGGCGATGTGCAACTGGCCGCGCCTTCGCTGTCGAAGTTCGAGAAGTTCACCAAGCAGTTCCGCCTGTTCGACCTGCCGTTCATGTTCAAGAACATCGAAGCGGTTGATGCGTTCCAGGCCTCGGCAGACGGGCAGGCGATGAAAGACAGCATGCAGCGCCGTGGCCTGCAGGGGCTGGCTTTCTGGCACAATGGCATGAAACAGATGTCGGCCAACAAACCTCTGGTCGACCCGACCGATGCGGATGGTCTGAAGTTCCGCGTGCAGTCCTCGGACGTGCTGGTGGCGCAGATGGAAGCCATCGGTGGCAGCCCGCAGAAGATGGCGTTCTCGGAAGTGTACGGTGCGCTGCAGCAAGGCGTTGTGGACGGGCAGGAGAACACCTGGTCCAACATCTACGGCAAGAAGTTCTTCGAGGTGCAGGACGGCATCACCGAAACCAACCACGGCATCATCGACTATCTGGTCGTAACCTCGGTTGACTGGCTGGACAGCCTTGAACCTGACGTGCGCGACCAGTTTCTGACCATTCTGGCCGAAGTGAGCGAGACCCGGAACAAGGAAGCCTTTGCCGTGAACGAAGCGGCCAAAGCCTCGATCACGGATGCCGGTGGCATCATCCGCGAACTGAATCCTGAACAGCGTCAGGCCTGGGTCGATGCGATGAAACCGGTTTGGGACAAGTTCGCCGGTGACGTCGGTCAGGACAAGATTGACGCCGCACAGGCCATCAACGCCGGGTTCTGATCCCGGACCAGGCCGCGCGTCCGGGGACTGGGGAGTTATGGACGCGCAGGCCGGGCGGGCCGGTTAATGGCCCGCCACACTCTACTCTCATCACCAAAAAATGCGGGGACAGAAAGATGTCTGGTGCGAATCCCGGCCATAGCGGGCTGATCGACCATATCGAAGAGACCCTGATTGCGTTGCTTCTTGGCCTGATGACGGTCGTCACCTTTGCCAACGTAATCGCGCGGTTTGTCTTTAATTCCAATATCCTGTGGGCGCTTGAGCTGACAGTGTTCACCTTTGGCTGGCTGGTTCTGCTGGGCGCGTCTTATGCGGTCAAGAAACACGCTCATCTTGGGGTGGACGCGATCTTGAACATGCTTGCACCGGCGCCGCGCCGGATACTGGCGCTGATTGCGGTTGCCTGTTGCCTGGTGTTCTCGCTGCTGATGCTGAAAGGCGCGTATGACTATTGGGCCGTCTTTGCCGATCTGCCGCCCACCTCGGGCCGCTGGTTCCCGACCGGGTTCAACGTCGATGCCCGCAGCCAGAGCTTTTACGAGGTCGACGATATCCCCATGGTCGCGCCGCTGCGGTTTCTGGAAGACCTGATCAACTATGGCGAGGGTTACGAAAAGCTGCCCAAGGTGGTGCCTTATCTGGTGTTGCCGGTGTCGATGCTGCTGCTGGTGATCCGCTTTGCGCAGGTCGCCGTTCAGATTTGGCGTGGTGAGGCGGATCGTCTGGTCGCCAGCCACGAGGTCGAGGACGAGATCGAAGAAGTGCGCGCGCAGCAGGGAGGGCATGACTGATGGACGTTATCCTTCTCTTCTCGATGGTCATTGGCCTGCTGCTGATCGGGGTTCCGATTGCGGTGGCTCTGGGCCTTAGTTCGACCTTGTTCCTGCTGATCTATTCCGACAGTTCGCTGGCCTCGGTCGCGGGTACGTTGTTCGAGGCGTTCGAGGGTCACTTTACCCTGCTGGCGATCCCGTTCTTCATTCTGGCCTCGTCCTTCATGACGACGGGCGGCGTGGCGCGGCGGATTATCCGGTTCTCGATTGCCTGTGTCGGGCATCTGCCGGGCGGATTGGCGATTGCGGGTGTGTTTGCCTGTATGCTGTTTGCGGCGCTGTCGGGGTCGTCTCCGGCGACTGTTGTGGCCATCGGCTCCATCGTCATCGCCGGGATGCGGCAGGTGGGCTATTCCAAGGAATTTGCCGCCGGTGTGATCTGTAACGCCGGGACGCTGGGCATCCTGATCCCACCGTCGATCGTGATGGTGGTTTACGCGGCAGCGGTCGAGGTGTCGGTCGGGCGGATGTTCCTTGCGGGTGTCATTCCGGGCCTGATGGCGGGTCTGATGCTGATGATCACAATCTATGTCATGGCCAAGGTCAAGAACCTGCCCAAGGGCGACTGGAAAGGCTGGGGCGAGGTCTTTACCTCGGCGCGCGAGGCCGCGTGGGGCCTGTTCCTGATCGTGATCATTCTGGGCGGTATCTACGGCGGTATCTTTACCCCGACCGAGGCCGCTGCGGTGGCCGCCGTCTACGCCTTCCTCATTGCCAGCTTCGTCTACAAAGACATGGGCCCGCTGAGCACGGAAGAGGGGCAGCAGAACCTGCCGCTGATCAAGAAGCCTTACGCATTGGTTACGGCGTTCTTCCACCCCGACACCAAGCACACGCTGTTCGAGGCCGGCAAGCTGACCGTGACCCTGCTGTTCGTCATCGCCAACGCGCTGATCCTGAAGCATGTGCTGACCGATGAGCAGGTGCCGCAACACATTGCCAGCGCCATGCTGTCGGCTGGTCTGGGGCCGGTGACCTTCCTGATCGTGGTAAACGTGATCCTGCTGATCGGCGGTCAGTTCATGGAGCCCTCGGGCCTGCTGGTCATCGTCGCGCCGCTGGTGTTCCCGATTGCCATCGAGCTGGGCATCGATCCAATCCATCTGGGCATTATCATGGTGGTCAACATGGAGATCGGGATGATCACCCCTCCGGTCGGGCTGAACCTGTTCGTGACCTCGGGCGTGGCGGGTATGCCGATGATGGGCGTTGTGCGCGCCGCGCTGCCGTTTCTGGCAGTCCTGTTCGTGTTCCTGATCATGGTGACATATATCCCGTGGATATCGACCTTCCTGCCCAACACCTTTATGGGCCCCGAGATCATAACGAACTAGCCATCTGAACCTGAGCTGGACCGGATCTCCGGTCCGGCTCGACCGCCTTAGTTGCCGTATTTCAGCAAGTAATCCTCGACCCAACGAATGGCGCCAAAGCCCTGCCGCCTGTTGGTGCCCCAATGACCGACATTGGCCCCGACCACTTCCTGCGGCTTTGGATGGCCATTGAAGATTACGATCTTTGGGCGTTTCGGCCTTTTTTTGTATTTCCGCACTATCAACCCAAACGGCCAATAGGAAACCAGGTGGATAATCCCGATGCACCAGTCCTTGGGATAGCACTTTCGGTCATGGGCCAAGGCCGAGATGTAGTTCTGATCGTTCTCAAACTGTGAAACATCGCGGGCCGCAGTGAACCCATCGTATAGATGGAACTGCTGCTGAGGCACATAGCCGACTACCGAGGAATTGCCACGTGTGACCATGTTCATTAGCCGGGGCATCCTGTCCCAGATGACCGCAGGGATCATACGCCAGACGAAACCCCGGAACTTGGGCATAAGGAAAAGCCCGCCCTGATTTTTCACGATCGTCAGCAATGGGGCAAGATTGCCCGTCACCAGCAGATCGAGGTCAAGAAACAGAGCCGCCTCATAGCCTCCGACAATCCGGCGGTCGAACATCTGAAGCTTCGGCCATTTTCCATGCACCCATTGCGACTGCTCCATTTCAGGGAAATTCAAATGATGCCTTTTGATATCCGGGTCGAGATCCCGCCCGTCATCGGTGATGCAAATGAAGTCGTGATCCAGCGACAGGTGATCCCATACGGCGCGATATAGCATGTTTACGTCATCGGCACCAAAGGCGGTGCCCCATTTCATGCAAACAACGCAGGTCCTTGGTCCTTGCCCGTTGGAGCCGCCCATACCCGTTCTCCCGAAGATTGCACGCGACGCAGTGCAGAGTTTCGCGACGGATAAACCGGTAACGTAACCGTTAGGTGAAATAGCGCAGACTCTTGAATGCGGGGTTGTCGATCTTATCTGTGGTGCTGAGGACGACCTCCCCATCTCGGGTGATCATTCGGGACGACCCGAACCGACGCGAGGTATCCTTGATGGCCTGGATTTTTCTTCTTTTTGCTGGCTTGCTTGAAATCGTCTGGGCGGTTGCGATGAAGCAATCGGCCGGGTTCACGCGGCTGTGGCCGACCGCGATCATGGGCGTGTCGATGGTGGGATCGTTCGGATTGCTGGCACTGGCGATGCGGACGCTGCCGCTGGGCACGGCTTATGTGATCTGGACCGGCATCGGCGCGGTTGGTGCGTTCCTGGTGGGCGCGATGCTGCTGGGTGAGGCGTTGACTCCGATGCGCATGGTGGCTGCGTCCCTGATCATTTCGGGGATGATCGCCATGAAATTGGCCTGAGCCGATGATTGACGGGGCCGTGGCGGTTGGGCAGGCTTGGGTTGCAAATAGCGACCGAGGCCCCGAACATGCTGACCGAAACCGATACCCGCCTGCTGCGCATCGCCTATGAGGAAGCAAAATCCGGGTTTGATGAGGGCGGGTGCCCCATCGGCTCGGTTCTGGCGCGGGGTGGCAAGGTGGTTGCGCAGGGCCGCAATCAGCGCGTTCAGCGCGGTGACCCGATTGCGCATGGTGAAATGGACGCGCTGCGCAAGGCCGGGCGGCAAAAGACCTATCGTGACACTGTGCTGTATACCTCGCTGTCGCCCTGCATGATGTGCGCCGGTACGATCGTGCAGTTCGGCATCCCGCGCGTGGTCATCGGCGATACGAAGAACTTCGGCGGCAACGAGGATTTCCTGCGCGAACGCGGGGTCGAGGTGATCCTTGCGGAAGACCCCGATTGCATCGCCCTGATGCGGCGTTTTATCGAAGAAAAGCCCGAACTATGGGCCGAGGACATCGCAGAATAGGCTCAGACGCTTTCCAGCGCCTCAATAATTCCTGAAAAATCCTTGGCCTTCAGGCTGGCGCCACCGACCAGCGCACCGTCAACGTTCGAAACTTGAAATATATCGCGGGCGTTGCCGGGTTTGACCGATCCGCCATACAGCAGCCGCACCGAACGGCCCACGCCTTCGCCAAAACGGCGTTCCAGACGGGCGCGGATGAAATCGTGAACCTCTCCGATCTCTTCCAATGTCGGGACTTTGCCGGTGCCTATGGCCCAGATCGGTTCATAGGCAACGATCAGGTTTTCTCCGGTCGACTGATCCGGGATCGATCCGGACATCTGGCCGCCGATGATGTCCAGCGTATTTGCCGCTTCGCGCTGTTCCAGACTTTCCCCGACGCAGATGATGGCCTTCAATCCCGCATCCATGGCCGCGCGGGCCTTGGCGCGGACGTCTTCGTTCTGCTCACCATGATCCACGCGCCGTTCCGAATGCCCAAGGATGACGGCGCTTGCCCCTGCATCCAAAAGCATCCCGGCGCTGAGGTCCCCGGTATGGGCGCCCGAGGTTTCGGCGTGGCAATCCTGCCCGCCGATATCGATCCCGGTGCCATTCGTGGCCGAAGCCGCGCGATGCACCAGAGTCGCCGGGGGGCAGATCAGGATATCGACCGAGGGCGAGGGGTGGCTTTGCGCCAGCGCGTCAAGCTCGCCAAGCGCTGCGCCGGTTCCGTTCATCTTCCAGTTTCCAGCAGCCAGCTTACGCCGCATATCCGTTTCTCCCTGATTGTTCGGTCGTTTAGGGACTCGGATAGCACCCCCGGTCACGGGTTACAATTATGGTTGCTGTGTATGGGTAAACGTCAGCCTTGCTGTGCCAGGCTTTCGTCGAACTTGATGGATTCGCCGCAGCCACAGGCATCGACCACATTCGGGTTCTTGAATTTGAACTCGGATTCGAGCAGCGACACTTCATAATCGATCTCGGTCCCGAACAGGAACATCTGAGCCATAGGGGCGATCATCACGCGCGCGCCATCCTGTTCGACCACCTCGTCGTGCAGGTCGGCCTCATCAACATATTCCATGGTGTATTCCATGCCCGCGCAGCCGCCCTTCTTGACGCCAATGCGCAGCCCGGCATGGCCGCCAGAGTTCATCAGGCGGGCAATCTGCTCAGCAGCCTTGGGCGTCATGGTCACGGCTTGTTTGCCGGGAATTCCGAACATGGTGGTCTCCGTTGTCGCGCGTCGTCTCTAATTTAAGGCTGCTATACGGCATGCTCAAGCCTGCGCGATGCTGCGGGGCGAATTTTAAGCGCAGCATGGCGTGAGAATATCCGCGGAAGCATTCCTTGCCTTTCAGGCACGGATGGACATAGCCTGACGTCAAAGCGAGTGTTCTGGTCCACGAAACGCCAATTGCTTTCCGAGAAAGGTTAAATGAAATGAGTGCAGTAGGACGTAAACCTAAAGTTCTGAACAGTGTCGGTCTGGCGGTCTTTGCGGCAGCTATTGCCTGGACCGGAACGGTATCAGCAGCGACCGACGAGAAAACGCACCCGGTCAATTGCGCAACGGCCGAGGGTGACCTGCGCGCCATTGCGGCAGAAAAGAAGCATGCGCAGGATCAACAGGTGGAAAGTGTTGCTGCACTCACGCCGGCAGGCGCGTTGTTGGGCTTGATCACGGGCACCGAGAACAAAAGATTGCAAATGTTGTCAGGGGATTACGTCAAGAAACTTGACGAACGTGCAGCCGAGATCAAAGCCACCTGTGGTGTCGAGTAACGCCACAGCCCAAAGAAAAGGACCGTTCTCGGGCAAGAACGGTCCGTATTCGGGGCCATCGGTATTATGGGGGCGGCTGTAAAGTGATCGGCCCGGTGCAACCAAGGCTGAAATCGAATCTACGCCGTCGGTGCGCCATATGTGTCGGGCAGAACCGTGACAGAGAATGCACAGAAGGGTAACAGGTTAATTACCGTTTTGTGACAATGCGTTGCGCCGTCAGATGCGTTTACATAAAGCCCAGTTCCAGCCGGGCTTCGTCGGACATCATCTCCATGCCCCAGGGCGGCTCCCACGTCAGTTCGACGTCCACCTCTTTGACGCCCGCTACGGGTTCGATGGCCTCCATGATCCAGCCGGGCATTTCGCCGGCAACGGGGCAACCGGGTGCCGTCAGAGTCATGATCACCTTGACTGCATTGTCCTTGGTGATGTCGATCGTGTAGATCAGACCAAGATCATAGATATTAACTGGGATTTCAGGATCATAGACCGTTCGGCATGCCTCGACCACCGGTTCGTACAGGGGATGTTCAATCGTTGATGGCGCGATCAGCGGTGTGCCTTCAAACTGTTCACTCGGATGAGTCATTGGTGCCTCGGGTCAGTTGCCTGAGTGATTATATAGGGAATACCCGCGACAGCGTCCAGAGGTGCGGTGGTGCCCGAACAGGGCACCCACCAGATCAATCGTTGATATCATGCTCGAAGGTTTTCACCTGACCATGCGGCAGGGCGAACATCCGGCGCAAAATCAGCCAAGCGGCCAGGGACAGCACTGCGAAAACCAGCAGCAGGATCGGCAGTGAGGGCACAACACCGGGGACAACCAGTATTAGGCCAGTGATTGCCGCGCCGATGGCGAAGCCAAGGAAGATGAAGCCCGGCAGCACGACCTCGAGTATTCCCAGCGCCAGCGCGGCGGCCAGCCAGATCCACCAGGTGAGCCAGAAGGAGTCTGCCATCATTTACCTCCTCTAAGCATCTTGAACGCATCGCCAAAGGCTTCAAGGGCGTTTGCAGGCACAACGATGGTTTGGCTGCCGTTGCCGTTGCCCAGCGCGTTCAGGGATTCGACCTGTTTCAGCGCCACTTGATATTGCGCAGCCTCGATGCCGTTGTCCTGAATGGCCTTGGCAACCACGCCGGTGGCGTAAGCTTCGGCCTCGGCCTGAATACGGCGGGCTTTGGCGGTTTGCTCGGCGGCGTACAGCTCGGCATCGGCATTCAGCTCCACGGCCCGTTTCTGGCCCTCGGCCTCGGTCACCTGCGCGCGGCGGGCGCGTTCGGCGTTCAACTGCTGCAGCATCGCATCGCGGGTGGCCTGATCCAGGTTCACGTCCAGAATCTCGGCCCGCGTTACCTCGATCCCCCAGTCGTCCACGGCTGTTTCGACGCTTTCCTGAATGCGGGTAATCAGTTGGGCGCGGTTCGATTGCACCTCGTCCAGGTCCATCTTACCGATTTCGGCACGGACGATCCCGGCAACAGTCGTCGCAATCGCACCGTCCACGTCACGGATACGGTAGACCGTCTTTTCCGGTTCCAGAATACGGTAAAAGACTGAGGTGTCGATCTGCACCAGCACGTTGTCCTTGGTGATTGCGTCCTGCGTTGCATTCGGCAACTGGCGTTCAAGGATAGATATCTTGTGGCGCGCAACATCCAGAAACGGAACGATAAAATTGATACCCGGGCCAAGGACCGAGTGCAAACGTCCGAACCGTTCGACCACGTATTTCTCGGATTGCGGAACGATCTTGATCCCTTTGAAAATAACGATGACCACCAGTGCGGCGGCCAGCAGGTAAATGATGTTTGACGAAAGTAGTCCGATAATCATCTCTTCGTTCATATCTGCCCTCTTTTGTTGTGTACGATAGTATACATATGTGGGTTGAGTCGCCCGTTTTCAACTCTGGTATGGATGGAAACAGGCGCGATTCAAGTGTGAAAAGGGGGTGGTGCGGGGCAGTAGTCAGGTGCTGTGACCGCTTTGCATCCCGGGGTGATTGCGTTATCGGGTTGGGATGAAACTGATTATCGACACAGACCCCGGCATAGACGATGCGATGGCCATTGCCTATGCCGCCGCAGCGCCTGAAATTGAACTGATCGGGCTGACCACCGTTTTTGGCAATACCCATGTCCACCAATCCAGCCGCAACGCCCGGTTTTTGTTGCACAAACTGGGGCTTGACCTGCCGGTTGCCGAGGGCGTTTCCACCGCGCGGGATGCGGAAAGCCACACGCCTTCGGATCACGTCCACGGGCCAGAGGGGTTTGGCGATGTCATCGACATCCCCGAGATTGGTGAGAACCACGCTCTGCCCGCCGCCGCCTTTCTGGTCGAGATGGCGCGCAGGCACAAAGGAGAACTTGTGGTGTGCGCCATCGGGCCGCTGACCAATATCGCAGATGCCATGCGGCTTGATCCGGAGTTTGGGCAAAACCTGAAACGGCTGGTCATCATGGGTGGCGCGGTTTTCAGCCGGGGCAACATTACTGACCACGCCGAGGCGAATATCTATCACGACGTGCAGGCCGCGGACGAGGTTTTCGCGACCCCGCCGGAAACGGTTTTGGTCGGGTTGGATGTCACGCTGAAAACGCTCTACGAGACCGCAGATTTCGAGGCACTTGCCGAACGCTCACCCGATATGGGGGCGTTTCTGCGCGATATTTCCCGGTTCTATCTGAAGTTCTACAAAGACATAGGTGGATTGGAAGGGTGTGGGCTGCACGATTCGACCGCCGTGATCGCCTGCACGCATGCGCACATGTTCGACACGGTTCGCACAGGTCTGAAGGTCATCGCCAGCGGCTATGAGATCGGCGCGACCCGCGCAGATACCTCACGCCCACCGGTAACCGTTTGCCGGGATGTGGACGGGGCCGGGGTGGTGCATCTGTTTACCGAGCGCGTCGCCTCGCTGCCCTGACGGGTTGCAATGGCGGGTCGGATCGGGCAAAGGCTGCCCGGTTCCGCGACCTGAGACGATGACATGACCCAGCAGTTTTCTTTCGAATTGAAGGCCACCGATGGCAAGGCCCGGACCGGCGTGATCCAGACGCCACGGGGCGAGGTGCGTACGCCAGCCTTCATGCCGGTCGGAACGGCGGCGACTGTCAAGGCGATGATGCCGGAAAGCGTGCGGGCCACCGGGGCTGACATCCTGCTGGGCAACACCTATCACCTGATGCTGCGGCCCACGGCCGAGCGGATTGACCGGTTGGGCGGTTTGCACAAGTTCATGAACTGGGACCGGCCCATCCTGACCGATTCCGGCGGGTTTCAGGTCATGTCGCTGGCAGGTCTGCGCAAGCTCACCGAAAAAGGCGTGACGTTTAAATCGCATATCGACGGGTCCAAACACGAATTGACGCCGGAACGGTCGATGGAGATCCAGCGGTTGCTGGGGTCGGACATCGTCATGTGCTTCGACGAATGCCCGGCCTTGCCAGCCGACCGGGACCGCATCGCCGAGTCGATGCGCCTGTCGATGCGATGGGCGGATCGCTCGCGCACGGCATTCGGGGATCGCCCCGGTCATGCCTTGTTTGGCATCATGCAGGGCGGGCTGGAACGTGACCTGCGCGAAGAAAGTGCCGAGGCCCTGAAACAGATCGGCTTCGAAGGCTACGCTATCGGCGGATTGGCGGTGGGCGAGGGGCAGGAGGCCATGTTTGATTGTCTTGACTACGCGCCCGATTTCCTGCCGACCGACAGACCGCGCTACCTGATGGGGGTCGGCAAGCCGGACGATATCGTCGGGGCGGTTGCGCGCGGGGTGGATATGATGGACTGCGTGCTGCCGTCGCGCTCGGGGCGCACAGGACAGGTCTTTACGCGGTTCGGGGTAGTCAACATCAAGAACGCCCGCCACGCCGATGACCCGCGCCCGCTGGACGAGGCGTGTTCGTGCCCCGCATGCTCGAACTACTCACGCGCCTATCTGCATCATGTGTTCCGCGCGAACGAGATGATCTCGGGCATGCTGCTGACCTGGCACAACCTGCATTATTTTCAGGAAATCATGCAGGGCATGCGCGACGCGATTGCGGCGTGCCATTTCGACGACTGGCAGGCGCAATTCCATGCGCAACGCGCGCAAGGGGATATCGAGCCGCTTTGACCCTGACGCGGTGACAATCGGACCGGTTAAAGGTACACTTTAGCCAGTTTCATGAAGTACCGATTGTTTCATTAGCCTTGGGGGTTTTTATGTTCCGTTTCATTCTTTGCGCCGTCATTTTCTGCGCTACACCTGCAATTTCAGATGTCTGGACCTTTGAAACACCCTCCGAGAACATTCAGTGTTCGGTCGGGGAAGGCGCGGTCAACTCGGACATCCAGTGCACCATTATCGAACGATACGGCCCCACTGCGTTGCCACGACCCGCAAATTGCCAGTCCGATTGGGGGCATGATTTCCTGATGTTCAACACGGGCGGGGTTCAGATGCTGTGTCAGCCCCTCAACCGCAATCGCGATGGATTTGATCGCGCCGAATATGGCGTCACAGGACAGTTCGGCGGGTTCACATGCCACTCTTCGACCAAGGGGCTGGAATGCCGGAACCAGGATGGTCATGGTTTCTTTCTGTCCCGCGCGGTTCAGCGGGTGTTCTGAGTGTTTTCTGGGCTACCCTGACAATTCGTATCTTAATTTCGGTGGATATGTCGGTTGGACGCCTTGCAGTCCGGAAAACCTCGGGTCATGTTGATTAACGATACATGATGGTAAGGTTGAAAAAGGGCGGTCTCCGCCCCACCTTTATCGTCCAAGACAGGAGATGGCCAAAGGTTGCCTGAATCAGGGACCGGTGCCGTCTTGCCAACGATAAGGATTGAGCATGCAAGAGCCTCTGAATTCCTCATACCCCGTCCTGCCGCTGCGCGACATCGTGGTGTTCCCTCACATGATTGTGCCGCTGTTCGTGGGCCGAGACAAATCGGTACGCGCACTGGAAGAGGTGATGCAGGATGACAAGCAAATTCTGTTGTCCAGCCAGATCGACCCCGGTGTCGATGACCCGGATGAGGACGGTATTTACCGCTCGGGCGTGCTGGCCAATGTGCTGCAGCTGCTGAAACTGCCTGATGGCACCGTCAAGGTGCTGGTCGAAGGGCAGGCGCGGGTGCAGATCACTGAATTCCTTGAAAACGAAGACTTCTTTGAAGCGCGGGCGGAATACCTGACCGAGATTCCCGGCGACGTGACGACGACCGAGGCGCTGCTGCGCACCGTGGCGGATGAGTTCGAGCGCTATGCCAAAGTGCGCAAGAACATCCCCGAAGAAGCCCTGACCGCTGTGGGTGATACCGCCGAGCCAGCGAAACTGGCCGACCTTGTGTCGGGTCATCTGGGCATCGAGGTCGAGCAAAAGCAGGAACTGCTGGAAACCCTCAGCGTCAGCGAGCGGCTCGAGAAGGTATATGGCCTGATGCAGGGCGAAATGTCGGTTCTGCAGGTCGAGAAAAAGATCAAGACCCGCGTCAAATCCCAGATGGAGAAGACCCAGCGCGAGTATTATCTGAATGAGCAGATGAAGGCCATTCAGAAAGAGCTTGGCGATGGTGAGGACGGCAGCAACGAGGTTGCCGAACTGGAAGCCAAGATCAACGAGACCAAGCTGTCGAAAGAGGCGCGCGAAAAGGCCGAAGGCGAGCTGAAAAAGCTGCGCAACATGAGCCCGATGTCGGCTGAGGCCACCGTGGTCCGCAACTATCTGGATTGGATTCTTGCGCTGCCGTGGGGCACCAAGTCCCGCGTCAAAAAGGATCTGGGCCGCGCGCAGGACATTCTGGATGCCGATCACTATGGGCTTGAGAAGGTCAAGGAACGGATCGTCGAATATCTGGCGGTGCAGCAGCGGTCGAAAAAGCTGAAAGGCCCGATCCTGTGCCTTGTTGGCCCTCCGGGTGTGGGTAAGACCTCGCTTGGTAAGTCGGTCGCCAAGGCAACGGGGCGCGAATTCATTCGCATCTCGCTGGGTGGTGTGCGCGACGAATCCGAAATTCGCGGTCACCGGCGGACATATATTGGCTCGATGCCCGGCAAGATCATTCAGGCGTTGAAAAAGGCGAAAACCACGAACCCGCTTATCCTGCTCGACGAGATCGACAAGATGGGTCAGGACTTCCGTGGAGATCCGGCCTCGGCGATGCTGGAAGTGCTGGACCCGGAACAGAACAACACGTTCATGGATCATTATCTTGAGGTCGAATATGACCTGTCCAACGTGATGTTCCTGACCACCTCGAACAGCTATAACATGCCCGGGCCTTTGCTCGACCGGATGGAGATCATCCCGCTGGCGGGCTACACCGAAGAGGAAAAGAGCGAGATCGCCAAGCAGCACCTGATCGAAAAGCAGGTCAAGAACCACGGTCTGAAGGCCAAGGAGTTTGAACTGACCGATGAGGCGCTGCAGAAGATGATCCGCACCTACACGCGTGAGGCGGGTGTGCGGAACCTTGAGCGCGAGATCGCCAAAGTGGCGCGGAAGTCGCTGACCAAGATCATCAAGAAAGAGGCCGAAGCCGTCACGGTGACGCCCGACAATCTGGATGAGTTCCTTGGCGTGCCCAAGTTCCGCTATGGTTTGGCCGAACAGGACGATCAGATCGGTGTTGTAACCGGTCTGGCATGGACGTCCGTGGGTGGCGACCTGCTGCATATCGAGGCGCTGAAACTGCCGGGCAAGGGTCGGATGAAGACCACCGGCAAGCTGGGCGATGTGATGAAGGAATCCATCGACGCGGCCTCGTCTTACGTACGGTCGATCTCACCCCAGATCGGGGTGAAGCCGCCTAAGTTCGACTCGCTGGACATCCACGTGCACGTGCCCGATGGCGCAACGCCCAAGGATGGCCCCTCGGCTGGTCTGGCGATGGTAACGTCGATCGTCTCGGTCCTGACCGGCATTCCGGTGCGCAAGGATATCGCCATGACGGGCGAGGTCTCGCTGCGCGGCAACGCAATGCCGATTGGCGGGTTGAAAGAGAAGCTACTGGCAGCCCTGCGTGGCGGTATCAAGACGGTGCTGATCCCGGAAGAGAACGAAAAGGATCTGGCCGAGATTCCGGACAACGTGAAAGAAGGGCTGGAGATCATTCCGGTCACGCATGTCTCGGAAGTTCTGAAACACGCGCTGGTCCGTGATCCTGAACCAGTCGAATGGGACGAGGCCGCGGAAGAGGCTGCTGCGGCTGCGGCCAAGGCGGCGGAAAGCTCGGGCGCTTCGGCAACGGCGCACTGAACTGGCAAACACGATCAGGAAAGGCGGGGACATCCCCGCCTTTTTGCGTTCAGAACCCGATGACCGGTTTCTTTTCGTCCAGAATTTCTTCCTCGGCTATGTATTTCTGGAATTTCTCTGTGGGCAGGGCGGATCGCACGGCCAAACTGAAAATTACCACTGAAAACAAGACGCAAAGCGCGATGTCCCAACCGAACGGGATTTGTTTCAGCGCGCCGTCCCCAAATTGCCCCAGATAGGATATCAAGCCGATCCCGGCCAGATAGGGGACCAGCCATAGCGCCTCGGTCACGTCCATCTCGTCCAGACGGTTATGGAAGCGGGCCAGCAGCAGGACCATGCCGACGATCAGCGCGATGCCGAGGCGCCAGACCGTGTCCCAACCGCTCCAGTAAACGACCAGCGTTGCGATGGCGAAGGCGGACACTGCGACCAGCCGGACTGCAGGAATGCGAATAGACCGGGGATGGTCCGGCATCAACCGGCGCAGGCACACCACGGCGATGGGACCAACCGCAAAGGACAGTACAATCGCCGCGCCGTTCAGGGCAATGACGGTCGTGAACGGGACCGTCAGCAGGAACAGGATGCCGATCAGGAAATTCAGCGCCAAAGCCCACAAGGGAACGCCAAACGAGGACACCATCATCAGACGTTTCGGCAGAAACCCGTTTTTCGACAGCGCCATGGCGATCCGCGCATTCGAGCCCGTGGACACCAATCCGTTCCCGAAAGGTCCGACCACCGAGCCAACGTTCAGAACGCTCAGGAACCAGACGAAGCCGACGGACATGATCACTCCGTCCAGCGGGCCTTGTCCGCCGAAACTCAGGTTGACCCAGCCGTCTTTCAGCATGCCCGGTTCCAGCGCGCCGATGAATGCGACCTGAAGGCCAAGGTAGATGGCTGCGCACAGTACGATAGACAGAACCAGCGCGGCGGGGATGGCGAATTTCGGGTTCCGCACCTCTCCGGCCATATCGACCACGTGGCGGAAGCCGATGAACGAGAAGATGACCCCTCCGGTCGACACTGCGGCCATGATGCCTTGCAGCCCGTAGGGCGCGAAGCCGTCGGGCTGGGTGAAGTTCTGAACTTCGAACCGGTTGGCGATCAGCAAGATCGACAAAACGACCGGAATCGCAATCTTCGCCCATGTCAGAGCCGCATTTACATGGGTGAAGAACTTGACCCCCAAAGCGTTGACCGCGACGAACAGCAACATGAAGAACAAGGCAACCGCAATGCCCGCTCCGGTCAGATCACCGGTGTCTGCCGTGTGCAGCCACGGGGCATAGGGCGCGAGGTATTTCAGCATCGCCTCAACCTCGATTGGGGCGGTGGTGTTGTACCCGATCCAAGCCGTCCAACCCATCGCCATCGAGACGATATTGCCGTGAGAAAACTGTGGCACGCGCGCGATGCCGCCGGGAATCGGCAACATGGCCGAAATCTCGGCAAAGGTGATGGCCAAGATGAACATGGCCGCCGCGCCGATGATCCAGGACAGAATAGCGGCGGGCCCCGCATGCTGAACGGCCAGAAGCGGCCCGAACAGCCAACCGGACCCGATGATTCCACCGACCGAGATAAATGTAAGCCCCACAAGGCCAATATCTCGTTTCAATCCGGCCACGTCTTCACCCCGTCCGCCATCGCCGATTGATCACACGGCAGTCACAAAAGGATACGCAGGCTAATCGTTTTCTGACAAGCGCTTAGCTTAATCTCGGTGCGACAAGTGACAGGAGGGGAATGGTGGGTGATAACGGATTTGAACCGCTGACATCTTCGATGTGAACGAAGCGCTCTACCACTGAGCTAATCACCCGTGAGGCGGCGTCTTACCGCGAGTTTGATTGCTCTGCAAGGGGCGCAAAGGCAGTTTTCCGGGCGCGGCCCTGCAGAAAAAAGCCCCGAAGCGATGCTCCGGGGCTTTCTGTCATCAAAGGCCGGGCAGACCGGGCAGTTTGTCCAGCACGCCGCGGCGGCCAAAGGTCGTGCCGCGTGTGTTGCCAAAGTTCATCCGGACACCGACGCCGATGTAAGCCTCATTCGAGCTGCCGGATACGATGGGGGACGAGATATGGGCGACACCCAGCAGGCCATAGACCTCGGCATTGTCGCTGGCCGCGTAATTCGCGCCGATGGAAAACAGATCGTAATCCAGAACGCCCAGAACATCGTTCACCAGATCATAGCTGGCGGTGAATTCCCATTTGCCATCCAGGTCGGCAGTGACGGCGAGGCCAAAGATATTGCCGTCGATATCCGAGAAATCGCTTAGCTGCTGTCGGCCGATATAGCCTTCGACTTCGGCGGGACCGGCATCGAAACCGGCTTCCAGACCGTAGAATTCCAGATGGAGGTCGTTGATCGATTCCTGACCATAAAACGCACCGAACGAGGAATTGCCGCCGGTGTGCCAGTTCCCGTGCAGCGTCCAGTTCGTGCCGCTTTCACCAAGGTCCTGAAAGCGATAGCCGCCAACGTCCAGCTGGGTGCTGAAGGCACGGCTGAACGCCAGTTCTCCGGACCCGTTCAGATTGAACACATCCCCAAAGTCGCTGTCGGTGAATGTCGAATACCCCAGGTCCAGATAGCCACCGGTCACTTCGACGGCCTGGGCATGGCTGGCAATCGCAACTGTCGCCAGTGCGCTGTAAACGAACAATTTTTTCAAGGTTCTGCTCCGATTATTTTTGCTTGAGTTACGGTCGTTTTGAGACCTTATGAGCAAGCGCTGCTCTAAATCGAAGTTCCGGGAATGTGTAGTTGCCTGCGGTCAAATCACATGCCTGTTGCCCGCGTGACACATTCCTGGGTTGTGGGGCGCGGGCTGGATTCTTTCCCGCATATATTTTCAAGGCCTTCCAAGCACGCGCCAGTTGTAATCTGCTTTTCGCCCCGAAGCCGTTAAAAAGGAATTTCCCGGTTTTCGGAAAAAACTTCAAAACGCCGCTTGACGATGTCAGGGCGTAGCCATAATACACCCCAACGTTCAGCAATGAACGTGCAGCGGGCGGTTGTAGCTCAGTTGGTTAGAGTACCGGCCTGTCACGCCGGGGGTCGCGGGTTCGAGCCCCGTCAACCGCGCCATCGCTGCAGTCCTTGGTCCAGGATGAAAGGCCACGATATAGATGCGCGGTTGTAGCTCAGTTGGTTAGAGTACCGGCCTGTCACGCCGGGGGTCGCGGGTTCGAGCCCCGTCAACCGCGCCATTTTCTCTCTGAAATAGACAGTGATTTGGATGCAAGGCCGCGTCCTGCGCCATCATGTCAGGAGTTGTCGGCAATAATCCGTTAGTTCACACTTTGTTCTAACTTTTCTGTTGGAGACTCAGCGCCGCTCGCCTATTTCTGAGAGACGTGTTTGTTGGGGGCCAGAATGGCTGAGCTGAAGAATATCGAGGTGCGCGGCGCGCGCGAGCATAACCTCAAAAGCATCGACGTGGATATTCCGCGCGATCAGCTGGTGGTGATCACAGGGCTGTCCGGTTCCGGTAAGTCTTCGTTGGCCTTTGACACGATCTACGCGGAAGGGCAGCGGCGCTATGTCGAAAGCCTGTCGGCCTATGCCCGGCAGTTTCTGGACATGATGGAAAAGCCGGATGTGGACCACATCAGCGGGCTTTCTCCGGCGATTTCGATTGAGCAGAAGACAACCTCAAAAAACCCACGCTCTACGGTCGGGACCGTCACCGAGATTTACGACTATCTGCGCCTGCTGTTCGCCCGTGCTGGAACTCCTTACAGCCCGGTCACCGGCCTGCCCATCGAGGCGCAGCAGGTGCAGGACATGGTCGACCGGATCATGGGAATGGAGGAGGGCACGCGGGGCTATCTGCTGGCCCCCATCGTGCGGGACCGGAAGGGTGAATATAAGAAAGACTTTCTGGAACTGCGAAAGCAGGGGTTCCAGCGTGTGAAGGTCGATGGCGATTTCTACGAATTGGACGAGCCGCCGACGCTGGACAAGAAGTTCCGCCATGACATCGACGTGGTTGTGGACCGTCTGGTCGTACGCGAGGGGATGGAGACACGTCTGGCTGACAGTCTGCGCACTGCATTGGACCTGGCCGATGGCATCGCCATTCTGGAAACTGCCCCACGCGAAGGCGACCCGGAGCGTATCACCTTCAGCGAGAATTTTGCCTGTCCGGTCAGTGGCTTCACGATCCCCGAGATCGAACCGCGTCTGTTTTCGTTCAATGCACCGTTCGGGGCCTGTCCGGATTGCGACGGGTTGGGGGTCGAACTGTTCTTTGACGAACGCCTCGTGGTGCCAGACCATACACTGAAACTCTACGATGGTGCTTTGGCCCCTTGGCGGAAGGGGAAATCTCCGTACTTCCTGCAGACCATCGAGGCCATAGCGCGGCATTACGAATTCGACAAGAACACGCCTTGGAAAGACCTGCCGAAACACGTGCAGCAAGTGTTCCTGCGTGGTTCGGGCGATGAGGAAATCCAGTTCCGCTATGACGAAGGCGGGCGGGTCTATCAGGTTACGCGTAGCTTCGAAGGCGTGATCCCGAACATGGAACGCCGCTATCGCGAGACCGACAGCGCGTGGATTCGCGAAGAGTTCGAGCGCTATCAGAACAACCGCCCGTGCGGCACCTGTGAAGGGTACCGCCTGCGGCCCGAGGCTTTGGCCGTCAAGATCGCGGGTCTGCATGTCGGGCAGGTAGTCGAAATGTCGATCCGTGAGGCACTGGCCTGGATCGAAGACGCGCCGAACCATCTGAGCGCGCAGAAGAACGAGATCGCCCGCGCCATCCTCAAGGAGATTCGTGAGCGGCTTGGTTTTCTGAATAACGTTGGATTGGAATACCTTACGCTGTCCCGTTCAAGTGGAACGCTTTCCGGCGGAGAAAGCCAGCGCATCCGTTTGGCCAGCCAGATCGGCTCGGGCCTGACCGGGGTTTTGTATGTGCTGGACGAACCTTCGATCGGGTTGCACCAGCGGGACAATGACCGGCTGCTGGGAACGCTCAAGAACCTGCGGGATCAGGGCAATACCGTGATCGTTGTCGAACATGACGAAGAGGCGATCCGAGAGGCGGATTATGTCTTCGATATCGGCCCCGGCGCGGGTGTGCATGGCGGGCAGGTCGTCAGCAAGGGCAAGCCCGCCGATATCGCGGCGGATGCGGCATCGATCACCGGGCAATACCTGTCCGGGACGCGTGCGATTGCGGTGCCGTCAGAACGGCGCAAGGGGAACAAAAAGAAGGTTACTGTGGTCAAGGCGACCGGGAACAACCTGAAGAATGTCACAGTGGATTTCCCGCTGGCGAAGTTTGTGTGCGTGACCGGCGTCTCCGGTGGCGGCAAATCCACGCTGACCATCGAGACGCTGTTCAAAACAGCCTCGATGCGCCTGAACGGCGCGCGCCAGACGCCCGCGCCCTGTGAGACCATTAAGGGGCTGGAGCATCTGGACAAGGTCATCGACATCGACCAGCGGCCCATCGGGCGAACCCCGCGTTCGAATCCAGCGACTTACACCGGGGCCTTCACCCCGATCCGCGACTGGTTCGCCGGTCTGCCCGAAGCCAAGGCGCGGGGCTACAAGCCCGGTCGTTTCAGTTTCAACGTCAAAGGCGGGCGGTGTGAGGCCTGTCAGGGTGACGGGGTCATCAAGATCGAAATGCACTTCCTGCCTGATGTCTACGTGACTTGCGAGACCTGCAAGGGCGCGCGGTACAACCGTGAGACGCTTGAGATCAAGTTCAAGGGCAAGTCCATCGCGGATGTGCTTGATATGACAGTGGAAGACGCGCAGGAGTTCTTCAAAGCCGTTCCCTCGATCCGCGACAAAATGGATGCGCTGGCGCGGGTGGGTCTGGGTTATATCAAGGTGGGCCAGCAGGCTACCACGCTGTCTGGGGGTGAGGCGCAGCGGGTGAAGCTGTCGAAAGAGTTGTCCAAGCGATCAACCGGGCGGACGCTTTACATTCTGGACGAACCGACCACCGGCTTGCATTTCGAAGATGTCCGCAAGCTGTTGGAAGTGCTGCATGAACTGGTCGAACAGGGCAACACGGTTGTCGTGATCGAACACAATCTGGACGTGATCAAAACCGCCGACTGGATCATCGATATCGGACCCGAGGGCGGCGATGGCGGCGGTCAGATCGTGGCCGAAGGCACACCGGAAAAGGTGGCCGACAGCACCGGCAGCCATACCGGGCATTACCTGAAACCCATGCTCAACCCCGAGCGGGTCGCTGCCGAATAGCGGCCCGGTTTCGGCCTAGTACAGGATATCCGCAACGGCACCGATCAGGTTCAGAACCTTTCGCGTTTCGGGGTCGATCCGATACACGTAATCCCCGGCGCGCACGTAGTTGCCGCCCCGGTTCAGGCCATAGCGATACGGATCGTTGATCCAATAGTAGTCCCGATTGATCCGGTCACCCACGCGATACAGGTTCTTGACCTGTCCCGGCGGCACGCACGGAACCGCCTTTTTGGCCAACCCGGGCGGGCAGTGGCCCACCGCCGCCGAGTTATTTGGCGAGACGCGTTCAACCTTGAACGCATTTTTGTTCTTGCCTTTGCTATTCCCGTTTCCGGCAGACGCCGCAAGCGGGCTCAGCGCCAGAAGCGCGATCAAGCTGCTGTGGATCAGGTGTCTCATCGGGGTCCCCATCTGCGTCCGGCCACATGTGCCATGCCCCCCATACGTAAGAAAGGGGGCACAGACTTCAAGATCGCGCTTGGGCGGGTTCCCGCCTTTGACTAACCCCGCCCGCGTTTTTCGAACCGGGGCAACATGGCCGAAAAATCCTTGCCCATGCCGTCTTCGGCCTCGACAAACTGCTCATACAGGTCCGTCGCGGCCTGACCCAAGGGCGTATCGGCATCCGCGCTGTCAGCGGCCTGCTGGCTAAGGCGCAGGTCTTTCAGCATCAGTTCCGCCGCAAAGCCCGGCTGATAATCATTGTCCGCCGGGCTGCTGGGCCCGACACCGGGGGCAGGGCAATAGGCGTTCATGGTCCAGCTATAGCCCGAGGACGTGCTGACCACGTCGAACATCTTTTGCCGGTCCAGACCCAGCTTATCGGCCAGTGCGAACGCCTCGCACGTGGCGATCATGGTGACGCCGAGGATCATGTTGTTGCAAATCTTCGCCGCCTGACCCGCGCCAGCCTCACCACAGTGAACCGCCTTTTGACCCATGATGTCGAACAGGGGCGCGGCCTTGGCGAAGGCGTCCGGGGACCCGCCTGCCATGAAGGTCAGCGTGCCCGCAGACGCGCCGCCAATGCCGCCAGATACCGGAGCGTCCACGGACAGCAAACCGGCAGCCCCCGCCTGATCTGCTACGGCGCGCGCGCTGTCGACATCCACGGTCGAGCAGTCGACCAGGGCTGCGCCCTGTTGCATATGCGGGATGATCTGGTCAGCAACCGCGCGCAGGATGGCACCGTTGGGCAGCATGGTGATAACGATATCGGCCCCGGAAACAGCCTCGGTCGCGGTTGCAGCCTTGGTTACCCCGTCAACGGCCACGTCTGCCGTATCGAACCCGGTGACCTGATGGCCGGCCTTTGCAAGGTTGGCCGCCATCGGCGCGCCCATGTTTCCCAGCCCGATGAAACCGATTTGCATGCGTCAATCCTCCTTAAATGTCAGTGCGTCCGCGCCAAGCGGTTCAAGCATTTTGGAAACAGCCGCCGCCGGTACGCTCATATCGGGGAACTGCCAGTTCGGGTTGCGGTCCTTGTCGATGATCTGCGCCCGGATGCCTTCCAGAATGTCGCCATGCTCCATCGCGCGAAAGGTGTATCTGTATTCCATCCCAAGCGCCTTGCGCATCGTCAGGGACGGGCCACGCAGGCGGCGCAGCATCTCGACCGTGCAGGCCATCGACAGGGGTGAATTTTTTTTCAGCGCGCCGAGTGTTCTTTCCGAAAGCGCCCCCGAGGCATTGCGCAGGTTGCTCAGGATATCGCCCAACGTTTCCTCATCGAACAGCCTGTCGATATCCGGCTGTATGGCCTCCAGTTCTCCGCCCGGTGGCGTTTGGGAGTGGCCGGGCAAGAGCGTCGCATCGCCCGAGGCTTCGAGCATTTCGATCAGGTCGGGCCATTGTGCCTGCGGGATGAAATGATCGGCAAACCCCGCGTAAACCGCGTCTGCCGGTCCCATCCGGTGCCCGGTTGTGCCCAGAAACTCGCCCAACCGCCCCGGAGCCTTGGCAAGGATCAACGTACCACCAACATCCGGCACCAGCCCGATCCCGCATTCCGGCATCGCTATTTTCGAGGTTTCGCCAACGATGCGGTGCGATCCGTGGCACCCGACGCCGACGCCGCCGCCCATGGTGAACCCCTGCAGGAAACTGACCACCGGTTTGGGGTATTCAAAGATCAGCGCATTCAGCCGGTATTCATCGCGCCAGAAGGTCTGGCCATAGGTGAAATTACCCTTTGTGCCCGAGGCATAAAGATCGGCGATATCTCCACCGGCACAAAAGGCCTTGTCGCCCTCGGCATCGAGAATGATCAGGTCCACCGCATCGTCTTCGCGCCAGTTCCGCAGTGCCGTTTCAATGGCAAGGCACATATCGTAGGTCAGCGCATTCAGCGCAGCGGGGCGGGTCAGGGTGATGCGCCCGGCGCGGCCGGTGGTGCGGATGTCGATGTCGGGCATGGTGTCCTCAGTTCCGGGCAACCAACTGGCGCGCAACGATCACGCGCATGATTTCGTTCGTGCCTTCCAATATCTGATGCACGCGCAGATCCCGCACAAGCTTTTCGATCCCGTAATCTGCCAGATAGCCGTAACCGCCATGCAGTTGCAGGCACTGGTCGACGACTTTCGACCCGGTCTCGGTCACGAATTTCTTGGCCATGGCGCAGAACTTGGTGGCATCCGGCGCGCCCTGATCCAGTTTCCACGCTGCCTGACGCAAGAAAGTACGGGCGGCCTGCAGTTCAATTTCCATATCGGCCAGCCGGAACTGCAGCGCCTGGAACTGGTCGATGGATTGCCCAAAGGCCTTGCGCTCGGACATGTATTGCAGCGTCATGTCCAGCCCCGCCTGCGCCGCGCCCAGCGAGCACGAGGCGATGTTCAGCCGACCGCCATCCAGCCCCATCATGGCGTATTTGAACCCGTCGCCCTCGGTCCCGACCAGATTGCCCGAGGGGATTTTGCAATCGTCGAACTGAACCTGCGCGGTGGGCTGGCTTTGCCAGCCCATCTTCTTTTCCAGCGCTCCGAAGCTGAGGCCCGGCGTGCCGTCCTCGACATAAACGGTAGAGATGCCCTTTGGTCCGTCCTGACCGGTGCGCACCATGCAGACATAAGCGTCGGAATACCCGCCGCCCGAGATAAAGGCCTTGGTTCCGTTCAGCGTATATCCTTCGTTCGTCCGTTCAGCGCGGGTTTTCAGCGCCGCCGCGTCCGAGCCCGACCCGGGTTCGGTCAGGCAATAGCTGAGCACCGTGTTCAGCGACAGAACGTCCGGCATGATGCGGGATTTCAAGTCGTCGCTGGCGAAGCTGTCCAGCATCTTGGCGCACATGTTGTGGATCGACAAAAACGCCGCGACCGAGGGGCAGGCCATCGACAAAGCCTCGAACACCAATGTCGCGTCCAGACGGCCCAGACCGGACCCGCCGCCGTCTTCTGAAACGTACAGACCGCCGAACCCCAGCTCTCCGACCTTGGGCCACAGGTCTTTGGGGATGGTGCCCTCGGCCTCCCACTGGCGGGCGAATGGGGCGATGTTTTCCTGCCCAAACGCATAGGCCATATCGAAGATGGCTGTCTGTTCCTCGCTCAGCGCGAAATCCATGGCGCTCCCTCCCGTCGAGATCGAATTGAACGGTTGTTTAATTCCCAATCGTTACAGAAATTTTGCAAGCGCTGCAATGACAGGAACGGGCCGGGACAGGGCGACGCTACAGATCGGCGTGGAATTCCTCGATCAGATGGCGCACGACGGCCTGACCCGGGTCTTCGCCCTTGGCGACCGCTTCGGCATGGACGCGACGCTGGCGCGTGGCCGAGGTTCCGGTTTCGGCGACCTGACGCAAGCGGGCGATTTCGGTCATTGTGCCCAGGGCTTCGGTGTCTTCGGCCAGCATGCCCATCAATTCGCCCATCAGTTCGGGCATGGGTTTGATGGACCGGTCGCCGAAATCGATCAGCCCTTCGCCCACGCCATAACGCTGCGCGCGCCAGCGGTTTTCGCCGATCAGGAACCGGTCATATTGACGCCAGCGCAGGTTACGGTCCTTCAGGCGGCACAGCATCCGGGTCAGCGCCTGCGCCAAAGCGGCCAGCGACAGGGTGTGTTCCAGCCGGGGCTGCACATCCATGATCCGCGTCTCGAGCGTCGGGAACCGGTGCGAAGGGCGCAGGTCCCACCAGATTTTGGACGTATCCTCGATCACACCAAGTTCGACCAGCACGCCGGTGGTGCGCTCGTATTCTGTCCAGCTGTTGAAATCCGGGGGCAATCCAGTGCGCGGCAAATTGTCAAACACGGTCAGGCGGTACGAGGACAGCCCGGTATCTTCGCCGTTCCAATAGGGCGAGGATGTGGACAGGGCCAGAAGATGCGGAAGGAAGTAACAAAGCTGCGGCATCAGATCCGCCCGCAGCGCCGGGTCTTCTACGCCGACATGCACATGCATCCCGCAAATCAGCATCCGCCGTGCGACGCCACCCAGCGCATGTTGCAGCGCGTCATAGCGTTCCTTACGAGTGTGGTGCTGATCCTTCCAGTTGGCAAACGGGTGGCATGACACCGCGATGGGGCTCAGGTTGTATTCCGCCGCGCGTTTGGACACGCACGAGCGCAGGCGTTTCAGATCCTCCCGCGCGCTTTTGATTGTGGTGTGGGGGCGGGTGCCGACCTCGATTTGGCACTGCAGGAATTCGGGGCTGACCTGCCCTTCGAAATCGGCCTGGCAGGCCTCCATCAGCGCGTCCGGTGCCTGCGTCAGATGCAGGCTGTCGCGGTCGACCAGCAGATACTCTTCTTCGATGCCAAGCGTGAATTCCTTCTGCATTGGCGGGCCTCCCAATCCTTTATCGGACCAGTGAATACGGAAACCGGCCTTTTGCCAAGGGTTTGCGGTTCTGCCGCTTGCGGAGACCTTGCAACCAAAGGTATGCAGCGCTGCAAGTCCTAAGCCTGATCGGAGCCATTCGCGTGAAACCCAGAAAATTCCCCCGGATCAACGCTGCTTTGGATCGGTTCGGTGTGAAACTGGTCGATAAGGCGCCGGAACGAGAGGAGCGGGCACGGCTCGAAGCGTTTGAACGGGCAGGGGGGCTGACCCGACCCGCCTATGCCCTGTCGCCGGGTATGGAAGGGTTCGATATCGGCCCGTTGGTTGGGGAATACCAACAGCATGCTCAGGCTCTGGCCGCCCTGAAAGACCCCGCGCGCAATCAGACCGGATACCGTGTTGGCAACGGGTATTATGACAGCCCTGACGCGGATGCCTTGTATCTGATGATCCGACGCTTTCAGCCCAAGCGCGTGATCGAGGTCGGCTGCGGCAACTCAACCCGTGTGACCCGGCAAGCCATCATCGACGGCGGGCTGGATACATCGATCACGGCGATTGACCCTTTCCCGCGCGCGGATATCGCCCATGTCGTGGACGCGTTTGAAAAAAAAAGACTGGAAGAAGTTGACCCGGCGCTGTTCGGTCAGCTCGAAGCGGGGGATATCCTGTTCATCGATTCCAGCCACGTGGTGCGCATGAGCAATGACGTCGCTCATCTCTTCTGCCGGATCATCCCGGCGTTGAAGCCGGGCGTCGTGATCCACGTTCACGATGTTTTTCTGCCCTACGAATATCCCAAGCGCTTCTTCTATGATTGTCCCGGTTGGGGTGAGCAATATGTGCTGCACGCGCTTCTGCAATCCGGTGCGTTTTCAATGCTTTGGCCCGGCTACTACCTGCAGCAGGATCGCCCCGACGCGGTAGAAGCATTGCCATTTCTGAAAGAAGGCCGCGCGCAAAGTATCTGGGTGCAGATCAAGGAAGTGTGACCCCAAAGTGATCCGGTGCGGGAAAGCGCGCGTACCCCTTTCCATAACAAGCTGGAGAGGAGATGACAGCCATGTTTCGCCGCACGTTTATGGGCGCCGCCGCCGCACTTGCATTTGCCCTGCCGTTGAAGGCTCAGGCCGCCGATATTGTCGACACCGCGGTATCCGCCGGGTCGTTCAACACGCTGGTCGCCGCGGTTCAGGCCGCAGGTCTAGTGGACACGCTGAAAGGGGATGGCCCGTTTACGGTGTTTGCGCCAACAGATGAGGCTTTCGCCGCACTGCCTGAAGGCACGGTGGAAACGCTGCTGTTGCCGGAAAACAAGGACCAGTTGGTGTCGATCCTGACCTACCACGTTGTTCCTGCCAAGGTGATGTCCGGTGACATCGCTGGCAAGCGCGCCAAGGTTCTGACCGTTCAGGGGGATCGGCTGAGCGTAAATGCCCGCAACGGTGTGAAGGTAAACAAAGCCAAAGTTGTTCAGGCCGATATCGAAGCCAGCAACGGCGTGATTCACGTGGTCGATGCGGTGATCTTGCCCGAGTAACTTTCGATCACCACCAAATCAGAAAGCCCCGGTCGTTGTGACCGGGGCTTTTCCGTTTATACCAGTCGAACCTGCGTTCCGACCTGGACAAGAGGATACAGTTCCTCGACATGCTGATTGTACAGGCCAATACAGCCAGAGGAGCTTTGGCGACCGATCTTGCGCGTGTCATGGGTGCCGTGGACCAGATAGGCCGGCCAGCCCAGATACATCGCACGGGTGCCCAGCGGGTTGCCGGGGTCGCCGCCCTCCATCCGAACAGGCAGGGACGGGTCACGCTCACGCATGGATGCGGTCGGGGTCCAGCTTGGGTATTCGGCCTTGCGCACGACTTTGGTATAGCCGCGCTTGGTCAGCTCCTCGCTCATGGGAACCGAGCTTGGGTACAGTTTATAGGTGCCATCCGCACCCCAATAATGCACAGCGCGGCTGGTGATATCGGCCAACAATGCACCGACACCCAATTCGTCAAAGTGATCCTGCCAGTTCTGCTGCGAAAAGGACGACACGTTGCGTCGTACCGGCAGTTGCGTGCTGATCGCGTCTTCGGTTTGCGGGAACGCGTCGGTGCTTTGGGCGCGCACCAGGGCGGGCGTAGCCAGAACGGACGCTACCCCCAAAAGGGCAGAGCGGCGTGTCATGCGAGAGTTGGACAATGCGGCCTCCGGGATTTGAACTGCTCGGTCAACGTTTTGACGCCAAAATATTGCCGGACAGGCCGAATTTCCAGAGGTGCGGTTGTGAATTTATCGTGAGGCCGCGCCTCAGCGGCGTACGTGGCAAGTAATTGCCGGAAAACCCGGCCCTAAGCGGGCCGGGTGGATCGTTTCAGGCGTCGGATCAGTCCATCGCTTTGAAGTTGAACTCGCCACCTTCCTTGATGCCCGACGGCCAGCGGGCTGTGACGGTTTTGGTGCGGGTGTAGAACTTGAAGCTGTCCGGGCCGTGCTGGTTCAGGTCGCCGAACATGGACTTCTTCCAGCCGCCAAAGGTGTGATAGGCCAGCGGTACCGGGATCGGGACGTTGATACCCACCATGCCGATGTTTACACGGCTGGCAAAGTCGCGGGCGGTGTCGCCATCGCGCGTAAAGATCGCAGTGCCGTTGCCATATTCGTGATCCATCGCCAGTTTCAGCGCTTCTTCATAGGACCCCGCGCGGACCGTGGACAGAACCGGGCCAAAGATTTCCTGCGTGTAGATATCCATCTCGGGCGTCACGTTATCGAACAGGTGCGGGCCGACAAAGAAGCCGTCCTCATAGCCCTGCAGGCTGAAGTCGCGGTTGTCGACAACCAGTTTCGCGCCTTGCTCGACGCCCGAGTTGATCAGGCCCAGAATGCGCTCTTTCGCGGCACCGGTCACAACTGGCCCCATGTCCACATCGTCGCCTGCGGTGTAGGGACCGACTTTCAGCTTTTCGACGCGTGGGATCAGTTTCTCGATCAGCGCATCGGCGGTTTCTTCGCCGACCGGAACCGCAACCGAGACAGCCATGCAGCGTTCGCCCGCCGCACCGAACCCGGCCCCGACCAGCGCGTCAGCGGCCTGATCCAGATCGGCGTCGGGCATCACGATCATGTGGTTCTTTGCACCACCGAAGCACTGCGCGCGTTTGCCGTTCGCGGTTGCGCGGGAATAGATGTACTGCGCGATCGGGGTCGAGCCCACGAAGCTGACGCCCTGAATGATGTCGCTGTCCAGCAGGGTATCGACCGCCTCTTTGTCTCCGTTGACGACTTGGAACACGCCTTTGGGCAAACCAGCCTCGATAAACAGCTCGGCCAGCATCAGCGGCACGGAGGGGTCACGTTCGGACGGTTTCAGCACCACCGCGTTGCCGCAAGCCAGCGCCGGGCCGACATGCCACAGCGGCATCATAGCCGGAAAATTAAACGGCATGATCGAGGCCACGACACCCAGGGGCTGGCGCATCGAATACATATCGATGCCGGGGCCTGCGCTGTCGGTGTATTCACCCTTCAGCATTTGCGGGGCGCCGATGCAATATTCGATCACCTCGAGCCCGCGCTGCAGGTCGCCCTTGGCGTCAGGGATGGTCTTGCCATGCTCGCGGCTCAGCGCCTCGGCCAGCTTGTCCATGTCGCGGTTCATCAGGCCCACCATGGCCATCATGACCCGCGCGCGTTTCTGCGGGTTGGTCGCGCCCCAGGCGGGTTGCGCGATGGCGGCCTGCTCAATCGCGGCGGTGGTTTCGGCCGCGCTGGCCATCGGGCACTTGTATTGCACTTCACCGGTTGCCGGATTGAAGACATCGTCAAACCGGCCGGACGTACCGGCAACTTGCTCACCATTCAGAAAGTGGGTCAGGTTTTGCATGGAATTTTCCTCCGAAGATTTGCGCGCAGAATAGGCTTGCAGAAATTCCCCGAACAGAGGCAATGTCTCAAAAGAGTTTTGCAAAAATGCAAAGGCAGGGGAATGAACCCAAACTGGGATGATATGAGGGTCTTTCTGGCCGTCGCGCGTGAGGAAAGCCTGTCTTCCGCAGGGCGCATCCTCAAGATCGATCCGGCCACGGTTGGGCGGCGTATTGCCCGGCTGGAGGCGGCGTTGGACGCCGTGCTGTTTACCAAGACGCAGCAAGGGTACGTGCTGACCACTGCGGGCGAACGCCTGTTGGATCATGGCTTGCAGGCCGAAGAGGCGATGCGCGCGGCGGCGGGTGCCATGACCGGGTCAACCAAATCCTTGAGCGGTCAGATCAGGATCGGGGCGCCGGACGGCAGCGCGAACTATCTGCTGCCGCAGGTCTGCGCAAAAATCAGCGATGCCAATCCTGATCTGGATATTCAGATCCTCGCCTTGCCCCGTATCATCAACCTGTCCCGGCGCGAGGCGGATATGGCAATCACGGTCAGCGCACCGACCGCCGGAAAGCTGCTGGTCAAGAAGATAAGCGACTACAAACTGCATCTGGTCGCAACGCAAAACTACCTGCAGCACCACGGCCCGATTGGTTCGGTCGCCGACCTGGCCGGGCACCGCCTGATTGGTTACATCCCGGATATGATCTTTGACCGGGAACTGGATTATCTGAGCGATATCGGCATTGACCGTGTTGCCCTTGCATCGAACTCGGTCTCGGTTCAGTTGCGGCAGGTCTCGCTGGGGACAGGTGTGTGTGTGGCCCATGATTTCACACTGCCTTTCCATCCTGAGTTGCGGAAAATCCTGACGGATCAAGTGAGTCTGACGCGAAGTTTTTATCTGATCCGGCATCAGGGCGACCAGCGCAACGAGCGGCTGAACCGCTTTGCCAACGCACTGACACACGAAATACGAGGCGAAATAGCGCGGCTGGAAGCCGAAGCGCTACCTTGACAGGTCCAGACATTCCGGCAACGCTTTGGAAAACAGTACGTTATTATTCCGGAGGTTTTTGCATATGCTCGTACAGGCCATTTTGAGCTCTAAGGCAACGGATGAGGTCGTCACGGTCGAGCCGACGTCGACAGTGTCCGACGCGGCAAAGATTCTTGCGGAAAAACGGATCGGGACGGTGATCGTTTCAGATGACGGCGGCAGCACCGCGATGGGCATCCTGTCCGAGCGCGACATTGTGCGCGAACTTGCGGCCTCGGGCAGTGGTTGTCTGGGTAAACCGGTTGATGCCTACATGACCCGCGATCTGGTGACGGCAACCCGGCAGGATACCGTTCAGGATATCATGTCCCGCATGACTGAAGGCCGGTTTCGCCACATGCCGGTGCTGGAAGATGGCAAACTGGTCGGCATTGTGACCCTGGGCGACGTGGTCAAGGCGCAGCTGTCCGAACTGGCGATGGAAAAAGACGCGCTTCAGGGCATGATAATGGGCCATTGACGACGGCATTGCCGATGAAACATCTTGCACCTGCAGCAAAGTTATGATTGCTGACGCAGAAATTTTGTTGCGCAGGAGGCCGTGATGCGGGTTGGATTATATCCGGGAACATTTGACCCGATCACCATGGGTCATATCGACATCATCCGCCGGGCGACGGCGCTGGTGGATAAGCTTGTCATCGGTGTTGCGATCAACCGCGACAAAGGCCCGCTGTTTTCGCTCGAGGAGCGGGTGGCCATGATCGAAGCGGAATGCGCGCATCTGACCCAGCAGACTGGTACCGAAATCGTCGCGCACCCGTTCGAGAACCTGCTGATCGACTGTGCCCAGGACGTGGGCGCTCAGATCATCGTTCGAGGATTGCGGGCTGTCGCCGATTTCGAGTACGAATTCCAGATGGTCGGCATGAACCGGGCGCTGAACGACTCGATCGAGACGGTCTTTTTGATGGCCGAGGCGCGGCATCAGGCCATCGCCTCGAAACTGGTCAAGGAAATCGCGCGGCTGAATGGGGATGTGTCCAAGTTCGTCACACCCGCCGTCAATGCCGCGCTGCGCGACAGGTTAGGCTAGGGCGCCCATCGCGACTGCCGTATCCAGCATACGGTTCGAGAACCCCCACTCGTTGTCATACCACGCCAGCACGCGGACCAGCGTGCCGTCCGTGACCTTTGTTTCGGCTAGAGAAACGGTCGAACTGTGCGAGTCGTGGTTGAAATCAATCGAAACCAGCGGACGGTTTTCAGCCGCCAGTACGCCGGGGATTTTGGACGCGGCTTCGACGAACAGCGCGTTGACCTCATCCTCGGTGGTCGGGCGCGATACCTCGGCCACCAAATCGACAACCGAGACATTCGGGGTCGGAACCCGGATCGCCTGACCGGTCAGCTTGCCGGCCAGTTGCGGCAGGACCAGACCAACGGCGGCTGCGGCACCGGTTGTGGTCGGGATCATCGACAGGGCCGCTGCGCGCGACAAATAGGGGTCTTTGCCAACTGTGTCATGCACCGGCTGGCTAGCCGTGTAAGCGTGCACGGTTGTCATGTTGCCATGAACGATACCCAGACCGGCATCAAGCGCCGCCGCCACCGGCGACAGGCAGTTGGTGGTGCAGGACGCGTTGGACACAACCGTATCCTCGGCGGTCAGTTCGTGATCGTTCACACCGAACACAACCGTCTTTACCGCGCCGTCGCCGCGGGCCGGGGCCGAGATCAGGACCTTGCGCGCGCCGTTCTTCAGGTGACGTTCGGCGGCTTCGCGGGTACGAAACACGCCGGTGCATTCCAGAACAACGTCCACATCGGACCAGTTCAGCGCCTCGGGCTCGCGTTCGCTGCTCAGCCGGATGGTGCCTGTGCCGATATCCAGTCCGGCGTCAGTCAGAGTAACCGGATGAGGGTAGCGCCCATGCACGCTGTCGAACTCGAACAGGTGCGCGTTCATCTCGGGTTTGCCAAGATCGTTGATCGCAACGATTTCCACGTCGGTTCGGCCCGATTCCACAACGGCCCGCAAAACGCTGCGCCCGATCCGTCCAAATCCGTTGATTGCCAGTTTGAGTGTCATTTTGCGCTCCGTCAGAATTCCGGGTTGGCCTTGGTTCAAGGCTTGGTTAGCGCTAACAAAGCCAGATCGCGCCGAAAGTCAAGGAAAACCTCGGTCAGCGCCAGAAAGCGAGCCAATCCAGAAAGTCGTAGAGTTTCTTGCCGAGGAACAACAAATGGTCGGTCCCGAAAATCGCATAGTCCAGCATGAACCCGCCCAGAATGAGGATGCCGAGCCAGATGGCGAGTTGATTTGTCATCCTGTCCCCGAACGAAAATGCCCGCCCAGATAACCTGAGCGGGCATAAGTGTACAAGCGATGTGCGAAGGGTCAGTTAAGACGGCCCATCGCGACGGCCACGTCGGCCATACGGACCGAGAAACCCCATTCGTTGTCGTACCAGGCCAGCACGCGCACCATGCGACCATCAACCACACGGGTCTGATCCGGCGCGAAGATCGAGCTTTCCTCGGTATGGTTGAAATCGGTCGAGACCAGCGGCGCAGGCTCATACCCCAGAACGCGCTGCATCGGACCCTTGGCCGCTTCTTCGACGATGGCGTTCACCTCATCCACGGTGACATCGCGCGAGGCGCGGAAAGACAGGTCAACCGCCGAGACATTCGGGGTCGGCACGCGGATGGCCGAACCGTCGAGACGCCCTTTCAGGTTGGGCAGAACCTCACCCAGCGCCGCTGCGGCACCGGTCGTAGTCGGGATCATCGACATGGCGGCGGCGCGGGCGCGGTACAGGTCGCTGTGGCGGCGGTCCAGCGTCGGCTGGTCGCCGGTATAGGCGTGGATCGTGGTCATGATGCCGTGCTCGATGCCGACACCTTCGTCCAGAACCTTGGCAAGCGGAGCAAGGCAGTTGGTCGTGCACGAGCCGTTCGACACCATGTTGTCGTTCGCGGTCAGCGTGTTGTGGTTCACGCCGAACACAATCGTCTTGTCGACATTCTTGCCCGGTGCGGACAGCAGCACCTTGCGCGCGCCGCGCTCCAGATGGGTCTTGGCCTTCAGCCCGTCATTGAACTTGCCGGTGCATTCCAGAACGACATCGCATCCGCCCCAGTCCAATTCGTTCATGTCATAGGTCGAGAACATCTCCATCGGGCCGCGGCCCAGATCCATGGTGTTGCCGTTGATCGCGATGTCGCGGGGAAAGCGGCCATGGATGCTGTCGTATTTCAACAGATGCGCCGAGGTTTCCAACGGGCCGGTGGCGTTGACTTTGATCACTTCGATGTCGTTACGGCCCGAGGCCGCGATGTGCGACAGGGTACAACGGCCAATGCGGCCAAAACCATTAATGCCGACCTTGATGGTCATGTGATGCCTCCGAATGCGCTTGCGTTGAGGGCCATATAGCGGTGAATAGGGAATCTCAAAAGGGCAAAAGTGGCATATTTTTAAGGTGTTAGCGCAAACCTTGCGCGGTTGCGCTAACGCTTGCGCTAGCCGTTGGATCGGGTAGGGTCCGAATGCGGCAGGTGGCAGGAAAGGAAACGCGATGAGTGGTCTGTTGGCCTTGTTGGACGATGTGGCGGGCATTGCCAAGGTCGCGGCGGCCTCGGTGGACGATGTGGTTGCGGCTGCGGGCAAGGCGGGGGCCAAAACCGCAGGTGTGATCATCGACGACGCGGCCGTTACGCCAAAATACGTTCAGGGCTTTGCCCCGGCGCGCGAGTTGCCGATCATCTGGCGCATCGCGCGCGGGTCGATTTTCAACAAGATCGTCCTGCTGCTGCCTGTGGCCTTGCTGCTGGCCAATTTCGCGCCCTGGCTGATCACACCGCTGCTGATGATCGGGGGCTCGTATTTATGTTTCGAAGGGGCCGAGAAAATCTTCCATGTCCTCTTCCCGCATGGCAGCCACGCCATCGACGAAGACATGAAGAATCGCGATCCGGGCCATCTGGAAGAACAGAAGGTCAAAGGCGCGATAAAGACGGATTTCATACTGTCGGCTGAGATCATGACAATCGCACTTGCAGCCATCGAAGCCCCGAATGTCTGGATGCAGGCGGCGACTTTGGCCGTGGTGGGGATCGGCGTGACTGTTGCGGTCTATGGGGCCGTCGCTTTGATCGTCAAAATGGACGATGTCGGGCTGTTCCTTGCGGGCAACGCCCCAACGCCGGTCGGGCGCGGTCTGGGCCGAGGGTTGGTGAAGGCGATGCCGATGGTCATGAAAGTGCTGTCTATCGTCGGAACCGCAGCAATGCTGTGGGTTGGCGGTTCCATCATGATCCACGGGATGGAGGTTTTGGGCTTTGGCTGGCTGGGCCATCACATTCACGATTGGGCCTATGCGTTGGGCCATTCGGTTTCAGAGTCATGGACGGGCGTAGTCGAATGGGTGTCCAAGGCGACGATGGATGGGATCTTTGGACTGGCATGGGGACTTGTGCTGATCCCGGTAGCGACCAAAGTATTCGGGCCCTTGTTCATTCGGAAAGCTGGCCAGCAGGATGAACACTAACCGTTTGGAAACCTTGATCAACGGACCTTTGATCCGACAAGTCGGATCACGCAAATCGTCGCGGGGCGCTGCATCCTCGGTTTTTTCAGCCCTGAGCGTTGCCGCCGATGAGGCCCCGTTCGATGAAACCGCACTGTATGGTTTCCTGCATTTCCGCATCGATACCGCGCGAAAGGCGCAAAAGCGCGATCTTTGGGTCGGTGGGCGCATCTACAACGCTTTGACCGGCCAATCGACAACCTATGTTCCCCTGTCCGGCACGCACCTGCGCCAAACGCTGTCCTGCATCGGCTTGCAAGCGCCTGATGCGGTCGTGGTGCAAGGACGGTATGAATTGCGATTGGACTACGCCCAAAGAGCCTATGATGCGCTGAAGCAGAGGATTGAGGCTAAATCCAAATGAAAAGGGCGGCCCTTGGCCGCCCTTTGCTTGATTGTATGGACCCGTTTACAGCCCCAGCAATTCCTTGACCTTTGCTACGGTGGCCTCGGCGGTGATGCCAAAATGCTTGTACAACTCACCTGCCGGAGCGGATGCGCCAAAGCTCGACATGCCGATGAACCCGGCCTTGGCCTCGCGGCCACGCTCGCCCAGCAGCCAGCGATCCCAGCCACCGGCGCGGACGGCGGCCTCGATACCGACACGCACGGCACCGGCGGGCAGAACGCGCTTGCGATAGGCTTCGTCCTGCTCGGCAAACAGTTCCATGCAGGGCATCGAGACGACGCGGGTGCCGATGCCTTCGGCCTCCAACATCGCTTTCGCTTCCATCGCCAGCGAGACTTCGGACCCGGTGGCGATCAGGATGGCCTGACGTTTCGCCTCGGCATCGGCCAGAACATAAGCACCTTGTGCAGTCAGGTTCTTGGCCTTGTGCTGTGTCCGCACGGTGGGCACGCCCTGACGGGTCAACGACAGGACCGAGGGGCTGTCCTTGAAGGTCAGCGCCAGTTCCCATGCCTCGGCGGTCTCAACGGTGTCGGCGGGGCGGAAGACATAGGTGTTCGGCGTTGCGCGTGAAATCGCCAGATGCTCGACCGGCTGGTGGGTCGGGCCGTCTTCGCCCAGACCGATCGAGTCGTGGGTCATCACAAAGACCGTCGGCACTTTCATCAGCGCTGCCAGACGCATAGACGGGCGGGCATAGTCGGTGAAGGCCATGAACGTACCGCCATAGGGGCGGATGCCGCCATGCAGTGCCATGCCGTTCATCGCAGCGGCCATGCCGTGCTCGCGGATGCCGTAGTGAATATAACGGCCCCTGCGGTTTTCGGGCAGGAACACGCCCATATCCGCCGATTTGGTGTTGTTCGACCCGGTCAGGTCGGCGGAACCGCCAATCGTTTCGGGCATGATTGGGTTGACGACGTTCAGAACCTTCTCAGACGACGCGCGGGTGGCCAGTTTGGGCTGATCCTCGGACACCTGTTTCTTGAACGAACGGATGGCCCCGGCCAGTTTCTTCGGCGCTTCGAAGGCATGGGCGCGGTTGAACTCGGCCTGTTTGCGCTCGGATAGTTGTGCGAAGCGTTCTTCCCACGCCGCGCGCTCGGCGGCACCGCGGGTGCCGATGGCTTCCCAGGCGGATTTGATTTCTGCCGGGACTTCAAAGGGACCGTGGGGCCAGCCGTAACCGTCTTTGGCTGCGTTTAGCTGTTCCTGATCGGTCAAAGCGCCATGACCTTTCGAGGTGCCCTGCGCGGCATGGCCCAAAGCGATATGGCTTTCGCAGGCGATCATCGTCGGCTTGTTGGACGACTTGGCGCGGGTGATAGCCGAGTCGATGGCGACAGGATCATGCCCGTCAATCTCGATCACCTGCCAGCCCGAGGCCGCAAAGCGACGCACCTGATCGGTGCGGTCGGCCATATCGACAGTGCCGTCGATGGTGATGTTGTTGTTGTCCCAGAACACGATCAGCTTGCCCAGCTCGTGGCGACCGGCCAACGTAATCGCTTCCTGGCTGACGCCTTCCATCAGGCAGCCATCGCCCGCGATGACGTATGTATAGTGATCGACGACCTTCTTGCCGTAATGCGCGCGCTGGATTTCCTCGGCCATGGCAAAGCCCACGGCGTTCGAGATGCCCTGACCCAGCGGGCCGGTGGTGGTCTCAACCCCTTCGATCAGGAAGTTTTCCGGGTGGCCTGCGGTTTTTGCGCCCAACTGACGGAAGTTCTTGATCTCGTTCAGCGTGACGTCAGCGTGCCCGGTCAGATACAGCAGCGAATAGACCAGCATCGAACCGTGACCGGCGGACAGGATGAACCGGTCGCGGTCGGGCCAGTTGGGGGCCGAGGCGTCAAATTTCAGGTGCTTTTCGAACAGCACGGTCGCAACATCGGCCATGCCCATCGGCATACCGGAATGGCCGGAATTGGCGGCGGCGACGGCGTCGAGGGTCAGCGTGCGGATGGCCGCCGCTTTGTCCCAGTGTTCGGGGTTTGCATTGCGCAGCGCAGTCAGGTCCACGGGCGTTATTCCTTTGGATTACAGGCAGAATGCGGGCTCAATACCATCCAGCCCTCAAAGTGCAAGCGGAACCGGGTTTTACGGGCGTTCGGCGCTTCAACTCTGTTGCCCAAGTGATTGAAAGCAAAGAGTGGGTATTTTCCGGAACATTCCGTTAGAATTGGGGTCGAACGTGGCCGCGCTTGATTCGGACGGCCGTGCGACAGAACGAACCTTGGTAAAGAGGTGACAGGGGTATGAGCCAGATAGAAGACTTACAACACCGCATCATGGCCGCGATGGATCGGATCGGAACGGGCGTCGAAGCGCTGCGCAAGGCGGCACCCGGCCAGGGCGGACAGGATACGGGTCTGCAGGTTGCTTTGGAGGATGAACGGCTTGCCAACGCCCAGTTGGAAGAGCGCCTGAAATCCCTGAAAGAGCGGCATCAGCAGGAAGTTGACGCAATGCGCGCCGATATGGAGCAATTGCGGGCGGCCTCGGGGCCCGGTGCGGAAGCTGACGCGCTGCGCGAGCAATTGACCGAGGCGACGGCAAAGCTGGCCTCGGTCGAGGCCGCGCGGGCGGAACTGGCCGAGGCGAAGGCGGCGCTGGACAACTCGGAAGAACTGGACGCGTTGCGGGCCGAGAACGCGAAGCTGCGCGGCGATCTGGAGGGCAGGGAAGATACCGCCCCGCTGCGGGCCGAGTTGCTGGAACTCAAAGGGCTGCTGGAACAGGCGCGGAAGATTGAAGCCGAGAACCAGCGGCTGAAGCTGGAACTGGCGGATACAGAACGCGTCGGCGACCTGACCGCCGAACTTGACATGCTGCGGGCCGAACGGGCGAGCCACGGGGCCGCGATGTCGCGGCTGGATGACGATCTGCAACGCATGCGCAAGGCCAATGAGCAACTGCGCGACTCGGTCGAAGAACTGCGCGCGGCGGCGGAAGACGGGATGGCGGATGCCGAGTTGCTGAACCGCGCCACCGTGGCCGAACTGGAAGCGACGCGCGCGGCACAGGCCACCGACGCGGCTGAAGCGCAGGCGGTGCTGGCACGGCTGGAACCGCTGCTGTCGCACGCAAAACTGGCAGAAGGTGAGGTAGAGTAATGCCCGAAGTAACCATTCACATCGGCGGGCGCGGCTTTGATGTTTCGTGCCAGGACGGGGAAGAGACCTTTTTGCAGGCCGCAGCCAAAATGCTGGATGATGAGGCGCAGGTTCTGTCAGACCAGATCGGACGCATGCCAGAATCGCGGATGCTGCTGATGGCGGGCCTTATGCTGGCCGACAAGACTGCGGCGACCGAGGACAAGGTCACAGCGTTGGAGGCAAAGCTGGCCGAGGTCGAAGCCGAATTGCAGACGCTGCGCAACGCCCCGGCACCTGAACTTGAACGGGTCGAAGTGGCCGTGGTGCCGCCATCCGTGACGGACACATTGGCGGAACTGGCAGCCCGGGCCGAAGCGCTGGCCTCGGTTGTTGAAGAAAAGTCCGCGCAATGAGACATGCGCTTGCCTCAGCCTGCGGCGTGTTGGCGGTGGTGTCCGCCACGGCGGCGCTGGCTGAGATTGATATTCTGTCGGTCACGTTCACCTGCGAGAACGGGGTTCCGCTGCCGGTCACGTACTTCAATGCTGCGGACGGGTCCGGTGCCGCGGCGACTATGGTCGACAACACGCTTATTGCCATGCGTCAGGTGCGCAGCGGGTCGGGCATCCGGTACGAATCCGTGGGCGGCGAGGGCACATATATCCTGCGCTCGAAAGGATGGGACGCTTCGATCAGCTATGTCGGGGCGGGCAGTGCCGCCACCGAACAGGTCATCTACAAGGAATGTTCCAGCCAGTAACGCCGGATCAGGCGTTGGCTTCGCGGATTTTGTCCGCCGCTTCCTTGTTGTAGCCGACGCCGTTTTCGTCGAACAACGTATCCAGCTCGCCCGACAGTGTCATCTCGGTGATGATGTCACAGCCGCCGACAAATTCACCTTTGACGTAAAGCTGCGGCACGGTCGGCCAGTCGGAGTAATCCTTGATACCCTGACGCACGTCCTCATCCGCCAGAACGTTCACGTCTGCATAGTCGACGCCCATATAGTTCAGAACACCTGCCACGCGCGAGGAAAACCCGCACTGCGGCATTTCCTTGGTGCCTTTCATATAGAGCACCACGTCATTGGCTTTGACGGTTTCGTCGATCTGGGTTTTCACGTCGGTCATTTCGCGTTTCCTTTCGGTTATCCCCTTGGGGACAAAGATCTCTATTAGCCCTGAGAGGACGTCAGTCAGGTGCCTTGGTGGTCAGCGCCAGCGCGTGCAACTCGCCATTTGGGCCGTCCATCTTGCCTTTCAAGGCCGCATAGACCGCGCGTTGTTGCTGAACCCGGTTTTTGCCGCGAAAGCTTTCGTCCACGACCATGGCGGACATATGCACGCCATCCTGCCCGCCAACCTGAATCTCGGCATCAGGGAAGGCTTCGCGCAGCAGGGTTTCGATTTCGTGGGCGCTCATCGGCATGTAGGTTACTCCTGAAAGTCTTTCCCAAGATGTAGAGCGATGCATCGGGGCGTGCAAGATGGGGATGGGGCGCTTAACCGGGAAATCCTGCGCCTGTTGACGGACGCAGGATTTCCGTATTTGGAACGAGAGGAAGCCTGCGGGATCAGGCCACCGCTGCGGCAAAGCTGTTTCGGAAGGTCTCGGTCAGGTCGGACAATGCGGCTTCGGAGCCGCCGATCTTGACGGTTTCGCCGGTGAATCGGCCCACCGAGACCAGAGGAACGCCCGCCTGTCCGGCGGCGATCATCAGGGCCTCGGCCTGATCGAAGTTGCAAGCGACCAGATAGCGGGCCTGATCCTCGCCAAACAGGAACCCGGTCGGCGCGTCGTCGAGGCAGACGCCCACGCCCGCAGCCTCGGCCAGTTCGAAGGCGGCCAGTGCCAGACCGCCGTCACCCAGATCGGTGCAGGCCTTGATCATCTCGCGGTTGGCGCGGATGAAATCACCGTTGCGCTTTTCCGCATCCAGATCGACATGCGGGGCGTCGCCGTCTTCGCGGTTGAACACCTCGACCAGCAGGGCGGATTGGCCCAGATGGCCGGTCGTTTCACCGATTACCAGCGCGACATGGCCCTCGCGGACCTCATTGCCGATGATTTCGTCGGTGTGGTTCAGCAGGCCGACCGCACCGATGGTGGGCGTGGGCAGGATGGCCTGACCGTCGGTTTCGTTGTAAAGCGAGACGTTGCCTGACACGATGGGCATGTCCAGCGCAGCAACGGCGGCGCCGATGCCTTTGATTGCGCCGACGAACTGGCCCATGATCTCGGGCTTTTCGGGGTTGCCGAAGTTCAGGTTGTCGGTTGTGGCCAGCGGCGTCGCTCCCACAGCGGTGAGGTTGCGATAGGCTTCGGCCACCGCCTGCTTGCCGCCTTCTTCCGGATTGGCGCGCACGTATCGGGGCGTCACATCCGAGGTGAAGGCCAGCACCTTGTCAGTGCCGTGCACGCGCACCATGCCTGCACCCAGACCGGGCGTGCGGGCGCTGTCGGCCATCACCATTGTATCGTATTGCTCGTAAACCCACTGTTTGCCCGCGTAGTTGGGCGAGGCGAGCAGGGCGCGCAACCCGTCGATCGGGTCGATCTGCGGCACGTCGGACAGGTCTTCGGCCTGCGGCGTGGGTTCCCACGGGCGGTCATATTCGGGTGCGGTCGAGGACAGTTTCGACAGGGGCAAGTCGGCTTTGATCTCGCCGTTATGCGTGATCAGAAAGCGGTCTTCGGCGATGGTTTCACCGACGATGGCGAAATCCAGATCCCATTTCTCGAAAACGGCGCGGGCTTCGGCCTCAAGCTCGGGTTTCAGGACCATCAGCATGCGTTCCTGCGACTCCGACAGCATCATTTCGTATGCGGTCATGTTCTCTTCGCGCTGAGGCACGGTTTCCAGATCAAGGCGAACGCCCAGACCGCCCTTGTCGCCCATCTCGACAGCGGAACAGGTCAGGCCCGCCGCGCCCATGTCCTGGATCGAGATCACCGCACCGGTCTGCATCAGCTCCAGCGTCGCCTCCATCAGGCGCTTTTCGGTGAAGGGGTCGCCGACCTGAACCGTGGGGCGCTTTTCTTCAATTGTGTCGTCAAACTCGGCCGAGGCCATGGTTGCGCCGCCGACGCCATCCCGGCCGGTCTTGGCGCCCAGATAGACGACCGGCATGCCGACGCCCGAGGCGGCGGAGTAGAAAATCTTGTCGCTATCGGCCAGTCCGGCGGCAAATGCGTTCACGAGGCAGTTGCCGTTATAAGCGGGGTGAAACCGAACCTCGCCACCGACGCAGGGAACCCCGAAACAGTTGCCATAGCCGCCGATGCCTTCGACCACTCCGTTCACCAGTTGGCGGGTCTTATGGTGATCCGGTTCGCCAAAGGACAGCGCGTTCATGGATGCGATGGGACGCGCGCCCATGGTAAAGACGTCGCGCAGGATGCCGCCAACGCCGGTGGCCGCGCCCTGATACGGTTCGATATACGAGGGGTGGTTGTGGCTTTCCATCTTGAAGACCACGGCCTGCCCATCACCGATATCGACCACGCCCGCGTTTTCACCGGGGCCGCAGATCACCTGAGGACCCGAGGTCGGCAAGGTCCGCAGCCATTTCTTTGAGGATTTGTAGGAACAATGCTCGTTCCACATCGCCGAAAAAATGCCAAGCTCGGTGAATGTCGGCTCGCGCCCGATGATCCCCAGGATCATGTCGTACTCTTCGGGTTTCAACCCGTGGGCGGCAATCAGATCCGGTGTGATGGCTGGCTCTTGCATCCTGTTTCAGTCCCCGAGATGGCAATGGTTGGCGCCTTTTAGGGGAAGGGGCCGCCGGGGGGAAGAGAAAAGGCAAAGCGAAAGGGTCCGGCACGCGGGTCCTGCCGGACCGCGTGCCGGGCGCAGGGTTATTTCTGTTCCTGCTGCTGCTGTGCCTGCTGGGCGACGGCGTCGCCGGCGGCTGCCCCAACGGCGGCTTTTTGTTCCTCGCTCAGATGCTCGGCATCGTCCAGGCCGGGGATGGCCACACGTACCTCGCGGCGGGCGAAGTCGATGCCGTTTTCCTTGAATGCGGCCTTGACCCGGTTGAAGATTTCCTTGCGCAGGGTGAACTGCTTACCGGGCTTGGCCATGAACTTACCGCGAATGATCATGCCCACATCGTCAAAGTCGAACACGCCTTGCGACTTGAAGGGCTGCAGGAAGCCGTCCTTGTGGGTCTCGTCCTCCATCATCTCGGCACCGATCTTCTTGAAGATCTTCTTGACCTTGTTGGGGTCGGTGTCGAAGGGCACGGTGAATTTCAGCTTCATGATGACCCAGTCACGGCTGTAATTGGTCAGTTTCTGAATCTCACCGTAAGGAATGGTATGAACCGGCCCGCGGTGGTGGCGTAGCTGCATCGAACGGATCGAGATTTTCTCGACCGTGCCAGTAGTGCCGCCAACATCAACATATTCACCCACGCGGAACGCATCGTCGATCAGGAAGAAAATCCCCCCGACGATATCCGAGACCAGTTTCTGCGCGCCGAAACCGATGGCGAGGCCAAGGATACCAGCACCGGCCAGAAGCGGTGTGATATCCAAACCCAACGCCCCCAGAGCCAGCAGAACAAAGATCACCGCAATCGCGACCTGAGCCGTGACCCGCAGCAGCGGCAGAACCGTGGCCAGACGCGACCCGCCCGTTCCACCGCCTTCGCCGGCCTCTTCATCGGGGCTTTGACCCGCCGTCTGTTCCTTGGCCAGACGCCGATTGATCCACAGCGAAACGATCTCGTTCAGGATGTAGCCCACGGCGATGATGATGAAGAACTGGATCAGACGGCTGCCGTCTTCCCCTCTGCCGCCCGCAATTTCCTGCAGGTCCAGATTCCAGGCCTTGGCAATCATCAGGATCACCAGAATGCCCGCCAGAACCCGGCCAATGCGGATATAGCTGCGCTTGGTGGATTTATAGGCGCGTTCTGCCACCGAACCTTCGCCCAGCATGGGTGGCTGCAAATGCCGCACCAGACCACGTATCAGCGTATCCAGCGCAGGCGCGATCAACAGCCAGAACATGGTGGTGAAATGCGCCCCATTGGTCAGCAGCGACAGGGTCCATGGGTTGCGCTGCGCCACCAGAAACTCGACCAGCAGCCAGATCACCGCCGAGACGCCAATGGCGAAATAGGGGTAATAATGCGCGATCTCCTCGTCGAACTTGGTGTGATCAGGGTCGGTGCCCAGCATCATCTGCGACAAGCCTTCGCGCGCTTTCCATGCGATCACACCGATATAGATGTGGGTCGCGGCGTTCAGCCAGAACCCGATACGCGTTTCGCCGGGGGTGATGCCGTTCAGCCTGTTGAAGTGAAGCAGGAACAAGGTGAAACCGATCAGGATCAGCAGGCCAATCAGGTTGCGGTGCAGGTACTTGGCCCAGTGATCATCGATGTTGACCAGCCGGTAATGGGGTTTGCTGGGCGCCAGAACAAAGCGCGAGGCGGCGGCCCCAAGCCGAGGAACCCAGATCAGATAAAACACAAACGGCGCGGCATAGGTGATCTGTTCCGTTGTCAAAAGGCCGCGCCCCACGGCCCGGATAACCACGTAGAACACGATCAATCCGGCGATTTCGCGGCAGAAGCGGCCAAACAGATAGCGGACAGCGCCCCACAGGTCGTTTTCGTCATCAACCTCGGTCTGAACGTGCCAGCGGCGTGTCAGCAACTCGAACAGTTTTTCCGCGACGAAGCCGACAACCAGAACGCTCAGAACCAGGCCCATCAGGGAAAATGCCCCGTTGACGCCGAATGTTCCGGTGAAATTCTCAATCGCACGGGCCTGTGCGCTGAATATGTGCGGCACGGTGACGATAACATGCGTCCAGGACGCCACCATTTCCGCCCAGATCTCGTTGATTTCGGTGATCGGGTCTTCACGCTCTTCGGCCTCTGCCGCGTTTTTCTCGGCAACGGCATCCAGGCGTTCCAGCAGGATTGACCGGACCTGGTCGTCGGACATTCGGGCGACCAGATCGTCGACCTGTTCGGGGGTCAGGTCCTCGGGGATGCTGATGGTCGCCGGCGCGCCGGAGCCTGAAGTTGTGGTGACTTGCGCGTGCACAGTCCCTGCAAAGACCACCAAAGACAGCACAGCCATCAACAGGCGAAATGGATGGAACATTGAATTTGCCCTCGATCACGAAAAATTTTGATTGTTTTTCGGGATCATAGAGGGAAGCGCGAGTTATTCCCAGAGTTTTCAACGCGCAGTGCGCGGGCAAGCGCCAAAAAAAGGCCGAGCACTAAGCTCGGCCGTAGTCCAACAGGGAGGTATGAAGAAGATAAGCGTTTCAGCATCATCGTCTTCGAGTGCTCATTTAGGGTGCAGTTTGTGAACGTTCAAGATTTTTTAGGCTTATGTTGAGACATGTCCGCTATGCTTTCTGTGCATAGCTACAGTTGTCCCATCTGCTTAAGCTGTTTACGCTGCTCAATTATTTCCGCTTGAACGAAGTCGCGGAAGGCCGCAACGCGCTGCGAGTGGCGCAGTTCCTCGGGGTAGGCAAGGTAGACCGGCACGTCTGATCTTTCGGCCTCGGGCAGGATCGGGACAAGCTGCGGGAAATCCTGCGTGACGTAATTTGGCAGAACGCCAATGCCCAGATTGTGCAGCACCCCCTGCAGAACGCCGAAATAATTGTTCACCGTTAGCAGGGAAACGGGGTCGAAGGTCATAAGATGCCGGACCATCGCGGCACTGGCCCCCACCTGTGGCGCTGCCGGTGTTTGGCAGATCAGCCTGTGGTCCTTGATATCTTCCGGCGTTTTCAGCGGTCCGCCGTGTGCTTCCAGGTATTCCTGCGTCGCATATAGCTGCATCTGGACGGTCATCAGGCGCTTTCGCACCAGATCGGCCTGGCTGGGCTCTTTCATGCGGATCGCCACGTCGGCCTCGCGCATTGGCAAGTCCAGAACGCGTTCTTCAAGCATCAGGTCGATGTTGAGTTCGGGGTACTGTTCGTAGAGCTTTGGCAGGCGCGGGGCCAGCCACAGGGTGCCGAAGCCGAACGTGGTGGTGACGCGCAGAACGCCGAACACCTTTTCTTCGCTGTCGCGGATACGGGCGGCGGCGGCGTCCAGACGTTTGGACATGGCTGAGGTCGCATCGAACAGCAACTCACCCTGTTCGGTTAGAATCAGCCCCCGCGCGTGGCGGTGAAACAGGGTCGCGTCGAGTGATTCTTCCAGCGCGCGGATCTGACGGCTCACGGCGGATTGAGACAAATTGAGCTTGTCGCCCGCATGGGTCAGGCTGCCGGCATCCGCAACCGCGTGAAATATTCTAAGCTTGTCCCAATCCATCGCCGCAACTTTCGTTATCTCGGGGAACGCCTATATGAAATAGGTAACAAGTTCCACATTCAAAGGATGAAATCGTTACGATTCAGGGGACAATGGCTATACAGGTCAGCTTTCATGACCTAAAATGAACAGAAATGTAGCACACTGATCTGACGAGGGGAGGCGTCTGATGAGCCAGCCAAAGATAACGTTGAACGACCGGTTCGATTTGTCGAAAAACCCCATTCTTCTGAACGGGACTCAGGCATTGGTGCGGCTGATGCTGATGCAGAAGGCGCGGGACATGAAGGCCGGGCTGAACACCGCCGGTCTGGTGACTGGCTATCGGGGTTCGCCCCTAGGCGCGGTGGATCAGCAGATGACGCGCGCGCAGAAGCAGCTGACCGAAAGCGACGTGACCTTTCAGTTCGGTCTGAACGAGGATCTGGCCGCCACCGCGCTTTGGGGCAGCCAGCAGGCCGGGCTGCGGAATGACGGCAAGTTCGACGGGGTTTTTGGCCTGTGGTATGGCAAAGGCCCCGGCGTGGACCGGTCAGGCGATGTGATGCGGCACGCAAATATGGCCGGGACCGCGCAGCATGGCGGTGTGCTGATGGCGATGGGGGATGACCATACGGGCGAAAGCTCGACCGTGTTGCATCAGTCCGAGTGGTCCCTTGTCGATATGTATATGCCGGTGGTCAGCCCGGCGGGCGTGCAGGAGATACTGGATTACGGTATTTACGGCTTTGCGCTCAGCCGCTTTGCCGGGCTTTGGGTCGGTCTGAAGACGATGAAGGACACGATCGAAGTCACCTCGGTCGTGGATGGCAGCCCCGGGCGGATGCAGCTGGTAACGCCCGAGTTTGAAATGCCCGAGGGCGGGCTGAACATCCGACTGGGCGATACACCACATCTGCAGGAAGCCCGGATCATCGACTACAAGCGCTTCGCGGCCGAGACGTTTTCCCATGCCAACAAGCTGGACAAACGGGTCTGGGGCAAGCCCGGTGCCAAGATCGGTTTCGTCGCGGCCGGCAAGAACTGGCTAGATCTGGCCCATGCCATGTCGCTGCTGAACATCGACGCGGATGAGGCCGAACGGCTGGGGATCACTACCTACAAGATCGGCCAGACCTTCCCGCTGGACATGGCCGGTTTCCACGACTGGGCCGAAGGGCTGGATCTGATCGTCATCGTCGAAGAAAAGCGCAAGCTGATCGAGGTGCAGGTCAAAGAGGCGATCTTTGACGACCGCCGGGGCCGCCGCGTTTACGGTTGGTACAAGGGCGGGGCAGGGACACTGCACCGGGAAGAGCTGTTCCCGACACGCGGTGCCTTGGACCCGATCATGATTGCCGAAAAGCTGGGCGAAATCCTGATCGAAGAAGGGCGCGACACGGACGGCGTGCGCGCCGGTCTGGCTAAACTGTCCGAGGCGCGCCGGGCCGACAACGCGCAGGAAATCGCGACGCGCCTGCCGTTTTTCTGCTCGGGCTGCCCACATAACAGCTCGACCAAGGTGCCGGATGGCAGCCGCGCCTATGCCGGGATTGGCTGTCACTACATGGTGCAATGGATGGACCGTGAGACCACCGGTTTCACCCAGATGGGCGGCGAAGGGGTGAACTGGGTTGGCGAGGCTCCGTTCTCGACCACCAAGCACGTGTTTCAGAACCTTGGCGATGGCACGTATAACCATTCGGGCGTGCAGGCCATACGGGCCGCATTGTCGGCGGGCACCAACATCACCTTTAAAATCCTGTTCAACGATGCTGTCGCCATGACCGGCGGGCAGGACAACGAGGGCGATCTGACCGCCGAACGCATCGTGGCCGAGGTCAAGGCGATGGGCGTCCAGCACGTGGCCGTGGTTTACGATGAAAAAGAAGACGTGAACTTCAAAGCTCTGCCCGGCAGCGTTGAGACCTTCGAACGCGCCGATCTGATGCAGGTGCAGGAGAAGTTTCGCGAGATCGAGGGCGTCTCGGTCATCGTTTATATCCAGACCTGTGCCGCCGAGAAACGCCGCCGCCGCAAACGGGGGGAGTTTCCTGATCCGGACAAGCGGGTCTTCATCAACACCGACGTCTGCGAAGGCTGCGGCGATTGCGGTGTGCAGTCGAACTGCGTGTCGATTGTGCCGAAACAGACCGAACTGGGCCGCAAACGCGCGATTGATCAGTCAAGCTGCAACAAGGATTTCTCGTGCCTCAACGGCTTTTGCCCTTCTTTCGTAACACTGGAAGGCGCAACGATCCGTAAAGAGGCGACGACCGAGATTGACCTGCCGGACTTGCCAATGCCGGTTTTGCCCCAGATCAAGGGCACGCATAACGTTGTGATCACCGGGGTCGGCGGCACTGGCGTCGTGACGCTGGGCGCGATTCTGGCACAAGCGGCGCAGGTCGATGGCAAAGGCGCGGGCATGATGGAGATGGCCGGGCTGGCCCAAAAGGGCGGCGCGGTGCATATCCACTGCCGTCTGGCGAACAAGCCCGAAGATATCAGCGCCATCCGGGTTGCAACCGGCGAAGCCCATGCGCTGATCGGGGGTGATCTGGTTGTCTCGGCTGGGGCCAAGACTCTGGGTCTGACCCGGACCGGGCAAACCGGGGCCGTGGTTAACAGCCACGAAACCGTCACCGGCGACTTCACTCGGGATACCGAGTTCCGCATTCCCAAGGATCGGCTGGAACTGGCGTTACAGGCGCGGCTGAAGGACGGGCTGTCCCTGTTCGATGCCACCGATCTGGCACGTGCTGTGATGGGCGATTCGATCTATTCGAACATGATGGTCTTCGGCGCAGCGTGGCAGCGGGGCTTCCTGCCGGTCAGCCATGACGCCATCGTGCATGCGATTGAACTGAACGGCACGGCGGTCGAGCGCAACAAACGCGCCTTCGACATCGGTCGCTGGGCCGTTCTGCACCCGGATCAGGTGCAGGCCATTCTGGCACCGTCGGTGACGGAAATGCCCAAGACTCTGGAACAGATTATCGATTTCCGCGCGCAGCATCTGACCGGGTATCAAAGCGCCCGGCTGGCCAAGCGGTATCGCAAGCTGGTGGAGTCGGTCGAAGACACCGAGGTGCGCGAGTCTCTGGCCAAGGGCTATCACAAGCTGCTGTCCTACAAGGACGAATACGAGGTCGCGCGCCTGTTGCTCAGCAGCCGCGAGAAAGCCGCGGCCGAGTTCGACGGCGACTTCAAGATGACCTTCCACCTTGCGCCGCCGTTTCTGGGCGGGTCCAGCGGCAATGGGCGACCCCGCAAACGGGCGTTCGGGGAATGGATGCTTGGCCCGCTCAAGGCGCTGACAAAGCTGAAATCCCTGCGCGGCACGCCGCTGGATATCTTTGGCTACTCGGCGGAACGCCGGATGGAACGCGCATTGATCCGGCAGTACGAAAAGGACATGCAGCAGGTTCTGCCCTTGCTGTCCGACAACACGCGCGACGCCATTGCCGCCCTGGCCCGGTTGCCGTTGGACATTCGCGGCTTTGGGCCGGTTCTGCTGGAAAACGAGGCAAAAGCCGCCAAACGGCGCGAGGAATTGCTGGCCATCATCCACAGCGGAGGGCCCGAGTTACGCGCTGCGGCAGAGTAAAATCGTCACAAGGCTGTCACGATATCTAGGCAAAATTGTCACCTAAAACTATATTTCAGGCAGCCAACCGGAGACCAATATGCCCTCGAGCCGTCATGCCGTCCGTGACATTTCCTACGCCTATTCCGCCGAAACCAAAGGCGGGCGCATGGTTATCAAGCTGATGGAGAACACGACGGGCCGCATGCGCCTGATCAAGCGCGCGGACGGGTACGAGAAAGACGTCGCCAACGGGCGGGATTTCTGGTCAGTCATGGTGGAACGTTACGGCCTGACGCTGGATGTGGCGGGTGGTGCGCTGTCGAATATCCCGAAAGATGGGCCTCTGATCCTGATCGCGAACCATCCCTATGGCATTCTGGACGGGTTGATGATGGGGCACATGCTGTCCCAGACCCGGGGTGATTTCCGCATCCTCGCAAATCATGTGTTTCGCAAGGCTGAGGATATTAACAAGATCATTCTGCCGATCTCGTTTGACGATACGCGCGAAGCGATGAAGCTGAACTTGGAAACAAGAAAAACCGCGCTGAACTATCTGGGCGAGGGCGGTGCGATCGGTATTTTCCCCGGTGGCACGGTCAGCACGGCGGTCAAACCCTTTGCACACCCGATGGACCCGGGCTGGCGTGGCTTTACCGCGCGGATGGTGGCGAAATCCAACGCGACCGTGGTGCCGGTTTTCTTTGACGGTCACACCTCGCGCCTGTTTCAGGTGGCCAGCCATCTGCACAATACGCTGCGGATGGGTCTGCTGATCAAAGAGTTCAAAAAGCGCGTGGATACACCGGTAAAAGTGGTCATTGGCGAACCCATTGGGCGTGACGTTCTTGACCCACTCAGCAAGGATACGCGCAAGATGATGGATTTCCTGCGCAAAGCCACGTATGAGCTGTCTCCGAAGCCACTGAAGTCGTATGACTATGGCTATGAATTCGAGGAACGGCATCGCGCCTGAAGGGGCAAATGGCAGTAGGTATCTTTGATTCCGGTTTGGGCGGGCTGACCGTCCTGAACGCCGCGCAGAAACGTCTGCCGGACGTTGATTTTCTGTATTTTGCCGACAGCGCGCACGCGCCTTACGGGGTGCGCGATGCCGAGGATATCTATCAACTGACCCGCAAAGCGGTGCAGGCCCTGTGGGACCGGGGCTGCAATCTGGTGATTCTGGCCTGCAACACCGCCAGCGCCGCCGCCCTGCGCCGGATGCAGGAAGAGGGCGTGCCCAAGGGCAAGCGTGTGCTGGGTGTGTTTGTGCCCCTGATCGAGGCGCTGACCGAGCGGGAATGGGGCGATAACTCTCCTCCGCGCGAAGTGGCCGTGAAGCATGTCGCCCTGTTTGCAACGCCGGCAACGGTGTCCAGCCGGGCCTTTCAGCGGGAGCTGGCGTTCCGGGCCATCGGTGTGGATGTCGAGGCGCAATCCTGTGGCGGTGTCGTCGATGCCATTGAAGATGGCGACATGATTCTGGCCGAAGCGATGGTGCGCAGCCACGTGGATGCGTTGAAGCGGAAAATGCCCGAACCGCAAGCCGCGATACTGGGCTGCACGCACTACCCGTTGATGGCAGAAACGTTTCAGGCCGCTTTGGGGCCCGACGTTCAGGTGTTCAGCCAGGGGGATTTGGTGGCTGACAGCCTGGCCGATTATCTTGGGCGGCACCCGGATATGATGGGGGATGGCCAGGGCGGGTTCCTGACAACCGGCAAGCCGAGCTTTGTCAGCGACCGGGCGACTCAGTTCCTCCGACGACAAATCACGTTCGCGGCGGCCTGACTTCGATCAAGGACGCCCCAATACTCTTTCCCTAATTCGTAGACCGTCGCATCGGCGGTCGTGATATGTGACACATGGAAACAAGAGGTCTGACATGACCCATAAAATCGCAATTCTGGGCGCTTCCGGTTATACCGGCGCCGAACTGGTGCGGCTGATCGCCGAGCACCCGAACATGGACATCGTGGCCCTGGCCGCCGAGCGCAAGGCGGGCCAGTCGATGGCGCAGGTCTTCCCGCATCTGCGCCACCTGGACCTGCCCGATCTGGGCAAAATCTCTGAAATCGATTTCTCGACAATCGACCTGTGTTTCTGCGCCTTGCCGCACAAGACCAGCCAGGAGGTGATCCGGGAGCTGCCGAAGAACCTGAAGATCATCGACCTGTCAGCGGATTTCCGGTTGCGCGACGCCGAGGAATACGAAAAGTGGTACGGCAACCCGCACACCGCCTTGGAACAGCAGGAAGAGGCTGTGTATGGTCTGACTGAGTTCTACCGGGATGAGATCCGCAATGCGCGTTTGGTGGCAGGAACCGGCTGCAACGCCGCGACCGGCCAATATGTGCTGCGGCCGTTGATTACGGCTGGAGTCATCGATCTGGATGATATCGTTCTGGACCTGAAATGCGCCGTGTCCGGGGCGGGGCGGTCGCTTAAGGAAAACCTGCTGCATGCGGAACTGAGTGAGGGCACCAATGCCTATGCCATTGGTGGCACTCACCGGCATCTGGGCGAGTTCGACCAGGAATTCTCTGCGCTGGCAGGGCGGACGGTTCACGTGCAGTTCACGCCGCACCTGATCCCCGCGAACCGGGGCATTCTGGCGACGACTTACGTTAAGGGCGATCCGCAAAGCATCTATGAAACCCTGTGCAAGGCTTACGAGGCCGAGCCGTTCATCGAGATGCTGCCGATGGGTGAGGCCCCATCGACCCATCATGTGCGGGGATCGAATTTCTGCCATATCGGTGTTGTTGCAGACCGGATTGAACGCCGCGCCATCGTGGTCGCGGCATTAGATAACCTGACAAAAGGTAGCAGCGGGCAAGCCTTGCAGAACGCCAACCTGATGTTAGGTGAGGATGAAACTCTGGGCCTGATGATGGCCCCGCTATTCCCGTGAGGATGGTATGAAAACGCTCAAAAAACGTCGTCGTGTACAAGTCATTCTGGTGGCTATCGGTGCCCTGTTGGTATCGACGGTGTTGATTGGGGTTGCCATGAAGGACGGCATCAATTTCTTCCGTTCGCCCAGTCAGGTCATCGCCGAACCGCCCAAGCCGACCGAGGTGTTCCGCATCGGCGGGCTGGTCGAAGAGGGCTCGATCGTGCGCGGTCAGGGCGAAACCGTGCGTTTTGTGGTGACGGATGGGGGGGAAAGCGTGCCGGTGGCATTCACCGGGGTGCTGCCCGATCTGTTCTCGGAAAACCAGGGGATGGTTGGCACCGGAAGTTACGTGAACGGTGTGTTTGAAGCCACTGAAATTCTTGCGAAACATGATGAAACCTACATGCCGAAAGAGGTTGTGGACGCGCTGAAAGAACAGGGCATTTACAAAGAACCCGGCGAGAGCTGAACGCAGCTGCGCTGCGTGCCTCCGGCGGGAGTATTTTGCAAAAAGATGAAGGTGGGGCGTTGCGTGCGGTGGGCATGCAGCGCCCTGTTTCGTCTTTGGGCGTTAAGGATTTTGCGGAACGGTTTGCAGCACCAACATCGGGGGTGACATGCAGACCGTTCGGCAGATTGCGAAAGAGATTGTGGCCCGTGAGGGCGGGTTTGTGGATGATCCGGACGATCCGGGCGGGGCGACCAAGTTTGGCGTTACCATTCACACGATGCGCAGGCTGGGGCTGGATTTGACCCGAGACGGGGTTGTGGACCGGGAAGATGTTCGGGCGCTGAGCCAACGGCAGGCTATCGACATTTTTGTCCGGCATTATTTTGACCGGCCGGGGATCGTCGGTTTGCCCCATGCGCTGCAGCCTTCGGTTTTTGATATGTATGTGAACGCGGGGGCGCAGGCCGTTAAGATCCTGCAGCGGCTGCTGCGGGACATGCAGTTTGATGTGTCAGTTGATGGTGTGATCGGTCCGCAGACCGCAGCGGCCTGTGAAAAAGCCGCGCGGCCGGACCCTGTAGCGTTGCGGGATGCTTACGGGGTGGCGCGGCGGAATTATTACTTCCGCCTGGCCGAAAACCGGCCTGCGGCACGCAAATATGCCCGGTCCCGCGCAGGCGGCAAAGGGGGGTGGATCAAACGGGCCGAGGAATTCCTGTCGCCCCGTTACCACCTTGACAATACGCAGTTTCAAAGAAGGGTTGCAGGATGGGACTGATCACGGGCGTGTTGGCGTTGTTGTTTGGCGACGGGCGCAATGTCGTGCGGGAAACCGCTGAAATCTTTCGGGAAAACACCGAGGCTGATGCACAACGCGGCGCCGCATTGCAAAGCCGCGCAATGAACCAGTTCGGTGCCGAGTTTCAGGTTTCGAACAAAGGCGGTTTTGACCGTTTCATGGATGGGGTCAACCGGCTGCCGCGTCCCGCGCTGGCGCTGGGAACGCTGGGCCTGTTCGCCGCGGCAATGATCGACCCAATCTGGTTTGCCGCCAGAATGCAGGGCATTGCGCTGGTGCCCGAACCGCTTTGGTGGCTGTTGGGCGTCATTGTCTCGTTCTATTTCGGTGCGCGTCATCACGCGAAGATGCAGGATTTCCAAAAGGATATCTCGGCGACAATTCAGCGTACGCCTGCGGTGATGGCTAATCTGGAAGCGCTGCGGCAGATGCGCAGCGACAGCCCCGGCGCGGCCTCTGCGGGAACGGATGCGCAGCTTGCGATGGACGCGACATTGCCCGACGCGAACCCGGCGCTTGAGGATTGGCGGCGCTTGCGCAAGGCGTGATCCGCGACACTATGTGCGCCTGAAACCAGCGAAAGTGAATGGCGTTCCCGCCGCCCCGGGAGTATATCCTTGGGCATGATTACAGAGCTTGGTCACTTCGCCCTTATCCTCGCGTTTTTTGTCGCCATCGTGCAAAGCGTAGTGCCGCTGATTGGGGCGGCGAAACGCTGGGCGGGATGGATGGCTTTTGCCGAACCGGCGGCGATTTTGCAGTTTCTGCTGACGGCCTTTTCCTTTGCGGCGCTGGTCTGGGCGTTCATGTCCTCGGACTTCTCGCTGCGGATCGTGGTTGAGAACAGCCATTCCGCCAAGCCGATGCTGTACAAGATCAGCGGCACTTGGGGGAACCACGAAGGGTCGATGCTGCTGTGGGTGCTGATTGTGACCCTGTTTGGCGGCATGGCCGCGTTTTTCGGTGGCGGATTGCCCCCAACACTGAAAGCCCGCGTTCTGGCGGTGCAATCGGCTGTTGCGGTGGCGTTCTTTGCGTTCATCCTGTTCACTTCGAACCCGTTTGACCGGCTGGCCGTTGCGCCGTTTGACGGGCGCGACCTGAACCCGCTATTGCAGGACCCCGGTTTGGCCTTCCATCCGCCGTTCCTGTATCTGGGCTATGTCGGCCTGAGCATGGCGTTCAGCTTTGCAGTGGCTGCCCTGATCGAAGGGCGCATCGATGCCGCTTGGGGCCGGTGGGTGCGCCCGTGGACTCTGGGCGCGTGGGTCTTTCTGACAATCGGCATCGCGCTTGGATCGTGGTGGGCCTATTACGAGCTGGGCTGGGGCGGGTTCTGGTTCTGGGATCCGGTCGAGAATGCCTCGTTCATGCCGTGGCTGCTGGCGGCGGCGCTGTTGCATTCGGCGATTGTGGTTGAAAAGCGCGAGGCGCTGAAAAGCTGGACCATCCTGCTGGCGATCATCGCGTTCGGGTTCTCTCTGATCGGGACATTCATTGTGCGCTCGGGCCTGCTGACCTCGGTGCACGCCTTCGCGAATGACCCCGAGCGCGGGGTGTTCATCCTGCTGATCCTTGTATTCTTCATCGGCGGTGCGCTGACCCTGTTTGCCGCCCGCGCGCAGGCGATGGAGGCGAAGGGCGTATTCGGCATGGTCAGCCGCGAAAGCGCGCTGATTGTGAACAATGTTTTGCTGGCCGTCAGTTGCTTTGTCGTATTCGTGGGAACCATGTGGCCGATGGTGGCCGAGATGATGTTCGACCGGAAACTCTCGGTCGGTGCGCCGTTTTTTAACGCCGCCTTTACGCCCTTCATGGTGTTGTTGGGCATTGCCCTGCCCATCGGTGCCATGCTGCCGTGGAAACGGGGCAGGCTTGGGAAAACCGTTTGGTCGCTGCGCTATACCTTTGGGCTGGCGCTGGCCTTGGCGCTGTTGGTTTGGGCGATGCAGTCCGGGCGCAGTGCTTTGGGTCCGGTGGGTCTGTTTCTGGGCGCGTGGATCACGTTCGGTGCAGCGATTGATCTGTGGAGCCGTACGGGTCGCAAGGGCAGCCTGAAACGCCTGTTCCGGCTGCCCGGGGCAGATTGGGGCAAGGCCGTGGCCCATACCGGGCTTGGCGTGACCATCTTTGCAATCGCCGGACTTACGGCATGGGAGGTCGAAGATATCCGCGTCGCACAATACGGTCAGCCGTTCGAGGTGGGGCAGTTCACCCTGACGCTGCAGGATGTGCGCAGGGTTCAGGGGCCGAACTATTTCTCGACGACCGCGGATGTGCTGGTTGAAAGCTCCGGGCGCCCAATCGGTACGCTGCACCCCGAGAAACGGGATTACCCGGTGGCGCGCATGCCCACGACAGAGGCCGCGATTGACTACCGTTTCCTGCGCGATCTTTACGTGGTGATCGGGGATCAGCAGGCTGATGGCGGCTGGGTGATGCGCACCTATATCAAGCCCTTTGCGAACTGGATTTGGGCTGGGTGTCTTTTGATGGCGCTCGGGGGTGTTCTCAGCCTGTGCGACCGCCGCTTCCGCGTGGCGGCTGGCGCGCGAAAGGCCCCCTCTGGCGGAGTACCTGCGGAATGAAGCGGCTGATCCTGATCCTTCTGATGCTGGCCACGCCGGTTCTGGCGGTGCAACCGGACGAGGTACTGGACGATCCGGTGCTGGAACAACGGGCACGGGACCTGTCCACCGGTCTGCGCTGTCTGGTTTGTCGGAACGAGAGCATTGACGAAAGCAATGCCGATCTGGCCCGCGACCTGCGCCTGTTGCTGCGCGAACGTCTGGTGGCAGGCGACACGGATCAAGAGGCGATTGCCTTCATCGTCGATCGCTACGGCGAATATGTGCTGCTGAAACCAAAGACCACCGGATCGAACCTGTTTCTATGGCTTGCCGGTCCGATCATGCTGCTGATCGCCGCAGGGCTGGGTTGGAACTTTCTGCGCGGGCGCGCCAAGGTTCAGGAAACCGGCGATGCGGATAAGCTGAGCGACGAAGAGAAAGAGCGCCTGCGCCGAATTCTAGAAGACTGACGCCGGGTTCGCCTTTCCCTCGGCGGCAATATCAGTCAGGATTTGTAAAAAACTGACCGCGAGGGACGCCCGGAATGGACTATGAGACGATCCTGCTGGAGGTCACGGACGGGCTGGCCGTTCTGACGCTCAATCGCCCCGACAAGATGAACGCGCTGACCACGCAGATGCGGGCCGAGATCACGCATGGTATGAAACACGCCGCCCGCCATGCGCGGTGCATTGTGCTGACCGGGGCAGGGCCCGCGTTCTGTTCGGGTCAGGATCTGGGCGATGCATCCTCGACCGGGAAGATCGATCTTGAGCGGTCTTTGCGCGACGAATACGAGCCGATGCTCGAAACCATCCACGACAGCCCGGTGCCAACCATTGCCGCCGTGAACGGCCCGGCGGCTGGGGCAGGGGCCAATCTTGCGCTGTGCGCGGATGTGGTGATTGCGACTGAAAGCGCCTATTTCCTGCAGGCTTTTGCCCGGATCGGCCTGTTGCCGGATGCAGGTGGCACCTGGTTCATGCCGCGTCAGATGGGGCTGGCCAAAGCGATGGGCGCTGCGCTGTTTGCCGACAAAATCAGCGCCCGGCAGGCCGATGACTGGGGTCTGATCTGGGAAGCGGTTGCGGATCAGGACTTCGCTGCCCATTGGCGCAAGCGGGCTGAGTATCTGGCGAATGGCCCGACCGCAGCGTTCGGCGCGATCAAGCAAGCCTTGCGCGGGACATACGAAAGCACGTTACACCAGCAACTGGCGACCGAGGCTCATTTGCAGGGGGAATGCGGCCGCTCGCGCGACTTTGCCGAAGGCGTCGTGGCCTTCATGGAAAAACGCCCCCCGAAATTCGAGGGGCGCTGAATTCACTCAGGCGCGGCGGCGGCGACGTGTGCGCCGTTCCAGAACCGCGTCCGCTTCGGTACCGTCCGAGGCGGATGAGAACGGGCCGAGCGCGTCGGTGATCTGATCCAGAGTGGGGCGATCCGAACGGGGCTTGCTGTCCAGCGCTTCGCGCATTTTTTGGATATGGGCGGGCATGGTGCCACAGCAGCCGCCGATGATCGTTGCACCGGAATCCCGCGCCATAACCGCGTATTCCGCCATCAACTCCGGCGTTCCGTCATAGTGAATATGCCCATCGACGTATTTCGGAATGCCCGCATTGCCTTTCGAAATCAAAGGCCGCTCGGTCCCCTGTGCCACAAAGCCCAGCACCGTGCGCAGAATGTCCGATGCGCCGGTGCCGCAATTCGCGCCGAAGGCAATCGGCGGGTTGGGCAGGGTTTCGACCAGCAGCGCCAGATTGGCCGAGGTTACGCCCATCATCGTGCGCCCGGCAGTGTCGAAACTCATCGTGCCGCACCAGGGCATGTCGGCCAGCGCAAAAGCCTCGGCCGCGGCGCGGAATTCTTCGGGGGCGCTGATGGTTTCAAGCCACAGCACATCGGCACCGCCGTCTTTCAGCGCTTCGGCCTGTTCGTGGAACATCTCGACGGCGTCAGAGTGGGACAGGCTGCCGACCGGCTCCATGATCTCACCTGTGGGGCCAACCGAACCGGCCACGACAACGGGTCGTCCGGCGGTATCGGCAATCTCGCGGCCAAGTTCGGCCCCGATGCGGTTCAGTTCGGCAACCCGGTATTGCGCGTCGTGCAGCTTCAGGCGGGCTGCTGTGCCGCCAAAGGTGTTGGTCAGGAACAGATCGCTGCCCGCGTCAACTGATCCTTTGTACAGGGCGCGAATCTTGTCCGGCGCATCCACATTCCACAGTTCGGGCGCATCCCCCGATTGCAGGCCCATGTTGAACAGGTTTGTTCCGGTCGCCCCATCGGCCAGAATGGCGTCCGTGGTTTCCAGCAGTTTGTTCAGCGCGTTTGTCATTGGAGTAGTCCAAAAAATTGGCGCAATACGCCGTTGGAAAAAGAGACGCCCCGTGTCTCATGACCGGGGCATCAAATCAAATTCATAAATCTCATGAAGATCATGAGGTTTGCATTTTCGGTGTCAGATTTCGGCCTCTGCCATCACCTGTTCCTTGGCTTCGACCAGCAGTTCCGCCATCTTTTCGCGAATCTTCGCCTCGTCCGCCAGATCACCCAGATAGCCTTTTACGGCCTCTACCACGTCGTCTTCGCTGACATTCTGCAAATCGGTGTGAACCAGCTCCTGCCCGTATTCGCGCGCTTTTTCGACGGTCTCGCCTTTCAGGGTCGATGCCCAGACGGCCATGAACCTGTTCCGACGCATCCGGGCAATGAACTGCATCTTTTCGTCATGGGCGAACTTGTTTTCAAACGCGGCTTCACGTTCGTCAAATGTGGTCATTGGTTGGGGACCCCTTGGATTACATCTTCTTGCCTGATGATATGACTATAGCAGCGGGCAGGCGCAAGGTATTTGCGCTGCGTCAAAGCTTCCATGTCTGCTGAACTTGCGGGAAAGGGGGGCTTGGACTATGAGGGCGCCAACGCCGAGGGACTCATTCCCTCGCTCCAGATCGGAAGGGTCGCTTATGGCGCGTCGCAAGAAAATCTACGAAGGCAAAGCCAAGATCCTGTACGAAGGCCCCGAGCCGGGCACAATTGTGCAGTATTTCAAGGATGACGCCACCGCGTTCAACGCCGAGAAAAAGGACGTGATCGACGGCAAGGGTGTGCTGAACAACCGCCTGAGCGAGTTTTTCATGGACGGTCTGAACCAGATCGGCGTGCCCACCCATTTCATTCGCCGCCTGAACATGCGCGAACAACTGGTGCGCAACTGTGAAATCGTGCCGCTTGAGGTGATCGTGCGCAACTATGCCGCCGGGTCGCTGTGCAAACGTCTGGGTATCGCCGAGGGGACTCAGCTGCCGCGTCCGATCATCGAATATTGCTACAAGGACGATGCCCTGGGCGATCCGCTGGTCTCGGAAGAGCACATCGCCGCCTTTGGCTGGGCCAGCCAGCAGGACATGGACGATATCCTGAGCCTCGCCCTGCGGGTGAATGATTTCATGAGCGGTGTGATGCTGGCCGTGGGCATCCGCCTGATCGACTTCAAGATCGAAATCGGCCGCGTGTTCGAAGGCGACTTCCAGCGCCTGCTGGTGGCGGATGAGATCAGCCCCGACAGCTGCCGTCTGTGGGACATCGAGACCGGGCAGAAGCTGGACAAGGACGTGTTCCGCCGCGATCTGGGCAGCCTGACCGACGCTTATTCCGAGGTCGCCCGCCGTCTGGGCGTTCTGCCAAAAAGCAACGTGACCAAGCCGACGCTGATCAACTGACCGCGTGCAGAACTGAAACACCGATGAAAACGCCGCCCCAACAGGTGGCGTTTTTTCTTTGCATGGCACCCAGGCCCGGCTTGCCAGCACGATCCGCTAAAGGCCGTGCAAACAGGGTTGTCCAATCACCGCAACCGCGCTATCCCCCGCGCAACGAAATGGGTCCGGGGCGCGGCCCGCAGGTGGAGTTGCGAATATGAAGGCACGGGTGCATGTGATGCTCAAGAACGGGGTGCTTGACCCGCAGGGTGAAGCAGTTCGGCACGCACTGGGCGCGATGGGCTTCGATCAGGTCGAAGGCGTGCGGCAGGGCAAGGTCATCGACCTGGAACTGGCCGATGGCGCGACCGAGGCGGACGTGACCGAAATGTGCGAAAAGCTGCTGGCCAACACGGTCATCGAGCGCTTTGAGATCGAACTGATCTGAGTTTCACCCACCAAGGAGGGTCCGCAATGCGCGCTGCCGTCATCGTATTCCCCGGCTCAAACTGTGACCGCGATCTTGCGGTTGCGTTCGAACAAGCAGGCTTTCAGGTCGATATGGTGTGGCACAAGGATGCCGCGCTGCCCGAGGGGGTCGATATTGTCGGCGTACCGGGCGGCTTTTCGTACGGGGATTACCTGCGCTGTGGTGCGATTGCGGCGCAATCCCCGATCTGCAAGGCGGTCGTGGAGCACACCGAACGCGGAGGCTATGCAGTCGGCATCTGCAATGGGTTTCAGATTCTGACCGAAACCGGCATCCTGCCCGGCGCTTTGCTGCGCAATGCGGGGCTGAAATACATCTGCAAGACCGTGGGGCTGAAGGTCGAAACAAGCGACAGTGCCTTCACCGAAGGGTACAATGCCGGAGATGTGATCGGCATCCCGATTGCCCACCACGACGGAAACTATTTCGCCGATGATGAAACATTGTCCGCGCTTAGGGATCAGGACCGGATTGCGTTCACCTATAGCGAGAATCCCAATGGCTCGGTGGGTGATATAGCTGGCATTTTGTCCGAAAACCGGCGTGTTCTTGGTATGATGCCGCACCCCGAGCGGGCGGCGGATCCGGGCCATGGCGGCACCGACGGGGCGGCGTTGTTCCGCGCATTGTCGGGTGTGCTGGCGCCAGCGTGACTTGAGGTCATCCCCGCGCCCGCGTAACTTCCGGGGATGAATTCCGAAGTTCATTCAGGCCGGTCCAAATTGCTCAGACCTTTTCGCGGTGCGCCCCTGGGGTGGCGGCTGCGCTTGGCCGTTCTGGTTCTTTTGCTGACGGCCGCTGCCACCGTCTGGGTGACAAATCGGCTGCTGACGGACCGGTTCACTGAATCCACCCGAAACCGGGCCGAGGTCCGGCTGGCCCTGTATTCCGGCAACCTGCTCAGCGAATTGCGCCGAAACGCCATCGTCCCGCAATTGCTGGCGCGCGATCCGACGTTGATTTCGGCCCTGCAATCCAGCGATTACACGCTGTCCTCGCAACGCTTGATTTCCTTTGTGGAGGAAATCGGCGCGGCCTCGCTCATGCTGCTGGACAACGACGGAACCACGGTTGCCGCGACCGATCGGAACCGCATTCAGGAAACGCATCGGAACACACCCTATTTCGTGGACGCCGTCCGGTCGAACGCCACGATTTTTTCGGTAATTCCGAAGGAAGCCGGCGGATATAGCTTTGTTTATTCACGTCGGATCGAATCCGGGCCGGACACCCTGGGCGTCATTGTGGTCGAGGTCGATCTGCAGAAATTCGAACGCACCTGGGCGGGGATTTCGGATGCAGTGTTTGTAACCGACAGCACCGGTACCATCATCCTGTCGACCGAACCGCAGTGGCGCGGGCTGGAAGAAACCGCAGCCTTGCTGCGTCAGCCGCCAGAAGGGGCAATTCAACGGGCGATTCGGGCCACGACCGACTGGACCGCGCTGCCCCCCGACGCCTATCTGCAGGGCGAGGCCGTGATGCGGATGGAAACGCGCATCCCGTTCCGAGGCTGGCAGATGACCTCGTTCACGACCTATTCGTCGATCCGCGAAAGGGTGAACAGCGTTATTGCGCTCGAGATCATGGGTTTTGCGATTCTGCTGGCGCTGGCCTTCTACGCGCTCAGCCGCCGGGCAACGCTGAGGATGGCGCTGTTCCAGCGCGAATCGGCAGAGCTTCGCGCATTGAACGCAAGGCTACAGCGGGAAATCGCTGAGCGGGAACGGGTTGAAAAGACGCTGGATTTGGCCGAGCAGACCCTTGCCCAAAGCTCGAAACTGGCCGCGTTGGGCGAGATGTCAGCCGCTGTCAGCCACGAGCTAAATCAACCGCTGGCTGCAATGAAAACCTATTTGGCCGGGGCCCGCCTTTTGCTGCGCCGAAACCGCCCCGAAGAGGCGCTGGCCAGCTTTGGCCGGATCGATGGATTGATCGAGCGGATGGGGGCGATCACGCGGCAGCTGAAATCCTATGCGCGCAAGGGGGCGGATGCGTTTTCGCCTGTAAACCTTGGGGAAGCGCTGGCCTCGTCCCTGTCCATGATGGAACCGCAATTGCGGCAGCGGCATGTGAAGATCACTCAGATCCTGCCCGAAGAGCCGGTGATGGTGATGGGGGACCGGATGCGGATCGAGCAGGTGATGGTCAACCTCTTGCGAAATGCGCTGGACGCCACCAAATCAGTGACAGAGCCGGATGTGGAGATCATTCTGGCCGCAGGCGACATGGCGGTACTGACCGTGCGCGATAACGGGTATGGTATTGAAGATATCGAAAACCTGTTCGAACCCTTTTATACCACCAAACAGCCCGGCGATGGCGTTGGACTGGGGCTTGCCATCTCGTCCGGGATCGTGAACGACCATGGCGGACGGCTGACCGCGCGCAACGGCCAACACGGCGGCGCGGTGTTCGAGATGCAACTGCCGATACTGGGAAGCGACGGCCTTCAGGCCGCGGAATAACGAGGAATGATTATGGCACAGGCCATGAAGATAGCCATTGTGGATGACGAGCAGGACATGCGCCAGTCGATCAGCCAATGGCTGGCATTGTCCGGGTATGACACCGAAACCTTTTCCAGCGCCGAGGATGCGTTGAAAGTGCTGGGGCCGGACTATCCGGGCATCGTGATCTCGGACATCAAGATGCCGGGGATGGATGGTATCCAGCTGCTGAAAAAGCTGATGGGGGCCGACAGCACTCTGCCGGTTATCATGATCACCGGTCATGGCGACGTGCCCATGGCGGTTGAGGCGATGCGGGTCGGCGCGTTCGATTTCCTTGAAAAACCGTTCAACCCGGACCGCATGTCGGAACTGGCCAAACGCGCCAGCAATGCGCGGCGGCTGACCCTGGATAACCGGGCGTTGCGGCGGGAACTGTCCGGCGGCACGCAGATCATGAACAAGCTGATCGGGGCCAGCCCGGTGATGGAACGGCTGCGCGAGGATATTTTGGACCTCGGGCAGGCCGATGGCCACGTGCTGATCGACGGCGAGACCGGCACCGGCAAGACGCTTGTGGCACACGCGCTGCATGCGGTTGGCAGCCGGGCGGGCAAGAAATTCGTTCTGGTGTCCTGCGCGGCGCTGGAAGAAGAGGCTCTGTCCAAGCGTCTGTTCGGCCCGATGATGCCCGAAGACACGCAACTACCCGCCGTCGAAGAGGCGCGGGGTGGCACACTGGTTCTGGAAGATGTCGAGGCGTTGAGTGACACGTTGCAGGCGCGCCTGCTAAGCGTGATGAACGAACAGGGTACGCCGGCTGAAACCCGCATCGTTGCGATTTCCAACTTGCAGGAAGCGGGCAAGACCAGCGAGGACGTTCTGCGCCCCGACCTGTTCTACCGCCTGGCCGCTTTGCGCATCACCATGCCGCCCCTGCGTCAGCGGGGCGAAGACATTCTGAGCCTGTTCACCCGCCTGAGCGAGCAATTCGCCGAGGAATACGGCTGCGACGCCCCGCAGGTCAGCGCGCAGGAAGCGGCTCAACTGCTGCAGGCCCCGTGGCCGGGCAATGTGCGGCAACTGATCAATATTGCCGAACGCGCGGTGCTGCAGTCGCGGCGCGGGTCGGGCACGATTGCGTCACTGCTGATGTCGGATCACGAGGAAATGCAGCCGGTGATGACGACCGAAGGGAAACCTCTGAAAGAGTATGTCGAAGCGTTCGAACGGATGCTGATCGACAACACGATGCGCCGCCACAAGGGCTCGATCGCGTCGGTAATGGATGAATTGTGCCTGCCGCGCCGGACGCTGAACGAGAAAATGGCCAAGTACGGCTTGCAGCGGTCGGATTACCTGTAGCGGAGGGGGGCCAGCCCCCCTCTTGGCCCTGCAGGCCAATTCACCCCACGAGATATTTTTGGCCAGATGAAGCGATCCCGCGCCTTGTTCCCGGCGCGTGATGCAGTTTGCCCATTGTCTTTTCCACAGGACTGCTTTTATTGTATGCGGACGGGCCGGGCTTTTTGCGCCCACAAGTCCCGATTTTGAGTTTCGCTGTTTCGCTGCTGATGGTGATAAATCCCGCGTGGCAAAACAGGCCGATTGTGCCTCGACAGAGGCAGTTGAATGCCTGAGCCCGGAAAACGGGCGAAAGGAATAAATGGGCAGGCAGCGGCACACCGCGCCTGTCGGAGAAGAACCGCGATGACGCGCGCGCAACGATTGAACATACGGGCAGGGGGCCACAGCGCCAGACCCTGCCGCGCGCCGTCTGAAATCGCCCGTACAAGACACCTCTCCAAAAGCGCCTGTCCGCCTGGACGGGTCAGGACAACGCGTTTGGCGCGGTGCACCAAGGACACATGGCTAAGAAAATGCTTATCGATGCCACCCACGCGGAGGAAACCCGCGTCGTGGTGGTCGACGGAAACAAGGTTGAGGAGTTCGACTTTGAATCCGAAAACAAACGCCAGCTTGCCGGCAATATCTATCTAGCAAAAGTAACCCGGGTCGAACCGTCGCTGCAGGCGGCCTTTGTCGATTACGGCGGGAACCGTCATGGTTTCCTGGCGTTTTCGGAAATTCATCCGGATTACTACCAGATCCCCGTCGCCGACCGTGAGGCGCTGATGGAGGAAGAACGCGCCTATGCCGAAGCCATGAGAGCGCGGGATGAGGCCGAGGAATCCAAACCCAAGAAACGCCGCTCGCGGTCGCGGACCAAGGCGGCGGACGTGAAATCTGACGATGCCGTCGAGTCGATCGAGGTATCCTCGGAACCGACGGGGATGGAGACCATCGATCTGGAGGATGGCGAAGAAACCAACGATCTGGACGTGCCCGAGGGGACATCTCCGGTAGAGCTGGTCGCGGATACGCCGGTTGAAGAACCGGTGGACGAAGCCGTTGAGGACGATGCGCAGGAGGCAACCGCTTCGGACGCGCCGGATGAGGCCGAGGTTGCGGTGGAAGATCAGGCGGATGCTGCCGACGCTCAGGAACAGGGCGACGCGGAACCGCAGGATGCGCCGGAGGCCGAGGCAGAGGACAGTGCCCAAGCCGAAGCGACCGCGGATGACGCGCCGACAGAAACCGCTGACGCAGATGCACCGACAGAAGCCGCTGACGCAGACGAGAACGACGCTGAAGCCGAAAAAGCGGATGCCGAGGAGGCTGGCGAAAGCGACGCACGCTCGGACGCCACCGCAAAGGACGACTCGATTGAGTCGGTCGCGGATGAGGACGACAGCGAGGATATTCGCCCGCCGCGCAAACCGCGCCCGCGTCGGTACAAGATTCAGGAAGTCATCAAGGTCCGTCAGGTACTGCTGGTGCAGGTTGTCAAAGAAGAACGCGGCAACAAGGGTGCAGCGTTGACGACCTATCTGTCGCTGGCGGGCCGGTACTGCGTGTTGATGCCGAACACCGCGCGGGGCGGCGGGATCAGCCGCAAGATCACCAACGCGCCGGACCGCAAGAAACTGAAAGAGATCGCGTCTGAGATTGATGTCCCAACCGGCGCCGGTCTGATCATTCGGACTGCGGGTGCCAAGCGCACGAAATCGGAAATCAAGCGCGATTACGAATATCTGCAGCGCCTGTGGGAGCAGATTCGTGAACTGACGCTGCAATCCATCGCGCCCGCGAAAATCTATGAAGAAGGCGATCTGGTCAAACGCTCGATCCGCGACCTGTATAACCGCGATATCGATGAGGTTCTGGTCGAAGGCGAGTGCGGCTACCGAATCGCCAAGGACTTCATGAAGATGATCATGCCGTCCCACGCCAAGAACGTGAAACGGTATGAGGACGCGCTGCCTCTGTTCGCGCGCTATCAGGTGGAAAGCTACCTGGGCGGCATGTTCAACCCGACCGTTCAGCTGAAATCCGGCGGCTACATCGTGATTGGTGTGACCGAGGCGCTGGTGGCGATCGATGTGAACTCGGGCCGGGCGACCAAAGAAGGCTCGATCGAGGAAACGGCGCTGAAAACCAACCTTGAAGCCGCGGAAGAGGTTGCGCGCCAGTTGCGCCTGCGCGATCTGGCCGGGCTGATCGTGATCGATTTCATCGACATGGACGAGCGCAAGAATAATGCAGCCGTCGAGAAGCGCCTGAAAGAAAAGCTGAAAACCGACCGGGCGCGCATTCAGGTGGGCCGGATTTCAGGCTTTGGCCTGCTCGAGATGAGCCGCCAGCGCCTGCGCCCGGGCATGCTTGAGGCGACGACGCAGCCATGTCCGTCCTGCCACGGCACCGGGCTGATCCGTTCGGATGACAACATGGCCCTTTCGATCCTGCGTCAGATCGAGGAAGAAGGCACCCGCCGCCGCTCGCGCGAGGTACTGGTGCGCTGCCCGGTCAGCATCGCCAATTTCCTGATGAACCAGAAGCGCGAACATATCGCTCAGATCGAAGCGCGCTATGGTCTGTCTGTGCGGGTCGAGGGCGATCTTCATCTGGTCAGCCCCGATTTCTCGATGGAGAAGTTCAAAACCGCCAGCCGGATCGTGCCCGAAGCCACCGCGCCGGTCGTCTCTGTGGATGCATCGCTGATGGATCTGGTTGACGCCACCGATGAGGAAGAGGTCGAGGACGAAACGGTTCAGGCCGAAGAAGAGGCCAAGCCCAAACGCAAGCGTCGCCGCCGTCGCCGGAAGAAAGGTGGCGGTTCCGCCGAGGCCAATGACGCCGATGCCAAAGAGACCGAAGCACCATCGGAGGACGGCGAAACTGCGGCGGAAGAACCTGCGCAGGACGCGGCCTCTGTGGTGAGTGATGAAGGCGAAGTGGCCGAAGAAAAGCCCGCCAAGCCCAAGAAGAAACGCGCCCCGCGTCGCAGGAAAAAGGACGCAGAGCCTGTTGCTGAGGAAGCCCAGACTGAACAGGCCGAGGTCGCCGACGCCAGTGACGCGCCCGAGGTTGACCGACCTGCGGAAGCGGTGGAAGCGGCACCGGTTGTAGAAGAGGTCGCTGTGGAAACAGCTGAGCCGACAGTGGAAGCGGATGAACCTACCGCCGAAACCGAAGACACTCAGGAACCGGAAGTTGTGGCTGAAATCGTTGCCACTCAGGACGTGGTAGAAGTTTCGACCGAAGAACCCGTTCAGGAAACGCCTGCTGAGCCGGTTCTGGAATCCGTCACGCCTGAACCCGAGCAACCCAGCGAACCGCCCAAGCCGAAGCGGCGCGGGTGGTGGTCACTTGGTAATTAAAGAACAGAAAGGCGGGTCCGGTGCCCGCCTTTTGCTTTGCCCGGATCAGCCGGATTTCTGGATCAGATAGATTTGGTGACCGTCGGTTTCTTCCTGCGAAAGAAGGCGATGACCGCTTTCGGCACAGAAATGCGGGACATCGATGACAGCGGCCGGATCGTCTGCCAGCAGACGCAGCACCGCGCCTGCGGGCAAAGATTTCAGGCGTTTTCGCGCTTTCAGAACGGGCAGGGGGCACAACAGGCCCAGTGCGTCCAGTGTTTCGGTCGGATTTGACATAAGGCTCAGATATTTCCACTTTGACGTGGTGTCCAGCGTGCAACCACGAGGATGTGACCGAATGGCCCGGTGACGCCGGGCCTTTCATACCATATGTGCTGATCTATGTTCGGAATTGATATCATCGACGCAGGCCTGTTGCCTGCAATGCTCATCGCCATGATCGGCGGGCTGATCAGTTTCCTGTCGCCCTGCGTCCTGCCCATCGTGCCGCCTTATCTGGCCTATATGAGCGGCGTGACGATCAATGAGATGCAGGACGAAGCACAGGCCCGGCGCAAGGCGACCTTGTCGGCGTTGTTCTTCGTTCTGGGCCTTTCGACCGTGTTCCTGCTGCTGGGCTTTACGGCCTCGGCCTTTGGGGCGTTTGTGCTGAAAAATCAGATACTTTTCGCCAAAATCTCAGGCGCTGTGGTTATCGTTTTCGGCCTGCATTTTCTGGGTGTGTTCCGCATTCCGCTGCTGGACCGCGAAGCACGGGTTGAGACGGGCGATTCCGGTGGATCGGTGTTTGGTGCCTATATTCTTGGCCTTGCCTTCGCCTTTGGTTGGACGCCCTGCATTGGCCCTCAGTTGGGTGCGATCTTGTCCTTGGCGGCGTCCGAGGCGTCGGTGGCGCGTGGAACCTTCCTGCTGGGGATTTATGCCGCGGGTCTGGGAATTCCGTTCCTGCTGGCGGCGATGTTCCTGAACCGCTCGATGGCCGTGATGAACCGGATCAAGCCGCATATGGGCACGATCGAGAAAGTGATGGGCGGGCTGCTGCTGTTTGTCGGCATCATGCTGATTACCGGCCTGTTCACCGAATTCAGCTGGTGGCTGCTGGAAACTTTCCCCGCGCTGGCGGTTCTGGGCTGATCCGTCTTACCTTGACCTCAATGCTGCGTTAACCTGCGCGGCAGAAGGTAAGGCAATGAGCAGTCAAACAATTCAGCCTCAGGTGCGCAGACGTCGGGTGTTTTATGTACCCGGCTATGACCCGTTCCCTCCCCGGCGATATCGTGAGTTGTACCGCACGGAATCGCAGGCTCAGGCCGATATTTCCGGCTACCAGATCACCGTTTCCGCCAAACCGGGCGAGGAGGGGCCATTTGGCTGGCATGTGGTGTCGCATCAGGACGGCACCGAGGTTGAAACAGATGTCGAGGTGCTTGTCTGGTCCGATATCGTGCGCGACAGCATGTCGGGGTCGATCCCGGCGACGTATATGGAACTGGCGCGTACGGCTTGGATTTACATGTCAACCGGTGCGCTGTGGCGGCTGATGCGGCTGCGCAAGGGGCCGGTGATTGCGGCGCTCTACCCGGTTGGGATGCTTGTGCTGCAGCTTCTGGCGTCTATCGGGGTCGCGATTGGAATAACCGCCTTGCTGCAACCGTTTGTCGGTTGGCTGGGCCTCATTCCGGCGCTGGCAGCGGCTTATGGCTTGCTGCATTGGTTTCGGAAGATCGATAACCGCCTGTTCGCCTATTACCTGATGCACGATTACGCCTATTCCGCGCGATTTCGGGGGGAAATTTCCGCCGAATTGCAGGCCCGTCTGGACAGGTTCCGTGACCTCATCACTCAGGCGCTTAACGAGGATGTGGATGAGGTGCTGATCGTCGGCCATAGCTCTGGCGCGCATCTTGGGGTCTCGGTGCTGGCCGATGTCATGCGGGCTCGCGGGGCAAGGAATGGCGGCCCGTCTCTGTCGTTTCTGTCTCTGGGCCAGGTGGTGCCTATGGTGTCGTTCCTGCCGAAAGCCTATCGCCTGCGCGACGATCTGCGGTTTCTGTCCACGCAACCGGATTTGACATGGGTCGATGTTTCGGCGCCGGGTGACGGCTGTGCCTTTGCATTATGCGATCCGGTGGCGGTCAGCGGCGTTGCCGGGCCGGACAAACGGTGGCCGTTGGTCCTGTCGGCGGCCTTTACCCAAACCCTTTCGCCAGACCGGTGGCAGGCCCTGAGGTGGCGCTTTTTTCGGCTACATTTTCAATATCTCTGCGCCTTCGATCAGCCGGGCCGGTACGATTACTTCCGCATCACCGCCGGCCCCCGGACATTGCGCAGCCGCTTTGCGGGCAGCGCCCCGTCCCGGTCTCGCATTGAAAAGCCCGTTTCCCGATACACCTCGGTTTGCGCATGACGCCGCCCAAACCCGATCCGCGCCCCGACAAGGTCTCGCTGTGGCGATACATGAAACTGTTCCGGCAGGATCTGCTGTCGGCCCAACCGCAGCGCCTGTACCGCGCGTGGATGGCCGAGTTTCGAACGCCGTTCTTCCGATCTTTCCTGATCAACCAGCCCGACTTGATAGACACGGTGCTGAAACAACGCCCGGACAACTTTCCAAAATCCAGCCGTATCAGCGAGGGTCTGCGCCCATTGCTGGGCGAGTCGGTCTTTCTGACCAATGGCGAGACGTGGAAACGCCAGCGGCGGATCATCGACCCCGCGTTTGAGGGCGGACGGCTGAAGGATACCTTTCCGGCGATGCTGGCGGCCTCTCTGGCTTGCGCGGATCGATTGAGACCGCACGCCGGAACTGAGGTCGAGTGTGAGGAGGTGACCTCTCACGCCGCCGCTGACGTGATTTTCCGCACGTTGTTTTCCGTTCCCATCGAACACGAAATCGCCGCTCAGGTGTTTCAGAAATTCAAAGCCTATCAGCGCGAGCAACCGCTTTTGAACCTCGCAGCTTTTGTGCCATTGCCGCGTTGGTTGCCCCGGTTTCATTCGCGTGCCACCCGACGGAACGCCCGCGATATTCGGGACCTGATTGGCCGCCTGACCAGTGAACGCGCCGCCGCCATCGCAGCGGGCAAAGCGCCGGACGATCTGGCGACCAAAATCATGACCACGCCCGATCCGGTCTCGGGTCAGTGTTTCGAGACGCACGAGATGGTCGATCAGGTCGCGATTTTCTTCCTCGCGGGTCACGAAACCAGTGCTTCCGCTCTGGCCTGGACCCTGTACCTGATGGCGCTTTACCCAGATTGGCAGGTACGGGTCGCGGAAGAGGCGCGGGCGCTGGACGATCCGTCCTTCGCGGTGGTGTCAAAGCTCCGTATCAGCCGCGATGTGTTCCGCGAGGCGCTGCGGCTCTACCCTCCGGTCCCGATGATGGTGCGCGAGGCCACTTGCCCGGAACGGTTTCGCAACCGGGACGTGCCGACACGATCCCAGATCGTGATCAGCCCTTGGCATCTGCACCGGCAAGAGCGGCTGTGGAACAACCCCGACGCTTTCGACCCGTCCAGATGGTCAACGGAAAATGGCAAGACCTGTCAGCGACAGGCGTATATTCCGTTCTCAGCCGGTCCCCGCGTTTGCACAGGTGCCGGGTTCGCCATGGTCGAAGGGCCCCTGATCCTGTCGATGCTGCTGCGCCATTTCAAATTCGAAACAATCAAGGGCAAAACCCCGGTTCCGGTCGCGCATCTGACGGTTCGATCGAAGGATGGGATTTGGTTGCGACTGGTTGAGCGCTAACAAACTACCATCCCCGACCCACCTGCGGTATGCGGGGAATGAAACCGGAATCAATATTGAATGGGAACGTATTATGTCCAAAGCAGAACAGCGCGCGCAGATGTCCAACGGTGCAGGGTTCATTGCAGCACTGGATCAAAGCGGCGGATCGACCCCCAAGGCGCTGGCGCTTTATGGTGTTGAAGCCTCGGACTACAGCTCGGACGCCGAGATGTTCGACGAAATCCAGAAGATGCGCGCGCGGATCATTCTGGCGGATGATTTCACCAAGAACAAAGTGATCGGCGCAATCCTGTTCGAACGCACGCTGGGCGAAGAGATCGAGGGCCGCAAGGTCGCCGACTATCTGTGGTCGGTCAAAGGCATCGTGCCGTTTCTGAAAATCGACAAAGGTCTGGAAGAGCAGGCCAATGGCGTTCAGATGATGAAGCCCATCCCGGGGCTGGCGGATACGCTGGCCAAGGCCGACGGCGTGTTCGGCACCAAAGAGCGCTCGGTGATCCACGAGGCCAATGCCGACGGCATCGCCGCCGTGGTCGCCCAGCAATTCGACGTCGCGCGCGAGGTTGTCGCCGCGGGCATGATCCCGATTGTTGAACCGGAAGTGAACATTCACTCGGAAACCAAGGTCGAGGCTGAGGATATTCTGAAAGCCGAACTGCTGAAAAACCTTAATCAGTTGGACGAGGGGCAGGATGTCATGCTGAAACTGACCCTGCCCACGCAGGCGAACCTGTATGACGAAGTGGCAGATCACCCGCGCGTTGTACGCGTTGTTGCGCTGTCGGGCGGCTATTCGACCGAAGAGGCCTGCGACCTGCTGGACCAGAACGGCAAAATGATCGCGTCATTCTCGCGCGCCTTGACCGAAGGTCTTGCAAAGCAGCAGTCCGAGGCTGAATTCAACGCAGCGCTCGGCGGCAATATCGACAAGATTTTCCGCGCGTCGGTGTGATCCTGGGTGCCCTGCGGGGCACCGTTTTATTCTGGTTTGACGAACTCGCGGCGCAACCGCGCCGCTTTTTCCCGCATCACGCAGCCCTCGGCATGGTCGTTGACCAATCCCATCGCCTGCATGAATGCGAACACTGTGGTGGGGCCGACGAATTTCCAGCCCCGCTTTTTCAGGTCCTTGGACATCGCAATTGATTCTGGTGACGTGGACGCGGTCTGCGGCTCGGGCGGGCTGTCGGCCTCATACCGCCAGACATAGGCCGCCAAAGAGCCTTCGTCGGCAATCAACTCCTGCGCCCGGCGGGCGTTGTTGATAACCGCTTCGATCTTGCCGCGATGGCGGATGATGCCCTTGTCCTGAAGCAGGCGTTCAGTGTCTGCGTCTGTAAAGGCAGCCACCTTGTTGAAATCAAACCCGGAAAACGCTTTGCGAAAATTCTCGCGCTTGGCAAGGATCGTGCGCCAACTCAGACCGGACTGAAAGCTTTCGAGGCACAGTTTTTCGAACAGACGCTGATCGTCCGCTACAGGATAGCCCCATTCCGTATCGTGATAATCGAAAAACTCGGGCGCGGACTGGCACCAGGCGCAGCGCGGTTTGCTATCGGGGCCGGAAACGGTTTTGGTCATTGGACCCTCACTGCAACAGAAAACTCAGGCGGTCATCGGCGCGGGCGGGTTCCATTTCCAGGATTTCCGCTGTCACCACGTCGGCCACCACGAACGGGTCCTGGTTGACGAATTCGACCAATGCCTCCGGGTCGTGAGACGAGGCCAGAATTCCGCCGCCCACACCAGCCTTCAACGTGCCTGCGAGCAGGAAAAGACCTTTGTCAAACCCCGTCTGAAGCCATTTGCGATGCGCCTCGACATGGTCCGAGACCTTGTCTTTGTTGGACGAAAAGCGAAGCAGGATGATGTGCATGGATCGGACCTCCGTCAGGCGTCGCGCGTTCCGCGATACCAGTCCAGAATATAGACGCGAATGGCCGAGGCAAGACCGGTTTCTGGGTCGCGCGCCACGTCAATCTCAGCCGCCAGAACGTTGATTGGAATATCCTTTTCGCGCGCAATGTCGCGAAAGGCCTGCCAGAATTCATCCTCAAGCGAGACCGAGGTGCGATGACCTTTGAGGGTCAGGGATCGTTTGACAGGGCGACCGCTCATTCGTCGATCTCATGGCCGTCCAGATCGCGGCGCTGTTTGTCCTGCCGAAGCTTTACGACCTGCTTTTCAGCCTTGCTCTGTCCGAACTTGGCCGCGTTCTGGTCGGCGCGGGCCTTTTTCTCGGCCCGCGCTTTTTCTTTTCGATACCGGTTCAGATTGACCGGTTTGCTCATTTTGCTTTCGGCCCGATCATCTGCTCGGGGCGCACAACGGCGTCAAAGGTGTCTTCGTCGACAAAGCCCAGCGCAATGGCCTCTTCCTTGAGGGTCGTGCCGTTCTTATGCGCGGTTTTGGCCACTGTGGTCGCGTTGTCGTAGCCGATGGTCGGGGCCAGCGCCGTGACCAGCATCAGCGATTCCTTCATCAGCTTGTCGATGCGCGGCTCGTTGGCCTGAATGCCCAGCAGCATCCGCTCGGTAAAGCTGTCGGTTGCGTCGCCCAAAAGCTGGATGGATTGCAACAGGTTATAGGACATCATCGGGTTGTAGACGTTCAACTGGAAGTGCCCCTGCGATCCGGCAAACTTGATGGCCGCGTCGTTGCCCATCACATGGGCCGCAACCTGCGTCAGCGCCTCGGCCTGGGTCGGATTGACCTTGCCGGGCATGATCGACGATCCGGGCTCATTCTCGGGCAGAATCAGTTCCCCCAGACCCGAGCGCGGGCCAGAGCCCAACAGGCGGATGTCGTTGGCGATTTTGTAGCAAGACCCTGCAATCGTCGCCAAAGCGCCCGACAGGAACACCATGGCGTCGTGGGCTGCCAGAGCCTCGAACTTGTTGGGGGCGGTGACGAAGGGCAGGCCGGTGATTTCGGCCATGTTCGCCGCAACCGCTTCATCCCAACCATGATGCGTGTTCAGTCCGGTGCCGACGGCGGTGCCGCCCTGCGCCAGTTCGTAAATCCCCGGCATCGCGGCTTCGACGCGGGCAATGCCCTGACGGATCTGATGCGCATAGGCGCCAAATTCCTGCTCCAGCGTCAGAGGGGTCGCGTCCTGCGTGTGCGTGCGGCCGATCTTGATGATGCCGGCAAACTCGGTGGCTTTCTTTTCCAGCGCCGCTGCCAGTTTCGTCAGGCCCGGCAACAGAACATCGCGCACGCTGGTTGCGGTGGCAATGTGCATGGCGGTGGGGAAGGTGTCATTAGACGACTGCCCCATATTGCAATGATCGTTCGGATGCACCGGGTCTTTCGAGCCGATCACGCCGCCAAGAATCTCGATCGCGCGGTTGGCGATGACCTCGTTCGAGTTCATGTTCGACTGCGTGCCCGAACCGGTCTGCCACACGACCAGCGGGAAATTGTCGTCGAACTTGCCTTCGATCACCTCACCAGCGGCCTGAATGACGGCATCCGCGATCTTAGCGTCCAGCTTGCCGATGGCTTTGTTCTCCATCGCGCAGGCTTTCTTAATCACGCCCAGCGCACGCACGATGGCCACGGGCTGTTTTTCCCAGCCGATGGGGAAATTCATGATCGAACGCTGCGTTTGCGCGCCCCAATATTTGTCGGCGGGAACCTCCAGCGGGCCAAAGCTGTCGGTTTCGGTGCGGGTCTGAGACATCGGGTTCTCCGTCTGGTATGCAGTCGTATGCCGTTTACCCGCAGCAAGGCTGTGGCGCAATCGGCCAGTTGCGCGCACCATAAACTCACGGCTGGCAAAGGTATAGGCGCTTGGGCGCGTCAAATTTGTTGCTATCGCCGGGATTGCGCCATTGTGCGCGACGCAGGCTTGGCTACAATGGTTCTGGCATCAGGTTGGAGGACAGAGTGCGGATACCGGTTCAGACATTCAGCCTTAGATTCGTTGCCTTTTTTGCGGGTGTTCTGCTTTGGACCGCCGTCGCGACCATGCAGGTTCGCGCGTCGGAAATCACCCCCTTCGTCGGAGATTATACCGGTTCGGCGACTCTGGTGGATGAGGACGGTACGGAAACGCCCCGGGATATGAGCGTGTCGATCCACGAAACCCAAAACGGGTTCAATGTCAGTTGGACGACGACCACCTACCGGGGAGACGGGCGCGTCAAACAACAGAAATTCTCGGTCGATTTCCAGCCTTCAGGGCGCCCCGATGTCTTTTCGGCCGCGATGAAGCGCAATGTATTCGGGCATGAGGTTCCCCTGGACCCGATGAAGGGGGAACCCTTTGTCTGGGGCCGTATCGAAGGTCCAACACTGACGGTGTTTTCACTGTTTATCGCGGAAAACGGCGGGTACGAGTTGCAGCAATATGACCGAACGCTGGCTGACGGCGGGCTTAACCTGTCCTTCTCACGGTTTAGAAACGGCGAGAAATCCCGGTCGATCAATACCTTTCTTGAGAAACAGTAAACGCCGCGCAGAACGGGTTGTGATGTCTCACTTTCGGAAACTGTCCAGCGACACGACATCTGCGTCGTGGTGCGCTTCCTCTTCCACGACCTCGATCGGTTCTTCAACGATGGGATCTTCGTCCATCTCATCCTCGGGGCTTTCGAAGCGCAAACCGAACTCCACCGATGGGTCCACAAAGGTTTTGATGGCCGCATAGGGGATATAAAGCGGCTCGGGCGCGTCGCCGAAGTTCAGAGTGATCGCAAAACCAGTCTCACCAACCTCGAGGTTTTCAAACCAGTGCTGCATGACGATCGTCATCTCTTCCGGGTAGCGTTCGCGCAGCCAGTCGGCGATTTCGACACCGTGTTCGCGGGTATCAAAGGTGATGAAAAAATGATGGGCGCCGGGCAAACCGGTTTCGGAAACGCCTTTCAGAACAGTCTTGATCAAACCGCGCATCGCGGTGTGCATCAGATTTCCATAATCGATGTCCTGCGACATGTGTCATCCTCAAAAGTGGTGAGTTTAGCATAGGGCTTTTGTTCGGAAACGAAAGGGCACCTGTGATCGGATTGATCAGAAAAAGTGCACGACCATTCCCGCGCCAGCCATCAGAAACAACGTGGTTGCCATCCCTGATTTTAGTCGGAATATCAATACCCCAGCGACAATCGTCAGGATCAGACCGATATAGTCGAGCGTGCCGGTATCCGGCAGGGGCACAGTGACCGGACCCCATGATTTTTGCGGCACCGAGTCGAAAAGAACATTCAGGGCGAACCACACGGAGAGGTTGAGAATCACGCCGACCACCGCGGCGGTGATCCCGTGCAGGGCCGCCGACAGGCGCGGGCGGGCTGCCAACTGGTCCAGAAACGGGGACGCCAGAAAAATCCACAGAAAACACGGCACGAACGTGGCCCACAGTGCAACCGCACCGGCCGCCAGCGCAAGCGGGGGGCCACCGCTCATCTGCCCCGTCAGCATCGCGACAAACTGCGTGACCAGAATAAGGGGGCCGGGCGTGGTTTCCGCCAGCCCAAGCGCGTCGATCATCTGATCGGTGCTGATCCAGTTGTACTGGTCCACAACCGTCTGCGTCATATAGGCCAGTACCGCATAGGCACCGCCAAAGGTGACAACGGCAAGGCGCGCAAAGAACCAGCCCAGATCAGAGAGCAGTTGCTGACCGGTTAAGCTGAGGACAAACAGCGGCCCCAGCCAAAGCGGCAGCCAGATCGCAACGGTGCGCAGCGGGCGCGTGAGACTTGGGCTGGAGGGCGGCTCGGCCACCGGGGCAGAGCCCTTGAAGGTTGCGTATCCCCACAGGGCGGCGGCCAGAATGATCAGGGGGAAGGGCAGGTTCAGCAGGAAAATCGCCAGAAAACCCAACCCGGCGATTATGCGATGTTCCGGGTCCGTCAGCGCCTTGCGCGACAGGTTGCGCAAGGCCTGCAGGACGATGACAATCACCGTTGCCTTGACGCCCAGAAAGGCCGCCTGCACCAGCGGCAGTTCTCCGAAAGCGGCATAGAGCGCGACGAGCAGGGCGATGACGACAGCGCCGGGCAGGACGAACAGGCTGCCTGCAATCAAGCCGCCGGGCACACCGCGCAGACGCCAGCCGGCATAGGTGGCCAGTTGCATCGCCTCGGGGCCCGGCAGCAGCATGCACAGCGACAGGGCGCGCAGATAGGTTTGCTCATCCAGCCAGGGGCGGCGTTCGACCAGTTCCTGATGCATCAACGAGATCTGGGCAGCGGGTCCGCCGAACGAGAGCAGCCCGATGCGGCCAAATACGCGGACCAACTCTTTCAACGTCGGCGTCATGGCCGGTGGCCTGTCGGCCAGTCGTGGCTTTCATCAAACCCATCGCGGGCCCAGCGGTACAAGGCATCGTACAGATGCATCCCGGCCTCGAGGTTTTCATGATCGTCGCGATATTGACGCGACAACCCGACAGAGACCGCCAGCAACCCGGCCGCCTCGGGCGCAAGATCATGGCGGTTCGTATCCGCCGCCCGGACCACTTTGGCCAATCGGTCCAGCGGCTCGGACCGCAGATGAAACTCATCCAGCATGGTGTCGAAAGTGCAGGCCGCGCCCCGGTGGCTCCAGAAGGTGTTTTCGATGTCAAAAGGCGTCGCGCCGAATTTTTCCGCGACGTTTTCGACCTCGGCAGGGGCGACGAACAGAAACCGGGCGTTGGGGTCCACAAAGCGCCGGATCAGCCAGGGGCAGGCGATCCGGTCGATCTTGGGACGATGGCGCGTGACCCACAGTGTCCCGCCATCAACAGGATCGGGCAGGGCCGAGGCCGGGACCCGCAAAGCACCGGGGTGATCCCGCCAGGCGAACACGCCGCCCTCAAGATACTCCGCCCGGTGTCCTTCGCTGCGCAGCCAGGACACCAGCCCCTGACTTAGTTTCTTGCCCTTTTGGCAGACGATCACACAAGGGCGGCCGGATACACGTTGAATAAGCCCCGGAATGTCTGCGGCAGGGTGACGAACCGAACCGGGGATCAGAAACGGGTCAGCCTCAAAATCAGGGTCCAGACATACATCGACAAGTGTCGGCGACTGGGGCGTTCCGACCAAACGCATCAGTTGCTTTGGGGAAATAGAGTTAGGCGATGCCATGGCATGTCTCCTTATAGTCTCGGATACATGCGAAACTTGGGCTGTCGCCTCACGGGGCGTTCGCAATTTTACCCCATGCTTCTTGCTAACGCGCGAGGGCCGCAGGGGTCAAGATTTCATGGCGTCAAACCCAATCCAGCCTTTGCCCGGTCATGCAGACCGGCAGAGTATCGGATGGAAACTGGCCCAATTCTTCAAAAAACGAGATGAAGTCGAAGTGGTTATAAGCCTCGACCATTTTGTTGTTCTTGAAACGCGCCATGACCTGACCCGTGACTTCGATCGGGGCCCCGTTATCGGCCCGGAAGGTTTTGACATTCAGAATCGCCGACACCCAATCCCCGTTTTCGATGATGTTGGGCATGTCCACCGTGATGTCGCCCAGAACGTGCCGAAATGCCGTGACCAGATCGCGAAAATCGTCAGTCCCGACCTGCATCTCGGGGATCAGCCCTTCGACCATGGTTTCCGGCGCAAAGTAATCTTCGATCGCGTCGGTGTTCCCTTTTTCCCAAATCTCGGAATACCACTCTCTGAGTATCTCTGAATTCGTCATTCCGGCCTCCTGTCTGTCCGGAGTGACGATGGGGGAAATGGGTGAACAAACTCTGAACGCGACCTGAGTTTCGCGGATATTTGTCAGACATAATGTGGAAAATGCAGGTTTCTGTTGCCAGGTACCTGCGAACCCCGCCTTACGCGGCTAGGCGCAAGGGCTTAGATTTCGGTCTTGTTACTGCTTACGCAGCAACTGCAACCGGAGCACGATTGTCGTTTGCAATTGTACTGTTTTCGCCGGTAACGGTGGCAGACAGCCGAGACAAAGCTAACCCCTTTAGACGTTCGTCGATCCTGTTTCGGCCCCAAAATCCCCAAACGAAGGATGGTTGGTGGAGCCGCCGGGTACCGCCCCCGGGTCCGATCCGCTTATTACGAGCGCGTTTATGTCCATAGTCCCGAAGGACATCCCATATATAGGTGAGGTGATGGACGGATGCAAACTCAGTTTGTCATCCGACCAATCTAACGTTCCCAATCGGTTAAGTTGCCTTGTTAAAGTTGGCGGCAATGAGCCAGACCGCCAGAACCAGTTCGATTCCCCCGAAGATCAGCGCCTTGGTCAAAGGCGGGTTGTCCAGCGCAACCGATACGAACCGGCCCAGCGCGGCCCCGGCATAAACGACGCCCAGCATCACATAGGCCATCGGATTGTTCAGCCAGATCACGGCGATTCCGGTAACGACAAACAAGCCGCCGACCGAGGCGCGCATCTCGGACAGTCCCATTGTGCTGTCGGTCGGGGCCAGATCAAGGGCCGAGGCGGTGTGGGCCGGGGCCAGAAACCCAAACGCGCCGAATCCGATGGTCAGCAGGGCCGCGATAACATTCAATGTAGTGACCATGTCGGCCCCCCCCCCCGGTTCAGGCCGCGTAGGCGGCGTCAAAGAAATCGCGTTCCAGTTCGACGGCGCGATGGAACAGCCGTGTAACCTCGGCCTGTTCGGATGCATCCAGTGCAGGCCAGATCTGATCCAACTGAGTGCGCAGATACGCCACCACGCCCTCAAACCCTTCGCCGGCATGTAGTGTGATCCACTCGGCAAACCAGAAGGGTAAATCGTCTTTCGGCGGGTTCACCGGCGTGGCCCATGTCAGATAGATCCATTCGGCCACCACCAGCACAGCCAGCATATTCTGGTACCGGCCCGAGGCTGCGGCCTCGGCCATCAGGTCCTGAAACTCCCGCGTAGCCGGGGCGGGCGCCGAGATCGGTTCGGTACCCAGAGCCTCCATCGCGCGCAGGAAATAGGTGTTTTCGGGGCCGGTTATGACCGCAAGGAACTGCGCAGCAGGGACGCTGTCGGCAAGTGAAGGCGCATGGGCGATGGCACTGGCCAGCAGGCGGACAAAGCGGTCGACAAACTGATAGTCCTGCTGCAGATACCAACGCATCTTGTGCAGGGGCAGGGTGCCATCGGCCAGTTCGCGGGTAAAGGCGTGGCGGGTTGCGGCCTGCCAGTCCTCTGGTTTGCCATCGCGCAGCAACTCGGTTGGTCGGGGGCTGTCCTGCATCGGGGTCTCCTTGGTTTTCTTGAGGCACAGAAAACCTGTTTCGGATCAAAGCGCAAGCGCTGACCACAGGCCAAGAGCGCCGACCAGAATTAGGCTGAGCGCCCAGACCAGCTCCAGATTGAACCAACTGCGGGACAGGAACTGCAACCCCAACCAGCGATAGACGGCATAGGCAAGAATGCCGCCGCCCAAAATCATTGCAGCCGTATGTATGGCCGCGACGGCAAGCACCAGCAGGCCGTTGGTTGTTATGATCTGGGACACAGCGCGGTGCCCGGCGTCGAGCTCATCTAGGCCGCACAGGCCCAGATAGATCGGAACCAGCATCAGCGCGGCACCATGCGCAAGCGCCACCAGAAAGGACCAGAGCGCCAGTTTGGTCGGAGGAATACGGGACAACATGCGCGGATGGCGGCGGGTCACGGCGATGTAAAGGCCCATCGCGATGACGATCAACGCAGCCCCGATGCGGATCTCTCTTTGGTAATCGACAAGAACGGCCATCAAGGCAAAGGGCAGCAACACCCCCAGCATGGCCAGGAAATGCCCGCCCGCCAACGCGGCCAACGCGCGCCATAGGGCGGATTGGCGCTGCTCCATCAGCGCCGACGACACCGCAAGCGGCCAGCCCATTCCCGGATTCAGCCCGTGATAGGCACCGCTGAGCACAACGGCCAGCCAAAGGCCGGCCGTCGATGTCATCAGAACCTCCAAATCAGACCGAGGGGTAGCAGAAACTGTCGGTCGAGCAGTCTCCGCCCTCAAGCCGGATCTGGTGGCTGCGATAGCCGTCGGGGAAGTCGACCCAGAAGTTCGGGTCCAGCGTCAGACCGCCGGTCTCTCCGACATCGGCCTTGACCATGGCGGCACCGCGTTCACTGGGATAGAACTGATCATCCCACGTGGAATAGAGCGAGTTGGTCCAGTAGACGCGTTTGCCGTCGCGGCTGATTTCGACCATCTGCGGGCCGTAGCCAAAGTCTTTGCCATTGGGATGCTTGGTCTTTTTGACAATCCCGCCGATTTCGACCTTGCCCGCCAACGTTGGGTTCATCGGGTCGGACACATCGTATTGATGCATCTCACCGGTGCCCCAGCACGCGACATACAGGTATTTGTCATCCAGACTCAGGTCGATATCAGTGACCAATGGCGGCACCGCCGAGAAGCCTTTCAGCAAATCAGGCAGGTCGTCCGGGTCAGCCGGTTGCGGGTCGATGGTGATGGTCTTTTTGGCCTCAAAAGTGCCGTCATCGTTGCGCCACCACGTGAAGATCGCGCCTTGCAGGTTCGTGGTGTCCACGACAACGCCGCAGAACCCGTATTGCTTGACCGGATCATGCGCAGGGCGGATTTCCAGCGCCATCTGATGGTTCTCGCCCAGATCGATGGTCTGGATGTTGGTGCGGTTGCGCAGGTTCCAGAAATGGATCGAGTGCCCATATTTGTTCGACAGCAGATCCTCGGCCACGATCCCGTTTTCGAACTGGGGCGGCAGACCCCATTCGGAACTGACCATGTAGTCACGCGGCAGGTTCCACCAGAAATCATAGTGTTTGTCCTGCACACCACGCTCGATCTCGTACCGCCCGATGATGTCGAAGGTTTCGCAGTCCATGATGAAGATGCCCGGAGGTCCGTCTGTTCCGTCCTTGCCACCGCCACCCAGCGTGCTGACATAGATACCTTCCGGCCCGCAATGGATGGTGTGCGGGCGGGAATATCCTGTCTTGGCAAAGACTTCCTCGGGTTCGATGATCTTGTGAATCTTCGCCTTCAGCGGGTCTTTCACGTCAATCACATAAATACGGCTGGAGCGGATGCCCGGAACGATTAGATACCGGCGTTCCAGAAAGGCGTGACCGGTCAGAGGCGACAGCGCCGACGAACAAGCATTCCAGCCAAAATGGTGAAACTCATCCCCCTTGTTCGGCATGATCACCTGATGCACGATCTTGCCGAAATCGCCCGAGGTCGGATCGACATTCACCACCGCCAGCCCGTCAGGTTGCGAGAAATCGGGGCTGAGCATCAGCGTGAAAGCGAGCGTCTCAGTCGGGCCCTCCATCGCCAGCTTGGCGGATGGGTAAAAGGTTGGGTCCGGTCTTTGGTTCATAACGTCCTCCCGTTAGCAATTGAGATTCAATCTTTTTTGAGAGTTCCGGTCTTCACGCCGGCTGACATTTTACCTGCTCGTTCTTCCTTTATGTCTGCGATAGTGGCCGGATCAGAGATCAGGCTTGTTTGCGTTTTCGGTCGGCCACGTCCCGGGCCAGTTGTCGCGTGTAACCTTCAAGCGCAACAAGCGTTGAATCGACGGTTTCGGTGTCTTTCGCTTCCAGCGCATCGGCTATTTTGGTGTGAAGGGCGATGATCTCTTCGCGCGAACGGGCGGTGAAGGTGATCATGTTCATCAGCGGCTGCATCGCCTCGACGGCGCCGGCAAGCTGATAGGACAGAACCGGGTTTCCGGCGCCATCGACCAGCGCGCGGTGAAAAGCCACGTCCGAGGCGCAGAACGCCTCATCCGTCAGGCCGGATCTGGATTGGCGATCGATCTCGGCCCGCATGGTGGCCAGTTGATCCTTTGTCCGCCGCTGTGCCGAAAGGGGCGCGCAGGCGCGTTCCAGCGCATACCGCGCCTCGCACGCGGTGTCGAAGCTGACGGCGTTCATCGACAGCAACAGGGTCGAGGTTGTGATCTGCTGCGAATGGGCATCCTCAAAGCTGAGCCGGTTCACAAACGCGCCACCCGCGGCACCGCGTTGGGTTCGGATCAGCGATTGTGCCGCCAGCCGTTTCAGCGCCTCGCGCACCGTTGGGCGTGACACCTGGAACTGATCGGACAGCTCCGCTTCGGACGGCAGGCGCTCGTCAACGATCAACTCACCGGATACGATCGCGTTCCTGATGGCCTGTGCGATCTGGGCGGACAAGTCAGACGGATTTTCGGGGTCGATTTTCATAATCTGGTGCCAATGGGACGATTTTATTTGTCTGACATTTAAAAGTCTGACATTTGAAAAAGCAAGGGGTGAGTCGGGAGGATCACATGAGTCGCGCAATGGTTCGCAGCGGTTTATGGCTTGGGTTCTATGCCCTCATTCTGTGGGCCTGGTGGGTCATGTTCTCGATGAGCCGGGACATGGACCTTGACTGGATCGGACGTCCCGGCCCAATGGGGCAGGCGATGCGGGTCATGGACCCCCGCATGGACATGTATATGCCCATGGCCGAGTTCGGCCCGCTGTTCTGGATGTGGGCGATCATGATGGCGGCGATGATGCTGCCGACATTGGTGCCGACGCTCCGCAGCTATGATGACCTGATCCGCAGTGCCAACGGAACAAGGGCCGGGTGGCTGGGCGTTCTGGCCGGGTATTTTCTGGTCTGGGTCGGGTTCGCCGCCCTAATCACCGGCACCCAGCTTGCGCTTTTGTTCGGAGGCGTCGTGGACATGCTGGGCATCGCCAAATCGCCATTGTTTGCGGGCGTGTTGCTGATCGCCGTTGGCGCGTTCCAGTTCACCCGCGCGAAAGAGGTCTGCCATGGCGTATGCCACGCCCCGATGACCTATTTCCTTGGCCATTGGAAAACCGGCTTCACCGGCGGATTGCGCATGGGGCTTGGCCTCGGTGCGTTTTGTGTCGGCTGCTGTTGGGGCTTCATGGCGCTGGGATTTGTAGGCGGCGTCATGAGCCTGATGTGGATGGGGCTGGCGACCCTGTTCATGGTTTTGGAAAAACTCCCCCAGATCGGCCATGCCGTGACCCGACCCATGGGGTTTCTACTGATCGCGGGCGGCTTGGCCCTGATCGCTCATCACTTTGCATACGGAGGATAAACCTATGGCCAAGAACAGAAAACCAGACGCCGACAGGTTGCCGATCAGTCAACGTATCGACAGCCGTATGCCCAACCCCAAACGACGCGAGATGAGCCCGACGGAATGGGCCATCAAGGGTGAGTTGATCCTGAACTGCTCGTGCGACGTGTTCTGCCCCTGTGTTGTGTCGCTGGGCGCGCACCCGCCGACCGAGGGTCATTGCCATGCGTGGATGGGGGTAATCATCGACGAAGGTCACTATGAAGGCGAGGACCTGTCGGGCCTGAACGTGGGCCTGCTGGTCGATATTCCGGGCCGTATGGGCGAGGGGCAGTGGAGGGTCGCCGCCTATGTCGATGAGCGCGCCAGCGGCAAGGCGTATAACGGCCTGCTCCAGATTTTCAGCGGTCAGGCGGGCGGCACCACCGGCCTGTTCACCATGCTGGTCAGCGAAATCATTGGTGCCGAACGCGCACCGGTTCAGATCGAGCGCGACGGCACCAAGCGGCGTATCGTGATTGGCCGCAAGATTCAGGGCGAGATCGAGATGCTGGCGGGCAAAGACCCCGAGCATCCCGTCATGGTGTCCAACTCGAAATACTGGATGGGGCCGGACATTATCGTGGCTCGTGGCACCAAATCGAAAGTGCGCGATTACGGGCGTGTGTGGGATTTCGGCGGCAAATCTGCTGAAATCTGCCCCATAGACTGGCACGGACCGAAGTGATGATCACCGGAGCCTATGCCCGCGAGATGTCGGGTTATAACCGCTGGCAGAACAATCAGTTGGCCGGTTTTCTCAAGGAGCTGACACCGGAAGAACTGACCCTTGACAGGGGCGCGTTTTTCAAATCGATCCTTGGAACCGCGAACCATCTGCTTTGGGGCGATTGGATCTGGATGTCCCGGTTTGACAAGGGACCCGGTCCGATTGTCGACATCCATACAGCGGGCGGCGGGATTCACGAAAGCGTCTCTCTGTGTGCCGATCTGGAAGAGTGGTTGCCGCTTCGCGAAACCGTGGACGCCCGTATCGAGGATTGGGCGAACAGCCTGAGCGACGATATCCTCTCGGGCCCCTTCACGTGGTATTCGGCGGCGAAAGAGGCCGAAATTACACTGCCTTACGCGCAATGCGTGGTCCATATGTTCAATCACCAGACACATCACCGGGGACAGTTGCACAAGATGCTGACCGAGACCGGTTCGGCAGCCCCCGTCAGCGATCTGGTCTTCATGCCGCAGGAGGATTGAATGCCGCAGATTTCTCTGTCCCGCCGACTGCGTCGTACTCCGTTTTCCGAAGGGGTCGAAGCAGCGGGCGCCAAGGCCTACACCGTTTACAACCGAATGCTGCTGCCGACGCTTTTTGAAAGTGTCGAAGCCGATTACCGACACCTGAAGACCCACGTACAGGTGTGGGACGTCGCCTGCGAGCGGCAGGTGGAGTTGCGAGGGCCCGATGCGACGCGTCTGATGCAGATGCTGACGCCCCGCGATCTGAGGGGGATGTTGCCGGGCCAGTGTTTCTATGTGCCGATTGTCGATGAAACCGGCGGAATGCTGAATGACCCTGTAGCTGTGAAACTGTCCGACGATCGCTGGTGGGTTTCGATTGCCGACAGCGATTTGTTGCTTTGGGTCAAAGGCTTGGCCAACGGGTATCGCCTTGATGTTCTGGTGGATGAGCCGGATGTTTCGCCTCTGGCGGTGCAGGGGCCAAAGGCAAATGACCTGATGGCGCGCGTCTTCGGAGACCGGGTGCGCGATGTCCGCTTTTTCAAGTTCGATATGTTCCAGTTCGAAGGCCGCGATCTGGCGGTGGCACGCTCGGGCTACTCGAAACAGGGCGGTTTTGAGATCTACGTGGAAGGCGGCGATATCGGAATGCCCCTGTGGAACGCGCTGTTTGCGACGGGTGAAGACCTTGAGGTGCGGGCAGGATGTCCGAACCTGATCGAACGGATCGAAGGCGGTCTGTTGTCCTATGGCAATGACATGACAGACGACAACACGCCGCATGAATGTGGTCTGGGCAAGTTCTGCAATACGCATACCGCCATCGGCTGCATTGGCAGAGATGCCTTGCTGCGGGTCGCAAAAGAGGGCCCGGTTCAGCAGATCAGGCCGATTGCAATTGATGGTGATGCCGTGCCGCCCTGCGACAGGCCATGGCCGGTTTATGCGGATGGAAAACGCGTGGGGCAGGTGACGTCAGCGGCCTGGTCGCCGGATTTCGAAACCAACGTCTCGATTGGAATGCTGCGGCTGAGTCATTGGGACCCGGGTACGAGTATCGAGGTTGAAACGCCCGACGGGATGCGTCGGGCAAAAGTACAAGCGAGTTTCTGGGTGTGAGCGCGAATGGGGGCTCTGCCCCCGTTGCTGCGCAACTCCCCCGGGATATTTTTGGCCAGATGAAATGCGGATCTGGTCATGAAAGAACGAAAGGAAAGTTCATATGTTCAATGCATTGGTGATGGATAAGGATGAAGAAAGCGGATTGGCGAGCGCGTCGGTCAAGCAGCTTTCACAGGATGACCTTCCGCATGGGGAAGTCACCGTGGCGGTCGAATATTCGACCGTGAATTACAAGGACGGGCTGTGCATGTCGCCCAAAGGCGGCGGGTTGGTCCGGTCTTACCCGCATGTGCCCGGCATCGATTATGCGGGAACGGTCGAAGCCTCGACCGATGACCAGTACAAGCCCGGAGATCGGGTTGTCCTGACCGGCTGGCGCGTGGGCGAAGCGCATTGGGGCGGGTATTCGCAAAAGGCCAACGCGCTTGCGGACTGGCTGGTGCCCTTGCCCGAGGGGCTGGATGCACGGCAGGCCATGGCTGTCGGGACTGCGGGATTCACAGCAATGCTCGCCGTCATGTCGCTGGAAGATCGCGGCCTGACACCGGACCAGGGGCCGGTTCTGGTGACAGGGGCTGCTGGCGGGGTCGGGTCCGTTGCAACGGCGATCCTGGGCCATCTGGGCTATGAGGTCGCGGCCGTGACAGGTCGGCCTGAAACCGGGGAATATCTGAAATCCTTGGGGGCGACGACGATTGTCCCGCGGGATGAGTTGAACGAGACCTCGAAGCGCCCGTTGGAAAGCGAAAGCTGGGCCGGGTGTGTCGATGCCGTCGGCGGCGCGATGCTGGCGCGGGTTCTGGGGCAGATGAAATATGGCTGCTCAGTTGCCGCGGTCGGTCTGGCGGGCGGCGCGGCGTTGCCCGCAACCGTGATTCCGTTCCTATTGCGCGGCGTGAACCTGTTGGGAATCGACAGTGTCATGCAGCCTTATGACAACCGTGTCCGCGCCTGGCAGCGGGTAGCCACGGACCTGCCGATGGACAAGCTCGAAGCGATGATTCATCCCGCCAACCTGTCCGATCTGCCACAATTGGGCGCGGATATTTTGAAAGGTCAGGTCAAGGGGCGCGTTGTCGTCGATGTGAACGCCTGACGCGCGGCAAAAATCAAAAAGCCGACCGGTGTCACAAACCGGTCGGCTTTCGCATTTTACCTGTGGCGCAAAAAATGCCTGAAACAACTCTGGTCATTGCCACAATTCCTCATCATGATTGCTATACATCCCTTTTGTGATGGCTTAAGACCCATCCAAACAGCATTTGAAGACGGGGAGTGAGCAGCATGTCTGATGACTTCGAATTGGATACCAATGACCTTAAACGCCGCATGGAAGGCGCCATGGCAAACCTCAGGACTGAATTTGCTTCGTTGCGCACCGGGCGGGCCTCGGCTTCGATGCTCGAGCCAGTGATGGTCGATGCGTACGGGTCGATGACGCCGATTAATCAGGTGGGCACAGTCAATGTGCCCGAGCCTCGGATGGTCACAGTGAACGTCTGGGATAAGTCATTGGTCGGTAAGGTGGAAAAGGCGATCCGCGAAAGCGGGCTGGGGATTAACCCGCAACTGAACGGCACCATTATCATGCTGCCGATCCCCGAATTGAACGAAGAACGCCGCCGCGAGCTTGGCAAGGTTGCCGGGCAATATGCGGAAAGCGCCCGCGTGTCGATCCGCAACGTCCGGCGGGACGGGATGGATCAGATCAAGAAGGCCAAGGCCGATGGCATGTCCGAGGATGATCAGAAGTTCTGGGAAAGTGAAGTTCAGGATTTGACCGACGAATTGATCAAGGCCGTAGACGCCGCGCTTGAGACCAAGCAGGCCGAGATTATGCAGGTCTGAGCAGGTAGAATGCCCAAAGATCCCCACATCGAGCTACCCGTTGGCCCGCGCCACGTGGCCATCATCATGGACGGCAATGGCCGCTGGGCCCAGGCCCGGGGCCGCCCCCGGCTGTTCGGCCACCACGCCGGCGCCCGCCGCGTGCGCGAAGTTGTCGAGGCCTGTCCGGGGCTGGGGATCAAATACCTGACGATCTTTGCCTTCTCGACTGAGAACTGGAAGCGCACTCAGGTCGAAGTCGCCGGGCTGATGAACCTGTTCCGCCGCTACATCATCAAGGAAACCCGGACACTGGCCGACAACGGCATTCGCGTCCGGTTCATCGGGGATCGCGTCCGGCTGGATTCGAAGCTGACCGAGCTGATGGACACGCTGGAAGAAGAGACCAAGGATAACGACCTTGTTCACCTGACAGTTGCCCTGAACTATGGCGGCCGGGACGAGGTTGCCCGCGCGACCAAAAGACTGGCCCGGGACGTGGCCGAAGGGCGATTGCGGCCTGAAGAAGTGGATGAAGAAACACTTCCTAAGTATCTGGATACACGCGTATTGCCCGATCCCGACCTGGTCATCCGCACCAGCGGCGAGGCGCGTATCTCCAATTTCCTTCTCTGGCAGTCGGCGTATTCGGAATACGAATTCATCGACACGCTGTGGCCGGATTTCACCGCCTCCGAGCTAGAGAAGCTGTGCCGCAATTTCGGCTCGCGCGAAAGGCGGTTCGGGGCGGTCCCGGCATGAGTGATGGCCGATGGTCTGATCTGACAGCGCGGGTTCTTTCTGCAGCAGTTCTGGTGGTCATTGGCGCGGTCGAGGTCTGGCTGGGCGGTCTCTGGTTCGAAACGTTCATTGCGGCGGCCAGTGGTCTGATGACGTGGGAACTGGTCCGGATGATCGACCCGCAGCGTTCGGGCGTTGCAATACAGTTGGGCGTTCTGACGGCAATTGCGGTGATCCTGAGCTATCATTTGCCACCCGGTTTCAACCTGCTCATTCTGCTGGTCCCGGCTTTGGGCGGGGCCGGGCAGGTCGGCCGGTCTCGGGTACTTTACGCCGTGTTTGCGTTGTGGATCGCGGCGGCGGGGCTTGGGTTCATCTCGATCCGCGAGAATATGGGGTTCAGCTTCATGGTCTGGCTGATTGCCGTTGTGGTGGCAACGGATGTGGCCGGATACTTTGTGGGCAAAACCTTTGGCGGCCCTAAGTTCTGGCCTAAGGTAAGCCCGAAAAAGACCTGGTCCGGCACCGCCGGCGGATGGGCGGCTGCTGCGGTTGTTGGAACGGGCTTTGCTATCTATGGCGGCTTTGGCTTTGCTTTCGTGCTTGTGTCTGTCCTTGCGTCGATGGCCAGTCAGGCAGGCGACATCGTTGAAAGCGCTGTGAAACGGAAATTCGGGGTCAAGGACAGTTCGAACCTGATACCCGGTCATGGCGGGTTTCTGGACCGGTTCGACGGAATGATGGGGGCGGCCCTGTTTGTCCTGATTGCTGGTCTGATCTACGCGCCCGAGGCTATGTAATGCGCAAAGTTTCGATTTTCGGAGCGACCGGATCGATTGGTCAGAACACAATCGATCTGATTGCCCGCGCCCCCTCGGCCTATGATGTCGTGGCGCTGACCGGCGGGGCGAATATCGAACGGCTGGCAGCCGATGCAAGGCGTTTGGGGGCGGATCTGGCGGTTACGGCGCATGAAAATCGCCTGCCAGACCTACAGGACGCGCTGAAGGGCAGCGGGATCGAAGTGGCCGCCGGACAACGCGCTATTGTCGAGGCTGCGGCGCGGCCTGCGGACTGGGTGATGTCGGCCATTGTCGGCGCGGCGGGCCTTGCTCCGGGGATCGAGGCGTTGAAGCAGGGCGCAACGCTGGCGCTGGCGAACAAGGAGACTCTGGTCTGTGCCGGGGCGCTGGTTCTGGAAACCGCAAGGGCGCACGGCGCGCGTCTTTTACCGGTCGACAGTGAGCATTCTGCCGTGTTTCAGGCGCTTGTGGGCGAGGATATGAGGGCAGTTGAACGCGTGATCATCACCGCCAGCGGCGGTGCCTTCCGCGATTGGCCTCTGGCCGATTTGGCGAAGGCAACGGTCGAGCAAGCTTCGAGCCATCCCAACTGGAACATGGGACAGCGCATCACCATAGACAGCGCGTCGATGTTCAACAAGGCGCTGGAAGTGATTGAGACCCGGGAATATTTCGAGATCGAACCGGATCGGATCGAGGTTTTGGTCCACCCCGAATCCATCGTACATGCGATGGTGGGGTTCAGGGACGGTGCGGTGATGTCCCACATGGGCGCGCCTGATATGCGCCACGCCATCGGCTATGCGCTGCACTGGCCCGAACGACGCGATCTGCCGGTGGACCGGCTGGATCTGGCGAAGCTGGGGCAGTTGCGCTTTCACACCCCGGACGAGGCGCGGTATCCCGCACTGAAACTGGCGCGTGAGGTCATGGCACGCGGCGGGCTGGCCGGGGCGGTGTTCAACGCGGCCAAGGAACGGGCGCTGGACCATTTCATCGCGCGCCGGATCGGTTTCCTGAGCATGGCCGACGCGGTGGCCGAGGTTCTGGACCGGTTTGATGCCAAAGATGGCCTTATTGATGCCCCTTTGACACTTGATAACGTGCAGCAAACGGACCATCTGGCGCGTCAATGGGTCGATGAAGCCGTGATCGTAAGAGCAGGATAGAATATTGGACGCACTCTCACTGATCCCCCAGTTCGGCAATTTGCTGTACACGATTGTGGCCTTTGTGGTCGCTCTGTCCGCCATTGTGGCGGTGCACGAATATGGCCATTACATCGTCGGACGCTGGTCCGGCATCCATGCCGAGGTGTTCTCGATCGGGTTCGGCCCTGTTTTGTGGAGCCGGATCGACAAGCGCGGAACCAGATGGCAGGTCGCGCTGTTGCCCTTTGGCGGATATGTGAAATTCCTTGGCGATGCGAACGCCGCTTCGGGCAAGGATTCCGAGGCGATGGAGGACATCGCCGAACAAAGCCCCGAACAGCTGCGCCGCACGATGCACGGTGCCCCGCTATGGGCGCGCACGGCAACTGTTGCCGCCGGGCCGGTGTTCAATTTTATCATGTCGATTCTGGTCTTTGGCCTGATCTTCTGGTCACAGGGCGTTTCCCGGGAACCGTTGACGATTGGAACGCTGCAGCCACTACCGGGCACGGTTCAGGGCCTGCAGGTCGGCGATGAAATCATCGCGATTGCCGGCATCCCGACGCCTGAGTTTGACGAAGAAAGCACGTGGAGCGAGTTTACCGAGGCTCTGCCTGTCAAACCCGTTCTGGACTATACCGTGATCCGCGACGGGCAGACCATGGATGTGCAGGCACCGTGGCTGTTCCCGCCCTTGATCCGGCAGGTCGCGCCGCGCAGCGCCGCGATGGACATTCAGCTCGAGCAGGGGGATGTGATCACTGCCGTCAACGGCGAACCCATCTTTGCGTTCGAGCAACTCAAGGAGTTTGTCGAAGGCTCTGACGGGCGCGTTCTGTTGCTGAATGTCTGGCGTGACGGGGCCGATCTTGAGTTTGCGCTGGCCCCGCGACGCACGGATGAACCGAAACCGGATGGCGGGTTCGTCACTCATTGGCGGATTGGCATCGTCGGGGGCATGATGCTTGAGCCCGCGACCGTACCGGCGGGGCTGATGGATTCCCTGTCCGGCGGGGTGCGCCAGACCATACGCATCATCGAAGGGTCGCTTTCGGGCATGTGGCACATGGTGACGGGCGCGATCAGCACCTGCAATATCTCGGGCCCGATTGGGATTGCCGAGACCTCGGGCGCGATGGCAAGCCAGGGGGCGCAGAACTTCATCTTCTTCATCGCCGTTCTGTCGACAGCCGTCGGGTTGCTGAACCTGTTTCCGATCCCGGTATTGGACGGCGGCCATCTGGTGTTCTACGCCTACGAGGCCGTCACGGGCAAACCGCCCAGTGAAAGGGCGCTGCGGGTCTTTATGGGCGTGGGATTGACGCTTATTCTGGCCCTGATGCTGTTCTCGGTCAGCAATGATTTGTTCTGCTGAATATGACGCCCGCCGCACATTGACGCCGCAATGTCGCCGCAATCTTGGGGTATGGTTATTCCGCTACAAGTGAGGCGGTCATGTCAAAAGCACTGCGGAAATCTTATCAGAGTGTCAGCTTCCTGTTCATCCTGAACTGGGACTCGCTTTTGTATTTCGGTGCGACCGCTCTGGCCTTGGCTGGCGGCGCTTACCTCGCGGGTCTGTGATTCTAACTCTCTTCCGGTAAAAGCAGACGGCGCACCCTATCGCAGGGTGCGTTTTTTGGCCTTTTGACAAGTGGATTTATTCCCGCTACTCAGCTTTAAAGTCTTAAAATTCTGGGTAGAGCATAAAATGACTGACAGGCAAGGCGCGGGCACATCCTGCGGGGGGCAAAAGCCGGCAAACAAGATTTTGTGGCAGCCACTAACCTTCCTTTTCCTTTTTGTAGCAGTGAGTTTGCTGGCTTTGCCCCATGCGGCGCAAGCGCAGAGATTCACGATCAATTCCTTCGACGTCGAGGGTAACCGGCGCATCGAAAGCGGCACGATCATCGCCCGTACGGGAATCGAACCGGGCCAGACGGTTACTGCCGGGCAATTGAACGATGCCTATCAGCGTTTGCTTGACAGTGGTGTTTTTGAAACAGTCGAGTTGACGCCACGCGGCACCACTCTGGTGATTGAGGTGCAGGAATACCCGACGATCAACCAGATCAGCATCGAAGGGAACGCCCGCATCAAGGACGATGTTCTTCTTGGTGTTATCTCGTCGGAACCGCGCCGCGTGTTTACGCCGCAGGTTGCTGAAGCAGATGCCGACCTGATCGCCGAGGTTTATTCCGCGCAGGGCCGTGTGGCCGCGACAGTCATCCCGCGCATCATCCGCCGCAGCGACAACCGGGTGGATCTGGTTTTTGAGGTGGCCGAGGGCACGACCATCGAGGTCGAACGGGTCAGCTTCGTGGGCAACCGCGCCTTTTCCGACCGCCGCCTGCGCCGTGTGCTGGAAACCAAGCAAGCGACGTTCCTGCGGACGTTCTTCCGAAGCGACACCTTTATCGGGGATCGCATCGAATTCGACAAACAGGTCATTCGCGATTTCTACCTGTCGCGCGGATATATCGATTTCCGTGTGAACAGCGCCAATGTGGAATTCACCCGCGAACGCGACGCGTTCTTTCTGGTGATGAACATCACCGAGGGTCAGAAATTCTCGTTCGGCCAGATCACCACTGTCAGTGAAATCCCGGGTGTCGATCCGGCCATTTACCAGGACTCGCTGAAGATCAAGCCGGGCGTGACCTATACGCCGACTTTGGTGGAAAACTCCATTGCAAGGATGGAACGTCTTGGACTGAAAGAGGGTGTCGATTTCTTGCGTGTTGAGCCGCGTGTCACCCGCAACGAACGTGACCTGTCATTAGACGTACAGTTCGTCCTGTCGCGCGGCCCGCGCATCTTTGTTGAGCGGATCGATATCGAAGGGAACACAACAACGCTGGACCGGGTTATCCGCCGTCAATTCGACACCGTCGAAGGCGACCCGTTCAACCCGCGCGAGATTCGCAACGCTGCCGAACGTATCAATGCGCTTGGCTTCTTTGCCAACGCCGACGTCGAACCGCGCGAGGGATCGTCGCCCAGCCAGGTTATCGTGGATGTGGACGTTGAAGAGCAGCCCACAGGATCGCTGAGCCTTGGTGGTAGCTACTCGGTCACGGATGGTTTCGGTATCGCCATCGGTCTTCAGGAACGGAACTTTTTGGGCCGGGGGCAGACCATCGGTCTGAACCTGTCAACCGCTCAGGACTCTGAACAATACACGCTGAACTTCACCGAACCTTACCTGCTGGGGCGGAAACTGCAGTTTGATCTGGGTCTGGGTTTGTCCTCGACCAACTCGAGCTTTGCCAGCTATGACACTGAAAGCCTGTTTTTCCGGCCTCAGCTGAGCTACGCCATCGGTGAGTTGTCGACACTCCGCCTGCGCTACGGCTGGGACCGCAGCGAGATGACCCAACAGGATAATGAGGTCAACGGTGCCGTCATTTCGTCCGAGATCGCGCAGGGCAAGCGGGTCAACAGTACGCTGGGTGTCTCTTATGTCTATGACAGCCGCCTTGGCGGTCTGAACCCGAACGCGGGCGTTCTGTTCGAAATTGGCGTCGATGCAGCCGGTCTGGGCGGTGACAACAAATTCTTCAAGTCCACCGCACGGGGCATTGCCCAGACGCGCGTTTGGAACGAAGAGGTCATATTGAGGGCGACGCTGGAACTTGGCGCGCTGCACTGGCGCGGAAACGATTTCAGCCGCACCATTGACCGTTTTGTTCTGGGTCCCAACACCTTCCGCGGGTTTGAGCCGGCGGGTATCGGCCCGCGCGATCTGTCCAACGGGCAGGACGACGCCATCGGCGGCAACTACTATTGGGTCGCCCGGTTCGAAACCGACTTCCCGCTGGGCCTGCCGGAAGAGCTGGGTCTGCGCGGCGGCGTGTTCTATGACGTGGGCAACCTGTACAATATTGACGATGTTGACACGACAGGGGCAACCATCGTCGGTGCCGATGGCTCTATCCGTCATGTGATCGGGATCTCGGTCCTGTGGGAAACGCCCTTCGGCCCGCTGCGGTTCAACTTCTCCCAACCGCTGAAGAAAGAGAGCTTTGACAAGGAACAGAACTTTGACCTGACCGTTCAGGCCCGGTTCTGATCTGCGATGCTGACGAAGTTGCTGACACAAAAACAGGGCCCGCTTTGGGCCCTGTGCGCATTTCTGGCCCTTTTGTTTGCAGCGCCGGTCGCGGCGCAGCAGCTGGGAGTGTCCCCGCATGGCGTTCTGACAATTTCCAGTGACCGGCTGTTCACCGACTCGGCCTTTGGACAGCGCGTGTTGCGGGATATCGAACAGGAAGGCGCGCTGCTGGCCGAAGAAAACGAACGGATCGTCGCGGAGCTTAGCCGGGAAGAAAAAGACCTGACCGAAAAACGCGCCGAGCTGCAGCCCGAAGACTTTCGCCCGCTGGCCGAGGCGTTCGACCGCAAGGTCCAGACCCACAGGGAAAGCCAGCGCGCGAAACTGGACGCTCTGACCCGGCGCAGTGAAGAGGATCGCCAGACCTTCTTCGCCCTCGCTCGCCCGGTTCTGATCGATCTGCTGCGCGAAACGGGCGCGTCCATGATTCTGGAGCGGTCGAATGTCTTTCTAAGCTCGGATACGTCCGACATGACCGATGCAGCGATTGCACGGATCAACGCCACCATCGGTGACGGAGGCGAATTACAGGGCGGTCAGAGCGAATAGGTTTGCTTGCCCTTGCGTTCCGGTATTGCTAACCACGCGGGAAGTGAGACATCCAAAACGGGACAACTGCATTATGACCACGGAACCCAAAAGCGCCGACATTCAGCTGATCCAGCGGATATTGCCGCATCGCTATCCGTTTCTGCTGGTCGATAAGGTTGTGGACATCAACGATTACCACTCGGCCCGGGGCATCAAGAACGTCACGATGAACGAGCCGCATTTCCAGGGGCATTTCCCGGGAACGCCGATCATGCCCGGCGTGACGATTGTCGAGGCGATGGCCCAGACTGCAGGCGTGATGCTGGGCGTCGGCATGGATGTGATCGATACCGAACTGCTGATCTATTTCATGAGCATCGACAAATGCAAGTTCCGCCGCAAGGTCGTGCCTGGCGATGTGCTGGAAATGCATGTCGAAACCCTGCGCGGCAAGAAGGGCGGCAAGCTGTTCAAGTTCAGCGGGCGCGCAACTGTCGACGGGGATGTCGCCGCCGAAGCCGAATTTTCGGCGTATGTCGACTGGGAGATGGAAAAGACGGCATGAGCGGCATTCACCCAAGCGCAATCATCGAAGACGGGGCGCGGATCGGCCAGGACTGCGTGATTGGCCCGTTCTGCTACGTGGGCGCTCAGGTCACATTAGGCGACCGGGTTGAACTGAAATCGCATGTTGTCGTGACCGGCGAAACCTCAATTGGGGATGAAACGGTTATATTCAACTTCTCGGTGATCGGTGAAATTCCGCAGGATCTGAAATTCGGCGGCGAGGATACCCGGCTTGAAATCGGCAAACGCAACCGGATTCGCGAGCATGTGACTGTCAACACTGGCACCGATGGCGGTGGCGGCGTGACCCGGATCGGGGATGACTGCCTGCTGATGGCCGGGGTTCACGTGGCTCATGACGTGCAGATCGGAAACCGGGTGATCATGGTGAACCATGCCGGGGCCGCTGGGCATTGCATTATCGAGGATGACGTGATCATCGGCGGTATTTCCGGACTGCATCAATGGGTGCGCGTCGGGCGCGGGGCCATCATCGGCGCGCTGACCATGGTGCCCAATGACGTCATTCCCTACGGGCTTGTGCAGGCTCCGCGGGGCGAGTTGGACGGGCTCAATCTTGTCGGCTTGAAGCGCAAAGGCGTTTCACGCGAGGATATCTCGGCCCTGCGCGCGGCGTTCCGCGAATTGTCCAAGGGTGAGGGTACCTTTATGGACCGCGCCCACAGGGTAGGGGACGAGACCGAAAGCGAATATGTTCAGCGGATCGTCGATTTCGTGACCGGGCACAGTGACCGTTCCTTCCTGACACCGGGGAAGTAAGGCGATGCTTGCGCTGATTGCGGGAACCGGCGCTTTGCCGAACGAAGTGGTTGCCGAACTGGCCGAGCGCCCCGTGATCTGCGCGATGGAGGGGTTTCTGCCCGACAGCCTGACCCCAGATATCGTGTTCCCGCTAGAGCATCTGGGTAGTTTCATCGCGGACCTGCGCGCCAGGGGCGTGGCCGAAATTTGCATGGCAGGTGCCGTGCAGCGCCCGAATATTGATCCGTCGCGGATTGATGCAGCCACGATGCCTCTGGTCCCAATCCTGCAGCAGGCGATGATGGCGGGCGATGATGGCGCGTTGCGCGCCGCCATCGGGATATTCGAAGAGGCCGGTCTGCACGTGCGCGCCGCACACGACATCGCGCCGGGTCTTCTGCAGCCTTTGGGGTGCCTGACCGAAGCGCAGCCGTCCGAGGCTGATCTGGCCGACGCCGACCGGGCCGCCGGGATATTGCGCGCCATGGGGGCCGCCGATATCGGCCAAGCCTGCGCCGTCGCCAAGGGGCAGGCTCTGGCGGTCGAGGGTATTTTCGGCACCGCCTGGATGCTGCAATCACTGACGCAACGCCCGGACGCGGGCGGCGGAGTTTTGTTCAAGGGCCCCAAACCCGATCAGGACCGGCGCGCAGACCTTCCCGCGATTGGACCGGACACCGTGACCGGTGCCGTGGCCGCAGGGCTGTCCGGCATTGTCATCGAAAAGGGAGGCGTAATCGTCCTGCAGCGGGACCGGGTGATCGCCGAGTGCAATCGTCTGGGCCTGTTTCTTTTCGTGCGCGAGCGGGCCGTCTGATGCGCGTGTTTCTGGTCGCCGGTGAACCCTCGGGCGACCGGCTGGGCGGCGCACTGATGGAGGGGCTGAAAACGCTTGTCCCGGATGTGCAGTTTGATGGCGTCGGCGGGCCGCTGATGCGGGCACAGGGGCTGAACAGCCGTTTTCCCATGTCCGAACTCAGCGTGATGGGTCTGGTCGAGGTTCTGCCCAAGTTCTTCCACCTCAAACGCCGGATCGCCGAGACTGCGCAGGCCGTTCTGGACACCAAACCGGATGTGCTGATCACCATCGACAGCCCCGATTTCAGCCTGCGCGTGGCAAAGATCGTCAAAGCGTCAAGCGATACCCGCACCGTCCATTATGTCGCCCCCAGCGTCTGGGCGTGGCGGCCGGGACGGGCGGACAAGATGGCCAAGGTCATTGACCATGTACTGGCGCTGCTACCGTTCGAGCCGCCCTATATGGAACGCGCCGGGATGGAATGTGATTTCGTCGGCCATCCGGTTGTGAACGAACCCGTGGCATCCCAACAGGACATTGCACGGTTCCGCGCGGATCATGATCTTGGCGATGCTCCCATTGTCCTCGCACTGCCCGGCTCTCGCAAGGGGGAGGTCGAACGGCTGGCGCCGATCTTCGGCTCGGCGCTGCAACAGTTTCTGCAGGACCGTCCCGAGGCGCGCATCGTTGTTCCGGCGGTCGCGCATATGGTTGAGACGGTCTCCGAACACGTTCGGGATTGGCCGGGGACGCCGCTGGTCGTCGACCCGAGGGATATGCCCTCGGATCAGGCGCAGGCGCAGAAGCGAGCCGCGTTTGCAGCCGCCGATCTTGCTCTGGCGGCGTCGGGCACGGTCTCGTTGGAATTGGCCGCGCAGGCGACGCCGATGGTGATCGCCTATAACCTGAACTGGCTGACCACGCTGATCGCCAAGCGGATGGTTAGTCTGGACACGGTGACGCTGGTCAATCTGGTGTCCGAAACCCGCGCCGTTCCCGAATGCCTGTTGGATGATTGCCAGCCGGATAAAATAGCCGAGGCGCTGAGGCAGGTTGCAAACGCCCCCGACGCGCAACGTCAAGCGATGGACCTGACCATGGATCGGCTGGGTCGTGGGGGCGAGGCTCCGGGTCTGCGCGCCGCGCGCGCCGTGCTGGATCGGATGAACGCCTGATGCTGGATTATGCGGTCTTTGCACTGTCGGCCTTTACGGCGCAGGTTCTGACCAACCTCGATAATGTCGCGGCCTTGCTGGCGCTGATGATGGTTTCGGGGCCAAAACGGTCGGTTCTGGGATTTCTTGCCGCGCAGATACTTGTCATCACCGCCGCTTATCTGGTGGCAATCGGCGTCGATGACGTCATACCCCATTGGGCCGGTTATCTGGGCCTTATCCCCCTGACTTTGGGAGTGCTGGGCGTTCTGCGTCAGTTCCGCGGCACGTCGCCAACGCAGGACCCCAAGATCGAAACCGGTGCCTCGACCCTAGTGATTTCGATGCTGTTTGTCAGCCTGTCGATGGATACGTTCGCCGTGCTCGCGCCTCTGCTGGCCGATTCCGCCCCCGGTTTCCGAATTGCGGGCCTTATCGGCGCGGGCAGTGCGGCGCTGGGTCTGGCCTCGGTCGCGCTGCTGGGGGCCAGGGTACCGTTCATGACAGGACATCTTGCGCACAGGCTGGAAAAGCTGGTGCCCTTTGTCATGATCTTCGCCGGGCTTTACATCCTCAGCAACTCTTGGACGGACGCGATCTAGTAACCGCGCCAGATCCATCCGCCGCCGAAGATGCGGCTGCCGGTGCTTTCATAGAACACACAAGCCTGACCGGGAGAGATGCCTTCTTCGGGTGTCAGAAGTTCAACCTCGGCAGTCGTGTCCGACAAAGGGCGCACAATCGCCTCGCGCGGGGGGCGTGTCGAGCGGACCTTGACCGACAGATGCCATTCATCGCGCGAGGTAAAGGGCTCATCGCCCAGCCAGTTGATCTCGCGCACCGGGACAGTGCGGGTGGCCAGCATCTCTTTCGGGCCGACGACGACCTGTTTCTTGTCCACGTCCAGCTTGACCACGTAAAGCGGCTCACTCAGGCCGCCGATGCCCAAACCGCGCCGCTGACCGATGGTATAGTGAATCACCCCGTCGTGCTGCGCCAGAACGCGGCCATCGGCGTGGACAATCTCACCCGGTTCGGCTGCTCCGGGGCGCAGCTTTTCGATCACGCTGGCGTAGTTGCCATTGGGCACGAAGCAGATGTCCTGACTGTCGGGCTTGTCGGCCACGGCCAGCCCGTATTGCGCCGCCATCTCGCGCGTGGCGTCTTTCGAGGGCAGGTGGCCCAGCGGGAAGCGCAAAAAGTCCAGCTGCTCTGGCGTGGTCGAGAACAGGAAGTAGGATTGATCGCGATTGGCATCCTCGGCGCTGTGCAGTTCCGGGCCTTTAGGGCCTATCTTGCGCTGGATATAGTGGCCGGTCGCCATGCAGTCGGCCTCAAGGTCCTTGGCGGTTTCCAGCAGATCCTTGAATTTCACCCGCTCATTGCAGCGAATGCAGGGCACAGGGGTTGCGCCCGCCAGGTAGCTGTCGGCAAACTCGTCGATCACGGCGTCCTTGAAGATATTCTCATAGTCCAGAACGTAGTGCGGAAAGCCACGCTCCTCGGCCACGCGACGTGCATCATGGATGTCGATCCCCGCGCAGCACGCGCCTTTCTTGGCCAGCGCCGCGCCATGATCATAAAGCTGCAGCGTCACGCCGACCACGTCATAGCCCTGATCGGCCAGATGCGCCGCCACAACGGAACTGTCCACGCCGCCGGACATGGCAACAACCACCCGCGTTTCCGAGGGCGGTTTGGCAAAGCCAAGCGAATTGATTTGGGTCTCGGCAGCGAGGGCCATGGCGATTCCAGTCCGGGTTAAGAAAGACCGGCAGAATATAGGAAAATTCTAGACACTCTCAAGGGGCGGTTTCACGCGCCATTAAGTAGGCTGGCTGCAACTTTGTCGCATCAGGAAAGGGCTGAGAGATGTATTTGCACAAAGTTGAAGGGCCACGGTCCGTAACCCTGCCGGATGGAACGGTTTTGACACGCGCCGATTTACCGCCCGGGGACACGCGCCGCTGGGTCGCCTCGCGCAAGGCAATTGTCGTGCGCGGGGTTCTGTACGGGCTGATCACCCTGTCAGACGCAAAAAAGCGCTATGGCATCAGCGATGAAGAGTTCAATACATGGGTTTCAGCCGTCGCAGAACACGGTGTGGATGCCTTGAAGGTGACGGCCCTAAAAAAATATAGACAACCTAAAGGCGATACCGAATAAATGATTCAACGGTAACGTCAGATTAACCATTATTGGTCAGGGTTAACTTCAATAGGAATTGTTGACCCGAATTGGAGCAGTAAATGAGAATACTTCTTGTCGAGGATGATCCAACCACGTCCAAAAGCATCGAATTGATGCTGACACATGCAAACCTGAATGTGTACGCAACGGACTTGGGCGAGGAAGGCATCGATCTGGCGAAGCTCTATGACTACGATCTTATTTTGCTGGACCTCAACCTGCCGGACATGAACGGACATGAAGTGTTGCGCCAATTGCGGATCGCGCGGGTGGAAACCCCGATTCTGATCCTGTCCGGTGCCGACGACACTGAAAGCAAGATCAAGGGGTTCGGCTTTGGGGCGGATGATTACCTGACCAAGCCCTTTCACCGCGAAGAACTGGTGGCGCGTATTCACGCCATTATCCGCCGCTCCAAAGGGCATTCGCAATCCATCATTCATACCGGGCGTGTCGCCGTGAACCTGGATGCCAAAACGGTCGAAGTGGACGGGAAAACGGTTCATCTGACCGGCAAGGAATACCAGATGCTCGAGTTGCTGAGTTTGCGCAAGGGCACCACGCTGACCAAAGAGATGTTCCTGAATCACCTGTATGGCGGCATGGATGAACCCGAATTGAAGATTATCGACGTTTTCATCTGCAAGCTGCGTAAGAAACTCAGCAATGCAACGGGTGGTGAAAACTATATCGAAACCGTTTGGGGCAGGGGATACGTTCTGCGCGACCCGCAGTCCAACAGCATGGACGAGACGCGAATGGCCGTCGGCGCTTGATTTGACCGGACATGTGCCGCCGCCGGTCCAGGGCGGCACCTCCACTCACGGCTCAGCACGTCTGGACCTGGCCATGGCCTCGCCCTATCACTGAGGTCCAAGACTAAGTGACGGGGCGAGGGCATGAGCGATTCAGTTTCAGCGCAGGATTTGACAGAGCAGCAGGCACGCGAAGAGCTTGCGCGTCTGGCCGAGCAGCTTTCGCGGGCAAACACGCTGTATCACGCGGAAGACGCGCCCGAGATTTCGGACGCGGAATACGATGCGCTCAAACGCCGAAATGCCGAGATCGAAGCACAGTTCCCGCATCTCAAACGGCAAGACAGCCCCTCGGATCAGGTGGGCGCACGGGCAGCTGACGGGTTCTCGAAGGTCACGCATGCGGTGCGGATGATGTCGCTGGGCAATGCCTTCGATGATCAGGATGTGGCGGATTTCGACCGCTCGATCCGAAAGTACCTTGGGCTGGACGCCGACGCCCTTTTGGCGTTCACGGCAGAACCGAAGATTGACGGGCTGTCGCTCTCGCTGCGGTACGAACACGGCGAACTGGTTCAGGCCGCGACGCGCGGCGATGGAGAAGTTGGCGAAAACGTCACGGCCAATGCCCGCACGGTCGCGGACATTCCCCAAAAGATCGGCGGCGCGCCGGATATCATGGAGGTCCGGGGCGAGGTTTACATGTCCCACCAGGATTTCGAAAACCTGAACGTGCGCCAGTCCGAGGCCGGAGGGAAACTTTTTGCCAACCCGAGAAATGCGGCGGCGGGTTCTCTGCGTCAGCTGGATGCCTCGATCACCCAATCGCGCCCGCTGCGCTTCTTTGCTTATGCCTGGGGGGAACTGTCTGCACCCCTTGCTGACACGCAAATGGGTGCGATTCAACGGCTCAAAGTGTTCGGGTTTTCGACCAACCCGCTTACAAAAGTCTGTGCGACAACCGACGAGATGCTGACCCATTACCGCAGCATCGAAGAACAACGCGCGACCCTCGGCTATGATATCGATGGCGTCGTCTACAAGGTGGACGATTTGGCGTTGCAGGCGCGGCTGGGATTCCGCTCGACAACGCCCAGATGGGCCATTGCACACAAGTTCCCGGCCGAACTAGCCTGGACCCGGCTTGAGGCGATCGACATTCAGGTCGGCCGCACCGGCGCGCTCAGCCCAGTTGCGCGGTTGCATCCGGTGACGGTGGGCGGCGTCGTGGTCTCGAACGCCACACTGCATAACGAGGATTACATCGCCGGGCGCGACGCCAAGGGCGGAACGATCCGCGATGGAAAGGACATTCGCGAAGGCGACTGGGTGCAGGTCTATCGCGCAGGCGACGTGATCCCGAAAATCGCCGATGTCGATCTGTCGAAACGGCCCGAAGGGGCCGCGCCATACAAGTTTCCGACGACATGCCCGCAATGCCAAAGCGACGCCATCCGAGAAGAAGGCGATGCGGTCAGGCGCTGTACTGGCGGCCTTATTTGCCCGGCGCAGGCGGTTGAAAAATTGAAACATTTCGTCTCTCGCAAAGCGTTCGACATCGAAGGTCTGGGCGCAAAACAGATCGAGATGTTCTATGACGACCCCGACCTGCCGATCCGAACACCGGTCGATATCTTCACGTTGCAAAGCAGGGATGCGGGCAATCTGAACAAGCTGGCCAACCGTAAAGGGTGGGGCGCGCAGAGCGCTGGCAACCTGTGGGCGGCAATCGACGAAAAGCGTAGCATTCCCTTTGGGCGCCTGCTGTTCGCCCTCGGTATTCGTCACACCGGCGAAGCCGCGTCGAACCTGATCGCGAACCACTACGGGCGCTGGGAAGAGTTTGAGCATGCGGTCACCTCAGCCTCGGGTTTTGAGGGGCCGGAGTGGGAAGATTTGCTTGGCATCGACGGGATCGGAGAGATTATGGCGCGCGCGTTGGTGTCGGCCTTTGCCCAGCTGGCAGAACGCGCCAGCATCGACGCTCTGGTCGCGCAACTGCAGGTGCAGGAGGCGAAACGGCCGGATACAACCGGCAGCCCAGTGGCGGGCAAAACCGTTGTCTTCACCGGCACGCTGGAAAAGATGACCCGCGCTGAAGCCAAGGCGCGGGCCGAAGCGTTGGGCGCAAAGGTGTCCGGCTCGGTCAGCAAAAAGACCGACCTGCTGGTCGCCGGTCCGGGCGCGGGGTCAAAGGCGAAAAAAGCCGCCGAGCTTGGCATCGAAACACTGGATGAGGATGGCTGGCTGCAGCTGATCGACGGCGCATGAGTGGACGGCCGGAACAGCTTTTCCCCTTGTTCGCAGGGCTTGAAACGTTGGAGGGCGTCGGTCCGAAAACGGCTCAGGTGATGATGCAAGCGGGGGTCGAAAGCCCCCGCGACGTGCTGTTCGGCCTGCCTTATGCCGTCGTCGACCGGCGTAGGCGCGAAACGATCCAGGGGGCCGATCTGCCGAAGACGCTGACGGTCGAAGTGACCGTTGGCACGCACCGACCGCCGCGAAACAAGGGTGGTGCCTATCGGGTTCACGTCGAAGACACTCAGGCCGATTTCCAACTGGTCTTTTTCCACGCGCGGGGGGATTACCTAAAAAAGGTGCTGCCGCAGGGGTCGCGCCGTGTGATCTCGGGCAAGTTGGAACTGTTCGATGGCATGGCGCAGATGGTGCATCCCGACCACATGCTGCCGGTGGAACAGGCGGGCGGGATCCCCGAATTCGAACCGGTCTATCATCTGACGCAAGGCCTGACGCAAAAGACCGCCTTCAAAGCGGCGCGCAGTGCGCTGGCCCGCGCGCCGGAGTTGGCGGAATGGATCGACCCGGCTCAGCTTTCGCAAAAGAACTGGCCGGATTGGGCCGGGGCCATTCGGGCGGCGCACAACCCGCAGGGCGCTGACGATGTCGCACCGTTTGCACCGGCGCTGGAACGGCTGGCCTATGATGAGCTGCTTGCGCATCAACTGACGCTGGCCCTGGCGCGTCAGAGGGAACGGAAGGCCCGCGGTGTTGTCAGCGTTGGGACCGGTGCGCTGCAGTCCAAGGTTCTGGCCAGCCTGCCGTACCGGCCCACAGGCGCGCAAAGCCGGGCGATCGAGGAAATATCGGCGGATATGGCCTCAGAATCGCGCATGAACCGCCTGCTTCAGGGCGATGTGGGCGCGGGAAAGACGCTTGTGGCGTTCATGGCCTTGCTGGTGGCAGTCGAAGCCGGGGGGCAGGGCGTCATGATGGCCCCGACCGAAATTCTGGCCCGGCAGCATCTGGAAGGGTTGCGGCCACTGGCTGAAGAGGCCGGTGTGGTTCTGGAAATCCTGACCGGGCGGGATAAGGGCTTGGAACGAAAGGCAAAACTGGCAGCGCTGAAAAGTGGCGACATCCAGATTTTGGTCGGCACCCATGCAGTGTTCCAAAGCGATGTCGAATTCCACGCGCTTCGGTTGGCCATTGTGGACGAACAGCATCGCTTTGGCGTGCGCCAGCGGATGGAGCTTTCGGACAAGGGGCAGGGTGCGGATGTGCTGGTGATGACCGCCACGCCGATCCCCCGCAGTCTGGCGCTGGCGCAATACGGGGATATGGACGTCTCGGTGCTGGACGAAAAGCCGCCCGGACGGAAGCCCATCAAAACGGCCATCGTCAGCACGCAGCGTATGGATGAGGTCGTGGCCCATCTGCAGCGCGCCATTGATGAGGGGCGGCAATGCTATTGGGTGTGCCCCCTGGTCGACGAATCCGAGGTGTCCGACCTGACCGCAGCCGAAGAACGGTTCAAACGGCTGCGCGCCATTCTGGGCGACGGCAATGTCGGGCTGGTGCATGGCCAGATGCCGCCCGCCGACAAAGACGCGGCGATGGAGGCTTTTCAGAACGGACAGACCAAGGTGCTGGTGGCCACCACGGTGATCGAGGTTGGCGTCAACGTGCCCAATGCCTCGATCATGGTGATTGAGCGGGCTGAAATCTTTGGTCTTGCCCAATTGCACCAGTTGCGCGGGCGCGTGGGGCGGGGGGACGCCGAGTCGACCTGTTTGCTGATGTATCAGCCACCGCTCAGCGAGGGCGGGCGCAAACGCCTGGAGGTCTTGCGCGAAACCGAAGACGGGTTCCGCATTTCCGAGACCGATTTGCAGATGCGCGGCGCGGGCGATCTGATCGGGACCGCGCAATCCGGGTTGCCGAAATTCCGCATCGCCGACCTTGAACGGCAAACGGGCCTGATGGCCGTGGCGCAGACCGACGCGCGGGCCTTGCTGAACGCAGACCCCAAACTTGAATCCGAACGGGGGCGGGCCGCCCGTGTTCTGCTTTGGCTGATGAAGCAGGATCAGGCGATCCGTTTGATTTCAGTGGGTTAGCGCAGAAGTCATCATTTAGTTCACAAATGTTCTCAAAAAGTTCTTTACCGACTCGGTGAAATATGAGAACAAAAGGTCAACAAAGGATTAAATCGCTGACCGGAGGTGACACATGCTGACCCAGATCAAGACCGCGTTCAACCGTTCGCAATCGACCATCCTGCAGGATGCAGCCGGTGTGGTGTCGCTGGTCGTGATCCTGATGGTCGCGCTTCACATGCCTGTCGGGTTCTAAGCCTTTCTGCCTGCGCTCTCGTGCCGATCAAACCGCGCGTGTCTTCCCATTTCAGTCAAGGGTGACCTGCCTGTCCCACACCCCTTGAGGGGCCATGCCTCGGCCCCGCGCGGTCTTCCGGACCCCACACGAGAAACGCATTACCTGCCGCCGCCCTTTCCGCCCGGAAGGTGCGGCGGTTTTTTCTCAAAGCTGCCCGGTTTTGATTATTTCAAGCATCGCCGACAGGACCGAGTTTGCCGCGACCGAGGCCAGTATCATGCCCATCACTCGGCTGATAATGGCCGCGCCGGAATGACCGATCAGACGTATGATTGGCTCGGCCAGTAGCATCAGGACAAAGGCGATCGCCAGAACCGACAGCATCACCAGGGCGGTAATCCCCTGATCCGCGACGCTGTACCGGTTGTTGTCCGTCAGGATCACAACCGCCAGCATCGCACCGGGCGAGGCCAGCGACGGCACCGCCAAAGGGAAAATCGCCGGGTTCTGCTTGTGCATCTTGTCTTCCGCGTCCTCTTCGGCCTGACGCTGCTCGACCTCTTGCTTGCTTTCGCCAAAGATCATCGTCAGCGCGAACAGGAACAGGATGATCCCACCGGCCACCTGGAACGAGTTTAGCCCGATATCCAGCGCCTCGATCAGCAATTGGCCGAAGACAAGGAAGAACAGCAAAACGCCGGCACTGACAAGGGCAGCCAGCAGGGCGGTGCGACGGCGGGCTGATGCCTCGATCCCGGCGGTAACGGCGATGAAGACGGGCATGGTGCCAATGGGATCGATGACGACCCAAAGCGTTACAAAATGTTCCAGTAAATCGTTCAAACCCGAACTTCCCCCAATATTGGGCGAAGGTTAGACGGGTTTGCCCTAAAACGCCACGTTCAGGCGCAATTGGCCTGCTCGGCCTGCTCCATCGCCTCGGCCGTCGCATCCAGCGCCAGCATGATCGAGGCGTGGCGGTTCTTGTACTCGCGCGCGGGCATCAGCACTTCGAGCCCATCGAACGGCGCGTCCGGGGCAGGGCCGCCCTGTTTCAACATCGCGGCCAGTTGATCCCGCGCTGTTTCAACCTGCGCCCGTGTAGCGCCGATCACAGCGTCGCCGACAACCGAAGCCGAGGCCTGACCCAGCGCGCAGGCCTTTACGTCCTGCCCAAATCCGGTAACACGGCCATCCTGCACGTTCACGTCAACCGTTACGGTCGATCCGCAAAGGGGTGACCGTTTCTTGACTGTTGCATCCGGGTTTTCAAGCCGATCCAGATGCGGAATATCCGCCGCCAGCGCCAAAATCCGTCCGGAATACAGCTTGATCAGGTCGTTCTCGCCGCTCATGGCTTTCCCTCGTTGCGTGTTCCCCATACATAGTGACCAGCCCACGGGATGCAAAAGGTTTTTGTCATGTCTGACACCGTCACGTTCGACCCAGCTACGCTGAAATATAATGAGACCGGGTTGATCCCCGCCATCGCGCAGGACGAAGCGACCGGCGAAGTGCTGATGATGGCCTGGATGAATGCGCAAGCAGTCGAGCGCACGCTGGAGACCGGGCGCGTGACCTACTGGTCGCGGTCGCGCCAGGCGTTCTGGATCAAGGGCGAAACCTCGGGCCATGTGCAGGAGTTGCTCGATTTCCGCGTCGATTGCGACCGGGATTGCCTGCTGGTTCTGGTGCGCCAGACCGGCCCGGCCTGTCACACGAACCGTCGCACCTGTTTCTACACTGCGGTGCGGGATGGGGCTGAGGTCAAGTTGATGAAACCGATGGACTGAATGGCGCAAGCGCCATGCCTTCGGCGAGAGTATTTTTGAAAAGATGAAGACGGGTCAGAGGCCGACCATGGCGCGGATGTCCTGCGGCGTCGCCCCTTCGGCGCGGTATTTTGAAATGGCGCGGGCATCGTCCCTTTTTGCAAGGCGTTTGCCAGCCTCGTCGCGGACCAGTTCGTGGTGGAAAAACTCGGGCGTCGGAAGGCTGAGTATTGCCTGTAGCAGCACGTGGATGCGCGTCGCTTCGAACAGGTCCTGACCGCGCACGACGCGGGTGATGCCTTGTGCGGCATCGTCGATCACCACGGACAGGTGGTAAGAGGTGCCCATCCCCCGGCGGGACAGCACGACGTCGCCGATGGTGGTTTCCAGTTCTTCGGGCGAGAATGTGATCCTGCCTGTTTCACCGTTTGCGCCTGCGCCGAGTTCGTGAAATCCGCTGGCGACGTGCGACACCAAACGCGCGGCTTTGGCAATGTCCAGCCTCAGCGGCTGGTCCGTGGGCCGTTGCGAACGATGATCGCCCGTTTCCTGAGACCGAACCCTGCAGGTGCCGGGGTAGATGATGCCATCCGGTCCGTGCATCGGCGCACCCTCTTGCGGGGCGGCAGCGGCGGCGGCGATGTCTTTTCGGTTGCAAAAACAGGGGTATAGAAGCCCAAGCTCCCAAAGTTGGTCCAGCGCCTGTTCGTAGTCCTGTAACCGCTCTGATTGGCGCAGCACAGGCTTGGGCCACCACAGGCCCAACCAGTCGAGATCGTCATAAATCTGATCTTCCCACTGCTGGCGCGCGCGGGATCGGTCGATATCTTCGATCCTCAGCAGGAACTCTCCGCCCTCGGCCACGGCCATATCGCTGGCCAGCAGTGCAGAATAGGCGTGGCCCAGATGCAGCGGGCCAGTTGGCGACGGCGCGAACCGGGTGATAAAAGTCACGTCTTTTCTAGCACATACACATCAGAGTTCATGTTCATCCCGGGCAGGTGCGGCCCATATTCGCGGAACAGCAGCCGGGCGGCTCCCATATCCAGCCAGTCGTTCAGACGTGAGGTATAGGAACGGTCGGCAAGCGTATGATCATTAAAGGAAAGCGCCAGAAAGCCGCCCTTGGGTAGCGCGTGCATCAGCAGATCAAAGGTTTCAGGCGGGGCGGCCCCCGAGCCAACGACGCCAATCGCGGTGATCGCGTCATATGCTCCCTGTTTCAACGGCTCGGGATCGGTGATCTCAAAGCCGGTCAATGTGCGGTAGACGCCTTTGGCGGCGGCGGCTTCCAGCATGTTGGGGGTGGGGTCCATGCCGTCGATAACCTCGAACCCGGCTGCGCGCAGGGCCAGACCAGACAGGCCCGTCCCGCAGCCATAGTCAAGGATCGGCGTTTGTGCCTTGGGCATCTTGGACCACAGTGCCTGCGCCACGCGGCCCGGCGTCACGTAGCCTTGCTCGGCCACCTCATTTTCATAAGACGCGGCCCATTTCTGGTAGTGGTCGCGCGTGTCCTCGGGGCTTTCAAGGTCGTAGGTTTTCTTGAAAAAATCGTCGCTCATGCCGGTATGTTACGCCGCCGCGGCGCAACACGTCCAGTCAGCACTTCGCGAGCCAATCGGTCCATTCTGCCTTTGCCCTGTCCGTATAGGCCTTGTACCGGTCCTTGCGGCCCCGGCGACCGCCTTTCAACCCGTCCACAGGGCGGAACAGGCCGAAGTTGACATTCATCGGCTGAAAGGTCTTGGCCTCGGCCCCGCCGGTGATGTGATGGATCAACGCGCCCATGGCGCTGTCCTGCGGGACCTCTGGCAAGCTGCGTCCCAGGATCTCGGCAGCGGCCAGACGGCCCGCCAAAAGCCCCATCGCGGCACTTTCAACATAGCCCTCAACGCCGGTGATCTGCCCGGCAAAGCGAATATTCGGCTTCGATTTCAGCCGCATCTGCGCATCCAGCAGAGTGGGCGAGTTGATGAACGTGTTACGGTGAATACCCCCAAGGCGCGCGAAGCTGGCGTCTTCCAGTCCGGGGATCATACGAAACACCTCGGTCTGGGCCCCGTATTTCATCTTGGTCTGGAAGCCGACGATGTTGAACAGGGTGCCCAATGCATTGTCGCGCCGCAACTGAACCACCGCATGAGGTTTGACATCCGGCTGGTGCGGATTGGTCAGCCCCACCGGTTTCATCGGCCCGTGCCGCAGGGTTTCCCGCCCGCGTTCCGACATCACTTCGATCGGCAGGCAGCCGTCGAAATACCCCGCTGTCTCGCCTTCGTGAAACTCGGTCTTGTCTGCGACTAGCAGGGCGTCGATGAATGCCTCGTACTGATCGCGGTCCATGGGACAGTTCAGATAGGCGGTGCGTTCTTCCTCGGTCTCGCCCTTGTCATACCGTGACTGCATCCACGCTTTGCTCATGTCGATGCTGTCGGCATACACGATTGGGGCGATGGCGTCGAAAAAAGCCAGCGCATCCGTCCCGGTTTCCGCCCGGATCGCTTCGCCCAACGCCGGAGAGGTCAGGGGGCCGGTGGAGAAAACCCAATTGCCCTGATCGGGCAGGGATGTGACCTCTTCCCCCGTGACCGAGACGCGGGGATGGGCATGCAGCCTGGCTGTCACGTCCTCGGCAAACGGATCGCGGTCAACGGCCAATGCGCCACCAGCGGGCAGGCGATGCGCGTCGGCGGTGGTCATGATCAACCCACCCGCTGCGCGCATTTCCCAATGCAGCAGGCCAACGGCGTTCTGTTCGTCATCGTCCGAGCGGAACGAGTTCGAGCACACCATCTCGGCCAGATTGCCGGTCTGATGCGCAAAGGTGCCCACTTTGGGACGCATTTCGTGGATCACCACATCCACGCCCATTTCAGCGGCCTGCCATGCGGCCTCGGACCCGGCCATGCCGCCGCCCACGATGTGCAATTCCTGTGTCATAGGGTGCCACATAGGACACAGCTCAGGTCAACGCAACTGGACTGCTCTGCATAAATCATCGCTTATTTCAGGGAAGGTTCTTGGGGTCGCCGCTGCGGGAATGATAACGCCGGTGAGAGAGACCAGCTGGAGGGACCTTCCGCCCACGACGACCCATAAGAGTGTTCGAAGCCCAAGCTTCGACCTAGATTTGCCACAGTGCCGCCTATTTGAAAAGTGAAAAAATGACGACAGTGGCAAAAAACGTACAAAACAATTGCGTTATTGGGACCAATTGGGCGGACGTTTTTCGATAAAGGCGGAAATGCCTTCTTCGGTATCGCGGTACAACATATTCTGTGCCATTACCTCGCCCGTAAAGCCATAGGCCTGCTCGATGGGCATTTCCAGCTGCTGATAAAATGCCTGTTTCCCGATTTTCACTGCAACGGCAAGCTTTTCCGCGATCTGCGTGGCAAGCGTATTGGTGTCATGTTCCAACAGCATCTCGGGGACCACGCGGTTGATAAGGCCAAGTTCCGCCGCACGTTCGGCTGGGATGAAGTCGCCCGTTGTCAGCATCTCAAACGCCTGCTTGCGGGGGATGTTGCGGCTGAGCGCCACCATGGGCGTCGAGCAGAACAGGCCGATATTCACCCCGTTCACGCCAAAGCGCGTACCTTCTGCGGCCACAGCCAGATCGCAGGTGGCCACCAGTTGGCACCCCGCCGCGGTGGCGATTCCGTGGACCTGGGCGATCACCGGTTGCGGCAGGGACCGGATCGACATCATCACCTTGGTGCAGCGTGCAAAAAGGTCCTGAAAATAGGCCTTTCCGCCGTCTTCGGATTGCCGTCCAGCGGTCATCTGCTTCAGATCGTGTCCCGCACAAAAAGCCTTGCCAGCCCCTGACAGGACAACAGCGCGGATCGAGCCGTCTTCGCGCAGCGCATCAAGTTCATCCTGCAGGGCGGCCAGCATCTCGTCGCTGAGGGCGTTCAGCCGGTCCGGCGCATTCATCCGCAAATGCGCAACCGCACCGGTGTCGTTACGTTCCAAAATTGCCATCTTGCCCTCCTGCTGGCGTTTGGGCCAACTCTAGGGCGGGAATTGAAGGAGGGGAAGCATGGCTTTGGCGATGAACAAGGACGAACTGTCACAATACCTGATCGAGGTATTTCCGCAGGTTCACAAGGACTTCGTCATTGAAGATTTGACCGAAGACACCATCACCATGCGCCTTGTGGTCGAAGACCGTCATTTGCGACCCGGCGGCACTGTGTCCGGCCCCTCGATATTTGGTCTGGCGGATGTCTGTGTCTATGCGATGGTTCTGGCGCGAAAAGGCCGGCAGTCACTGGCGGTCACGACCAGCAGCTCTTTGGACTTTCTGCGCAAACCCAAAGGCGGCGCTGACATGATCGCCACATGCAAGTTGCTGAAACTTGGCCGGACACTGGCCGTCGGGGATGTTCTGATGTTTTCGGAAGGGGCAGACGAGCCGGTCGCGCGGGCCAGCATGACCTATTCGATTCCACCCGCCGGGTCCGCAGCCGCCCGATTCGGATAAAAAAGGCCGGGGACAAGCCCCGGCCAGGAAGAGGTCCCAAAATTGGGACTGGGGATCGTTAGACCATCCAAAAGTAACGCTTCACTTCGCGCCGGGCCTGATGCGGGGTAATCCCGACATCTTCCAGCAGCCTGTCGTCAAGGTGACTCAGGTTAATGCGGCTTCGCCGACGGCGTTCCCATTGCGTGACGACCGCCGCAAACCGCACGGCCAGCGCAGCGATCAGCGGCAGCCGTGGACCGTCGTTCAGCAGCATGAGGGCGGGGTTGTGCATTGTGCGTGTCATCTGGGTATTCCTTTCAAATTGTATTGACACAAAGTATAAATGTTCGGTACATGTGTTTGATACATTCGAAATTGTGTCAGAATCAAAGGAAGAATTGTAATGGATACAATTTGGCCGGAAGCACTGCCAAAATCCAAGGGACCGAAGTACACTCTGGTCGCTGACACGATACGAAAAGCCATAGATAACAAACTGCTGGAGGTGGGCACAAAGCTGCCTCCGGTACGGGAACTTGCGTATAGGTTACAAATCACGCCGGGCACCGTCGCCCGCGCTTACACGATTCTGACGGATGAGGGTTTGCTGAACGCCGAGGTCGGGCGTGGTACATTTGTCGCCCCGCCAAAATCGCCAATTCTGGACGATGTCTGGGCAAGGCAGCTGCATCTGCGCGATGACAAATACGACGCCAGTGTCAGCCTGTTCAGCCCGCGGCTTGCGGATGTGGGGCAGGTGGCCCTGATCCGCGAGTGCCTGAAGAAAGTCTCTCAGTCCGATCCGGGGCTTTTTCTGAATTACCCAACGCGCGACGCCTATAAACCCATGCGGCAATCTGTAGTTGACTGGCTGTCCGACCTGCCACTGGGGCCCTTGTCCCACGACGATATCGTTCTGACTCATGGCGGGCAGAACGGGCTGTGCCTGGTCTTCCAGACGATCCTGCGCGGCGCGAAACCAATCGTTCTGGTCGAAGATCTGTCTTATGCAGGATTCCGCCGGGCGGGCGAGTTGATGCGCGCTGAAGTTGTCGGCGTGAAGATGGACAAATGGGGCATCGATCCCAAGGCCATGGAACATGTCCTGCGCCAGACACCGGCACAGGCCGTATGCGTCTCGCCCGAGGTTCAGAACCCGACCGGTTCGCATTCGCCGCTCGAACGCCGGAAAGAGGTTGTCGAGATCGCGCGCCGCTTTGATGTGCAGATCATTGAGGACGACTGTTACCGAATGGGCGATGCCCGTGAGCCCAGCTATCGCGCATTAGCACCCGAGCGGGGTTGGCACGTGTCGTCGATCTCGAAAACCCTGACGCCTGCGTTGCGTGTGGGCTTTGCGATTGCGCCCCGTGAACGCAGCGTGGACCTGCGGCGGTCCGCCGAATACGGGTATTTCGGTCTGGCGCAGCCCTTGGCCGAGCTAACCCGCTTGATGCTGTCCGACCCCCGCACCCAGCAGATTGCCAAAGACGTGCGAAAGAAGATGGGCGAATACGTCCGGGTTGCCGTTAACGCCTTGGGCGGGTTCGATCTGAACTGGGCCCCGGATGTGCCGTTTGTCTGGCTGAACCTGCCATCCGGCTGGCGCGCCGCCGCTTTCAGCCGCGCGGCGGAACGGGAAGGGATACAACTCAGGTCCGCCGACGAGTTTGCCCTGCGCGACGGTCGCGCCCCAAATGCCATCCGTATCGCGATGAACGGCCATGTCTCGCTTGAACGGTTCGAAGATGCGATGCAGCGGTTGCGCGCGCTGCTGGACAACCCGCCGGAACAGATCAGCGTTTAGACCTTAGCCCAGGGACGGCGGATTGCCAAAGAAACCGGCAAGATGAGCGATCTTGCCCGACTTACCCAGCCGAATGAAATCGTGACCGGATACCATTTCAATCCCGATCGCATCGACCATGTGCCAAGTGAAGTGAACGACATCATGATGCACACTGGGCTGGCTGGTGAGTTCGACACGCCCACCGGAAGAGTCCAAAACCTCGCCGATATGAACCGACAAATTCTCCAGTCCCTTCACGTCAGCCGTCGGATCGACATACCTCCCATCTTCTTCAAAGCAACGTTTCAAAAGCCCAAGCCTTTTGTCGCCGTCCGTTTCCTGCCACGCCGCGCCGTAATCCGCGATGGTCTGTTTCAAATCCTGCACAGAAACGCTCCTTCTTCAGAAATCCTGCGGCGACTATACCAGCGGTGGCTTCGGATTGGGCAATTGCAGGTGCAAATTCATGGGGTAAAATAATACCTATTTTATAAACATTTGTAATTACTATATAAAAACATATCTGCGTGTATTGACGCGAAAACCCAGCCCCTCTAAATACGCTCCATCGAATTCGGGCCGCTCCGCCTTTGGGGCGGTCTTTCACATCAAACAGGACTATCCTGCCATGAAAACCTTTTCTGCAACACCTGCAGACATCGACAAAAAGTGGATCCTGATCGACGCCGAGGGCGTTGTTCTGGGCCGTCTTGCCTCGATCGTCGCCATGCGCCTGCGTGGCAAGCACAAAGCGTCGTTCACCCCGAACATGGACATGGGCGACAATGTCATCGTGATCAACGCTGACAAAATCCAGATGACCGGCAAGAAGCGTGAAGAGAACTTCTACTGGCACACCGGCCACCCGGGCGGCATCAAATCGCGCACCAAGCAGCAGATCCTCGAGGGCGCACACCCCGAGCGCGTCGTGACCCAGGCCGTCAAGCGCATGCTGCCGGGCAACCGTCTGGCGCGTCAGCAAATGACCAACCTGCGCGTTTACGCCGGTGCCGAGCATCCCCACGAGGCGCAAGCGCCCGAAGTTCTGGACGTCAAGTCCATGAACAAGAAAAACACCCGGAGCTAATGACCGATGGCTGATCAGATCAATACTCTCGAAGAGCTGAGCGCCGTCGCAGGCGTTGAAACCGTGGCCGAAGAAGTCATCGTGCGTGAACCCGTACGTGACGAGCTGGGCCGTTCCTATGCCACCGGCAAACGTAAAGACGCTGTTGCCCGCGTGTGGATCAAGCCGGGTTCCGGCAAGGTCACCGTGAACGGCAAAGATCAGGACGTGTACTTCGCACGCCCCGTTCTGCAGCTGATCCTGCGCCAGCCGTTCCAGGTTGCTGGTGTTGAAGGCGAATTCGACGTTGTCGCAACCGTCAAAGGCGGTGGCCTGACCGGTCAGGCTGGTGCGGTCAAGCACGGCATTTCGAAAGCGCTGCAACTGTACGATCCCAACCTGCGCGGCGCTCTGAAAGCCGCTGGTTTCCTGACCCGCGACAGCCGCGTTGTGGAACGTAAGAAATACGGTAAGCGCAAAGCGCGTCGTTCGTTCCAGTTCTCGAAGCGTTAATCGTTGCGGAATACAAATTTGAAAGGGCTCGCAATCGCGAGCCCTTTTTCTTTGGGTTATTCTTCGTAAACCAGTTTCCACGCCCCGTTTTCGACGACGCTGACAAATACCGTATCCGCGCCCTGGTGGTCGTCAGGCCCATAGGTGATGTGGTTGCCAACCAGCTCGTCGGTGTAGTCCAGCGACTCCATCGCGGCGATAAAGCTGTCATGGGTCAGATCGGGGCCTGCAGCCTCCAAGGCTTTGACCATCATCTCGGCAGCGGAATAGCCCAGCATTGAGAAACCGACAGGGTCCTCGCCCGTGGCCGCTTTGTATTCAGCAATAAATGCAGCCGGGGCGGGCTCTTCGGCGCGCGCCCACAGGTCCAGCCATGAGGCAGCGGCATAGAACCCATCCGTCACGCCACCGGGTACCTGCGCCACCACGGTCAGAAAACTGGCCGAGGTGCCAAGGAATTTCATATCGTTCAGGCCCATTTTCTTTGCCGTCCCAACCACGGTGATCGCCTGTCGCACGCCCAAGGCCATCGTAACGATATCGCAGCCTTCCTCTTTGAGCTTGCTCAGAGAGCCGACAAAATCCGTCTCATCCGGCTTATGGGTGGTCTCTGCGCCAAAGGTGATGCCAGCTTCTTCGGCACCGGCCTTGCTGCCTTCAAGGATTTCTTCACCGAAATCGGTGGGCAGATACATGATACAGACGGTTTGTGATCCGAACTCACCGTTCAGATACTTCACCCCGATCCGCGCCTGATCATAATAGGTCGAGAACGAGGTGAACTTGTTCTTCATCGGCTCCTGCAGCATTTGCCGCGCTGCGGTCAGAGGGGCGACATTGGGAATACCCTTGGGGTCCAACAGCTTGAACCCGGCAAGGTTCATCGGAGTGCCCAGCGACTGCAGCATCGCAAACACCTTGTCGCGGTTCAGCAGCTTGTTATAGCCCTGCATCGCGCGCGGCATCTGATAGCCGTTATCCTCGACAACATAACGGATCTTGCGGCCATGCACGCCGCCCTCGGCATTGACACGGTCAAAGACGACATTCGCGCCTTTGGTCGCCGGAACGCCCACGGCGGCGAAAATACCGCTCAGGTCGTTGACAGACCCGATCACGATTTCATCGTCGGACACGCCTTGGGTTTCCGCCCAACCCAGCGTGGCGGATGCCGTAAGGGTCGTTGCGGCAGCAAGGCTATTTAACAGATTGCTCATTATTCTCCTCCCGGTACTTTCCAGTCTAACTGTACATCTCTTCAATGAGATGTCCGTGTTTCTTTTCCACCAACCCGCGTTTCAGTTTCATTGTCGCGGTCAGTTCGTCATCCTCGGCGGTCAGCAGGACGTTGATCAGTCGGAAATCCTTGATCTGCTCGACCCGCGCGAACTCGGCGTTTACGGCATCAACCTCGGCCCCGACCAGACCGTTGACTTCCGGCGCCGCGCATAGGGAGGCGAAGTTTGAGAAGGGGATCTTCCTGTCCTGCGCGAACTTCTCGACATTCTCCTGATCGATCATGATCAGGGCGGTCAGGTATTTGCGCTGGTCGCCGATGATCACCGCGTCCGAGATGTAATGGCTGAACTTCAGGCGGCTTTCGATTTCGGACGGGGTGATGTTCTTGCCGCCTGCGGTGATGATGATGTCTTTCATGCGACCGGTGATAGTGACAAACCCATCCTCGTCGATGCGTCCCATGTCACCGGTGCGCAGCCATCCGTCGGGGGTGAAGGTCTCGGCAGTTTTGGCGTTGTTGCGCCAGTAGCCCTGAAAGATGTTCAGCCCTTTCAGTTGGATTTCACCGTCCTCCGAGATACGGATATCCGTGCCCGCCACGGCTTTGCCAATGGACCCGACCCGGTTGTCTTCGGTGGTGTTGAGCGTGGCCAGCCCCGCCGTTTCGGTCATCCCGAACCCTTCGACCAGAGGGACTCCAATTGCCCAGTACCATTTCAGCAAATCCACCGAAATCGGCGCGGCCCCCGAGCCGCCCCGACGCATCTTGTCCATGCCCAGCATCCGGCGCAGGTTGCGTAGAACCAGATGGTCCCAGACCCAAAATCGCGCCGCGACCAAAGCGGGCACCGGTTTCCCGGAGTTCAGATATTCCGCCCGCGCAAACCCCGCTTTCAGTGCCAGCCCAAAGGCCAGACGCCCCAGCCGCGTCGCGTCCTGCGTCAGGATTTGAACATGGGCGTAGATTTTCTCCCAAACGCGTGGAACGGCGGTGAATGTAGTGGGTGAGACCTCTTGCAGGTTCGCAAACACGGTTTCCGGGCTTTCGGCGAAATTCACGGTGCACCGGGCAGCAAGCGGGAAATAGATGGACACGTCGCGTTCGAGGATGTGGCACAGCGGCAGGAAACACAGCTGCTCGTCACTGGCCAGCGCAGGCAGGGACCGGGCCCCGGATTCTATGGCGGCGAGGATGTTCTCATGGCTCAGCATTGCGCCCTTGGGTTGGCCCGTTGTGCCCGAGGTGTAGACCAGCAGCGCGGTGTCCTGCGGTTTTGCCAGCGCGATCTCGGCCTCGAACCGGCCCGGGTCTTCGGCCTCGGCCTGTTTTCCAAGCGCGTAGAGTTCGCCGATCATCATACAACGCGGGTGGTTTAGGTCGTGCAGGCCTTCGTCTTCCAGGATGATGACCTTGAGCAGGCCGGGAACGTCGTCCTCAATCTCAAGAAACTTGTCCAGATGCTCTTCGTCTTCGACGATCAGGACCCGGCTGTCGCTGTCGTTGATCACGTATTTCAACTGACTGGCGGAATCCGTCGTGTAGACGCCCGAGGCAATGCCGCCGACACACTGGATGCCCATGTCGAACCATGCCCATTCCTTGCGATCCTCGGACAGGATCGAAACGACCTCACCCCGTTGCAGGCCAAGTTTCCGCAGGGCGAGGCCGATCCACTTGGCATGTTGCCAGTACTCGGTCCACGAATAGGACTTCCAAATCCCCAGGTTTTTTTCTCGATGCGCTGTCCGGTCGCCCAACTCAGTGCAGCGGCTTTGGAACAGTTCGGAAATGGTGGTGCAGCCATCCACCCGCAACGGGCGCTGCCCGGGAGTTGCGTTGAACTGAACGCCGTTGATGTTGATCTGTGGGGGCAGGGGGCTTGCGTCCATTCGGCTTACCTCCACGTCTTCTTGCGTTTCCAGCGGCGGTTTTCCCGCGCGCCTTCTTCCTGAACGCCCAGATAGAAGTTCCGGATGTCTTCGGATTGCAGCAAGGCGTCTGCGGCCCCGTCCATCACGATGCGCCCGACCTCCATTACATAGCCATGATGGGCCAGTTCCAGCGCCGCGTGGGCGTTCTGCTCGACCAGCATCATGGTCATATTCTGCTCATCGTTCAGGCGTTTGAGAATACCGAAAATCTCCTGCACCAGCAGCGGTGAGAGGCCTAGCGAGGGTTCGTCCAGCAGCATGATCTTCGGGTTCGCCATCAGCCCGCGCCCGATGGCCAGCATCTGCTGTTGCCCGCCGGACAGAGTGCCGGCCTCTTGCATGCGGCGTTCTTTCAGGACCGGGAAATAGCTGAACACCATCTCGCGATCCTGTTCGATCCGGGATTTGTCCGCCACCGTATAAGCCCCAAGGCTGAGGTTTTCGTTCACGGTCAGAAGCGGGAACACCTCGCGCCCTTCGGGAACATGCACGATACCCTTCTGCACGACCTTGTGCGGCTCGGACCCCTGAATGTCCTGCCCTTCAAAGGTGATTTGGCCCTTTTCCGGGTCCATCACGCCCGACACCGTTTTCATCAGCGTCGTTTTTCCGGCACCGTTTGCGCCAAGGATCGAAACGATCTGCCCCTGCGAGACGTCCAGCGAAACACCCCGGATCGCCATGATCGGGCCATAGAAGCTTTCGATATTCCGGATTTTCAGGATCGGTTCAGTCATGAGGCTTTGCCCAAATATGCCTCAACCACGGCCGGGTGGGATTGCACCTCGGATGGTGTTCCCAGTGCCAATCTTGCCCCGTCAGCCATCGCCAGCACCCGGTCCGAGACACCCGAAACCAGCCCCATGTCATGTTCCACCATCAGCACGGTGATCCCCATCTGCCGCCGGATGTCGTCGATCCACCAGCGCATATCGGTGGTCTCTTCAACCGACAGGCCCGAGGCCGGTTCGTCCAGCAACAGCAGTTTGGGATCGGTCGCCAGCGCCCGGGCAACTTCGACCACTTTGCGGACGCCATAGGGCAGGCCCGAGATCATCTTGTCGCGAAATGCCTGCAGGTCCAGAAAGTCGATGATTTCCTCGACCTTTTCGCGGTTCTCCAACTCCTGTCGCCGGACGGATGGGGTGAACAGGATTTCCGAGATCAGGTTCGTCTTGCGGTGCCGATGCCGCCCGACCAGCAGGTTTTGCAGGACGGTGGCGTGTTCGAACAATTCGATGTTCTGGAACGTCCGCGCGACGCCATAGGCGGCAACGCCCGAGGCTTTGACCTGTAACAGATCGTGCCCGTCGAACCGGATGGCCCCGGCATTGGGTTCATAGAACCGCGAAATCAGGTTGAATACCGTGGATTTCCCCGCACCGTTCGGGCCAACGATGGCGAAAACCTCGCCTTGCTCGACCTCGAATGACAGATTGTCGACTGCGGTCACGCCGCCGAATGTAAGCGTGACGCCTTCGAACTCAAGCAGGCTCATCTCAAGCGCTCCGTCTTGAGGTAGGATTTCTGCCGTTTGAACATATCCTTGCGGTAGAAGGGGAACAGTTCGAACCAGGTGCGGATTTTCAGCCAGCGGCCATACATGCCCATCGGTTCGAACAGGATGAAAGCGATCAGGATCATGCCGAAGATGCCGAATTCCAGCCCGGGAATGGCGACGGTGTTGCCGCCGAAAACTGCCCCAACATACTCTTTGGAAATCGACAGGAACTGGGGCAGAAAGCCGATCACGATAGCCCCCAGAAACGCCCCATGGATCGAGCCGAGCCCTCCGATCACGATCATCATCAGCAACTGGATCGAGATCAGGACATTGAAGGTCTCGTTGTTGAAAGCCCCCGCGAACATGCCCATCAGCGCCCCGGCCCAGCCGGTCACGGCGCAGGACAGGGCGAACGAGATCATCTTGGTTCTGGCGATATCCACACCCATCGCCTGTGCCGAAACCTCTGAGTCGCGCACGGCGATGAAGCTGCGCCCCAAGGGCGCGCGCAGCAGATTGATGTAGCCCAGCGTCACAATCACCGCGACGGCCAGAACCAGCCAGTAGAAATCCTTGGGCGTGGCCCAGCGGTCAACGAGATGACCGAAAATCTCGACCCCGCCCAGATACTTACCGGCGACGCCTCCGGTCAGGGGTTCGGCCAGCACGATCACGTCGTCCATCAGGATCGACAGCGCCATGGTGAAAATCGCCAGATAGATGCCGTGCAGGCGCAGGGCAGGGATCGCCACCGTCACCCCGGCAATCCCGGTCAGCAGACCTGCCAGCGGAAAGGCGATCAGAAAAGGCACTCCCGCCTCGATCAGGTTCACGTTGGCATAACAGCCAAAGGCCAGAAACGCCGCGTGGCCAAGGCTGACCTGCCCGGTGTGCCCAGTCAGGATCATCAGCCCCAGACCGGCGATGGCCCAGATAAGAACGTTGGTCAGTTCGCCCAGATAGAAGTCGTCCAGCAACCACGGCGCGGCAAAAACGACCAAAAGCAGGATCAGGTAGAGGCTCAGCTGATACCGGTCCTTCCAAGGCCAGATATCCTGCATGTAGTCGGTTTTGAAGACGATGCGCATGCGTCAGACCTTTTTCAGCCGGACCTGGCTGAACAGACCGTTGGGGCGGAAGATCAGAACCGCCAGCAGCAAGGCATACGGGGCGATCTGGCTGTACCCGGCGGCGATGTAGCGGCTGGCGAAGGGTTCGATGACACCGACGATCAGCCCGCCCGCCAAAGCGCCGGGCAGGCTGCCGAACCCGCCGATCACGGCGGCGGCGAAAGCCTTGATGCCCAACAGGCCCGTGGTGGGATCAACCGAACCTTTGGCGGCAAACAGAATGCCCGCGATCCCGGCCACGACGCCTGCCAGCGCCCAGATAAACCCCTGCACCCGCTTGACCGGAACGCCCATGTAATAGGCCGCCAATTGGTTCTGCGAGGCACCCTGCATGGCCAGCCCCAACTTGGTTTTGCTGAAAAAGACGTAAAGGCCCCAGGTCAGCAGGACGGTGACAATAATGACGGCCACATCCTCCATCCCCAAAACCAGCCCGCCAAAACGCACCTCTTTCCCCGCCAGCGGGTTTTGCAGCGTCTGGGGTTCGTGGCCCCAGATCAGCCCGGCGAAAAAGCGGATCACGAAGCCCAAGGCGATAGTGAGGATGACGACGGCGGTCTGGCTTTCGCCAAACAGGCGGCGGATGATAAGGCGGTCCAGCAGATACCCCAATGCCCCCATGATCCCCAGCGAGATCGGCAGCGCCAGCCAGAAGGGCAGCCCCATATATTCGGTATTGGTCAGGCCAATCGTGACAAAGGCCCCCAGCATCATGAAATCGCCCTGCGCGAAATTCACCGCCTCGGTCGCCTTGTAGATCAGCACGAACCCAAGCGCGATCAGGCCGTACACACAGCCATTCGCCAGCCCGCTGATCAGCAGCTGCGCGTTGTCCAAATTCACCTCCCCGTGCCGGTTTGCCAGTCCCTGAACCGCCCGCGGCATTCTTGTTGTTGGCGGGTTTGGTTCTACTATGGCGTGATCATCACCTTGCCGTCACTCTTTTTCAGCGCCCCGGCCAGATTTGGCACCACTTCCTTCAGGGTAAGCCGCTCGGACACATCGGTTTTCCAGCGCCCGTCGGCGAAACGGGCCTGCACCTCGGCCACCACGCGCATCTGATCGGAGGGTGGCGTGGACATCATCCAGTTGGTCAGCCAGAACCCCTCGATCCGTTTGCCCATGAAGATCAACTGACCGGTTTGCGTCAGGGTCGGGGCCTGGTTGCTCAGCTTGCCGTAGCAAATCCAGCGCGCGCGGTTGGGCATGGCGGTAAACACCTGTTCCGACAATTGATCCATGACCGCATCCAGGAACACGCGGGGTTTCAGGCTGGCGCTGAGGTCGGCGAATTTCTGTCCGACATCAGGGTCCGTCGTGACCAGCACCTCAGCCGCACCAAGCTGTTTCAGGTTTTCCGCAGCCTCGGCACGGCGCACCAACGCGATGGATTTCAGCCCCAGATCACGCCCAAGACTGCACATCAGCTTGCCCAACTGGCTGGTCGCTGCAGAAATCACAAAGGCCTCACCTTCCTGCTTGGCGATGTCCACCATCGCCATCGCTGTCAAAGGGTTCACGATCTGCGCCGCGCCATCTTCGTCCGAGATATCAGGGCGCAGGGGGATGCAGGTCTGCATTTGCGTCACGACATATTCGGCCCAGGCACCCGAGCCTGCGGCGACAAAGGCGACACGCTGCCCCCGCAGCCCTTCGGCCCCTTTGCCCGTTGCAACCACATCGCCGCAGCCTTCGAAGCCCGCAGCTGCGCCCTGGACCCGGGGCTGCCCGTATTCACCCTTGATAAAGTGCAAATCCGACGGGTTGACCGAGGCCATGCGCATCCGGATCAACACCTGTCCGGGGCCGGGTTTCGGGACGGGCAGTTCCGCCTCGGCCAGCCAATCGCTGGCGTTTTCGATCATGGGCCCGGTTGCCGTGCCGGAATAGCCGTCATGTTTCAGAACAGTCGCAAACATCGATGCGGGCAGGGTGGTCATGTGAAAATCCTCAGAGAAGTTGCTGCGGCGAGGTCAAAAATCCATCGCTGCGGAATTGGGGGCAAGCCAAACAAACAAAGGATCGGGCGTCAATCTGACCGCGTCCTGACGTGGCGGCAAACGCCAGCGGGACAGGCGGGGCCGCCACGGATGCGGCCCCGCCGGATTTTCATTGCTGAGTCAACAAGTTCTGCAAGTCCTGCAACTTGGTCAACGCCGTATCGGGCGCGGCCTTGATATCGTCGAGGATCTGGATCACCTGAGTTTTGATGTCCTGCGCCAGGGCGCTGTCCTGCACCGACGCAACCATCTTGTCATAGTCGAATTGCTGCGCTGTCAGCATGCCCTCCTGAACCCAGGTATCGAGCAACTCCTGCCCCTGACCGGCCAGCGAGGCAACTTCGTCACCCGCCTGGGTGGCCGCATCCGAGGCCTGATCCGCGATGGACGAGGCCGCTTCCGCCGCCTGTTCGGTCAGCGACGATGCGGCTTCACCGGCCTGCTCGGCGGCCGAATTCAGGGCCTCGGTCGTTGCCTCCTGTGCCGCCGAGGCGGCTTCGTTCACGGCCTCGCCAGCGTCCTCAGCGGCAGATTGCAGTTGTTCGGACGGTGTCGGCTCGGGTTTGTTGATGTAATAGTACGCGCCAATGCCGATTACGGCGATGACGGCGATAAGAAGAATACGCGACATGAGTGCCTCCTTTTTGGAATGTGTCGCAGAGATGAGTCAAAATTAGCCCCGCGCAAAGGGGACTTCCCACTGTTTCGCGTCAGATCCGGGGAATGAGCCAAGCCACGCTGATCGCGCATAACGGGTACGGCGATTTAGCGCGCACCGGCAGGGTCATTTGCCGCAAAGCCCTTGAAACCGTTAGCATGCAGGGGCGAGGGTTCCCGTGCCGGTCAATCAAACGACAAAGATCTCCAGCGAGTTCGAGAATTCTTTGAGTTCCACCATACTGATTTCCTCGGCATTCGGCGAGTCCGACAGGCTCGCCTTAGCGCGTCCGTCGATCATGCTGAACATCTCTTGCACCGCCAAAACCGCGCTTTGGGCCGGGTTGTTCAGGGGCTGCGGCGCGCAGGAATTGAAAGCCGGAAACGATCACATAATGGAATAGTGGCGGAGAGACAGGGATTCGAACCCTGGGTGGGCTTGCACCCACAACGGTTTTCGAGACCGCCCCGTTCGACCACTCCGGCACCTCTCCGCGGGGGTCTGTGAGGGGGGGATTTAGTGGCGAACGGGCAGGGGTGCAAGCGGAAAATTCCTGAAATGCGCAAAGGCGGGATTTTCCATTGCCTGCGGACGTAAAACACCTAGGCTATCTGGTATGAGAAATTCTGCCCGACGCTTCGCCCATTCCCTCGTCCTGCCGCTGCTGGCGCTTGTTCTGATCCCGCTGCAGGTGGCCGCCGCAAATCGCGACCGGGTCGAGGCGTTTTTGACCACAACCGGATTTGACGTGGCGTTGGAAAGCATCGCTTTAGCCTCGGGCTCGGCTCCACAGATGCTGGGGATTGATCCGGAAGGGTTCGGCTCGGACTGGACACGCCTGACGGAAGAAGTATTCGACGTTGAAATCATGCATGAAACGGCGGTTGTGATCCTTGAACAGACGCTGAGCGACGAGGCGCTTACACATGCGGTAGAGTTCTATGCCTCGGATCTGGGGCAGCGGCTGGTTGAGGCCGAGAATGCCTCGCACCTGATCGAAGATGACGATGCGAAGGATCTGGAAGGGCAAAAGATCGTCTCTGACCTGATCCAGAAAGGCTCGCAACGGGTGGAAAGCTTCAAGCGGATGAACCGCGCGGTGGATGGCAGCGACACGTCGCTGCGCGCCCTGCAGGAAATTCAGCTGAGGTTTTTGCTGGCCGCAAGTGCATCGGGTGTGATCGAGCTGCAACTCGGGGCCGATGAACTGCGCGAAATGATGAAACGCAATGAAACCGGCATGCGTCAGGCGCTGCAACTCTCGGCGCTGGCCGGTGCGGCCTACACCTATCAGGATTTTTCCGACGACGACGTAGATGCCTATGTCAAGGCTCTGGAACATCCTCTGATGCAAGAGGTGTATGAACTGCTGACCGCCACCCAATACGAAATCATGGCAATGCGGTTCGAGGTTCTGGCCACCCGTATGGCTGAATTGCATCCCGCTCAGGACATATGATGCGCCTGGCACCGCTCCTTTTGGTTTCATTTCTCTGGGCGACCCCGCTTTTCGCGCAGGAACGGGTCGTCCGCTTGTCGCAGGCGCTGAAACTGGAACAGGTCATGGAGATACTGGCCAGCGAAGGCCAGGATCAGCGGCGCGAACTGGATGAGACGCTTTTGGACAATGCGGGCGGGGCCTTTTTTCAGGCGCAGGTCGAAGACATCTATGACCCTTTGTGGATGCGCAAACAGGTCGAGCATGCCTTTGATCAGGGGCTGACGGATGCGCAGCTGGAACAGGCCTCGGTGTTTTTCGAAAGCGATCTGGGGCAGACCATCATCTCGCTGGAAAATTCGGCACGCAGGGCGATTTCGGACGACGCGATCGAGGAAATGGCCCGCGACGCCTATGAGAACGCAAAGCGCGACTCGGTGCTGTTCGAACTGGTCGAGGAGTACATTCAGGTCAACAATCTGGTCGAACAGAATGTGCAGGGGGCGCTGAGTTCGGATTACAACTTCTTCAAGGGTCTTGATACCGATTCCCGTGGCGACGATGGCGAGCTGCTGGCCGAGCTTCTCTCGCAACAGGACAGCATGACCGCCGAGACAACGACATGGCTGTATTCTTTTCTGTTGATGGCCTATCGTCCGTTGGACGAGGCCCAGATGCGCGAAAACATCGCCTTTTCCCGAACCGACACCGGGCGCGCGCTGAATGAGGCGCTGTTTGACGGGTTTGACCGTATGTACGATCACATCTCGTACCGGCTGGGCGAGGCGGTGGCGCAGGCGCTGAAAGGATCGGACCTGTAACGCCGCTTTGGTGTTGACTTTCATCCGCAATCTATGGATAAGCGCGCATCCCGGCCGGTTTTCCGCGCCGGGTCTCGTTATTATTTGACCCTTTCGGATTGGTCCGGGGGTCAGTCACACGGCCCGAAAAGGGCGCGCTGTTCGAGGTGGCTTAGGCCAGAAACACCCGAGAGAGGGGACCACAGAACGCGGGTATGAAAAGGAAAGACGCATGTTTGCGGTCCTCAAGACTGGCGGCAAGCAGTACAAGGTTCAGGCGGGCGATATCCTCCGCGTTGAAAAACTGGCTGCCGACGCAGGTGAAAAAGTTCAATTCAACGATGTTCTGATGCTGGGCGGCGACGCTCCGGTTGTTGGCGCACCTTTCGTTGAAGGCGCAGGCGTACAGGCCGAAGTGATCGAACAGATCAAAGGTGACAAGGTCATCAAGTTCGTCAAGCGCCGTCGTAAGCACAGCTCGAAGCGTACCGTTGGCCACCGTCAGAAGCTGACCCTGGTCAAGATCACCGACATCCTGTCGTCGGGCGCTGACAAGTCGGGCATCAAAGCTGCAACCGGGTCTGCTCCAGCTGGCGAAGCGGCACCTGCTGCAAAGCCTGCCAAGAAAGCAGAAGCCAAAGCAGAGGCACCCGCCGCTGCTGCCGCCGACGATCTGACCAAGCTGAACGGTGTCGGCCCCGCCGCTGCCAAAAAGCTGGTTGAGGCCGGTATCGAGAGCTTTGCCGCTCTGGCCGCCTTGTCGGACGAGCAGATTGCTGCTATCGACACCATCAAAGTGAAACCCGAATGGGTTGAGCAAGCCAAAGAGCTGGCTCAGGGCTAAGGAGAGAGAGAATGGCACATAAGAAAGCTGGCGGTTCCTCCCGTAACGGTCGCGACTCAGCGGGTCGCCGCCTTGGCGTGAAACTCTATGGTGGCCAGGCAGCCATCGCAGGCAACATCATCGTACGTCAGCGCGGCACCAAGTTCTGGCCGGGCGAAGGCGTAGGCATGGGCAAGGATCACACCATCTTTGCAACCGTCGATGGCGCCGTGAAGTTCCACAAGGGACTCAAAAACCGCACCTTTATTTCGGTCCTGCCAGTGGCGGAGGCCGCAGAGTAAGCCGAAACCCAGAAGGTTTAGAAAAAATTCATGGGGGACCGGCAGAAAGTGCCGGTCCCCTTTCTCGTTTTAACGCAGTCGTGATTGAAAAACCGATGACAGTCGCAACCACCAGTTTCCTGATCTTTGCCGCCTCGCAGGTCGGCACGCCGGGACCGGCCAACATGGTCCTGCTGGGAACCGGTGCGCGCTATGGCTTTCGGGCGGCGCTGCCGTTTGTGGCTGGTGTTGTTCTGGGCAAGCAATTGATCATCTGGCCGGTCGGGTTCGGTCTGATGCAGATGGCGGAACAGGCCCCTTTGGTCTTTTCTGCCCTGAAATACGCCTCGGCAGCCTATGTCTGCTGGCTGGCGTGGAAGATTGCCAATCTGCGCCTGTCGTCCGGTGGCGATGTGGCCGAGGCCCCCGGATTCTTGGCGGGTCTTATCGTTCACCCCCTGAACCCAAAGGCGTGGGCGATGATTATTGCGGGATTCACGGGCTTTGTGGCTGCTGGCACGTCCAGCTTTGATGCAACGCTCACGATCGCGCTTTGTTTGTTGATCTGTCAGGTGGTTCTGCACCCGATCTGGACATTCGCAGGCGATAGAATCGCCCATGCGGTTGAAGGACGGCCTGCGGAAAAATATCTGATGTGGACATTAGCGAGTTTGACTGTTTTATCCGTAGCTTTTGTGTTGTTCGGAGGAGGAACACACCAATGAAAATTGAGACGATAATAAACCAGCCGGTCATTGAAACCGAGCGGTTCGATCTGCGCCCGCTGCGCCGGTCGGATATGGGTCTCATCGAATATTATGCAGGCGATGAGCGCGTGGCGCGTATGACCACCTCGATCCCGCATCCTTTGCCGCCCGGCTCGGTCGAGGCCTTTGTTTCGCGTTCGATGGCCGATGACCGCGACGAGGATGTCTGGGTCATGGATGCCACCAAGGATGGCGGACCGGAACTGATTGGCCTGATCTCTCTCAAGCGACTGGACCGGAACCAGTCCGAGGTCGGCTATTGGGTCGCGCCGATTTACTGGAACACCGGGATCGCGTCGCTGGCGGTTGAAACTCTGGTCAGGTCAAACCCGCTTGAGAACGCCAACATGTTTGCCAGCGTGTTTCAGGACAATCCGGCCTCGGCCCGGGTGCTGACCCATTGCGGGTTCCAGTACCTTGGCGATGCCGAAACCTATTCGGTGGCGCGCGATGCGAACGTGCCCACCTGGACGTACACCAAGAAACTCTGACTTGTGGCCGATGGGGCCTTTGCAGTAGGGGACACACATGAAATTTCTCGATCTTGCAAAGGTCTACATCCGGTCCGGGGCCGGAGGTAGCGGCTGCGTCAGCTTCCGGCGCGAAAAGTATATCGAATACGGCGGGCCGGATGGTGGCGACGGCGGTAAAGGCGGGTCTGTCTGGGCCGAGGTCGTGGATGGGCTGAACACCCTGATCGACTTTCGCTATCAGCAGCATTTCTTTGCCAAGAACGGCCAACCCGGCCGCGGCCAACAGCGCACCGGCAAGGATGGCGACGACATCGTTCTGCGCGTCCCCGTGGGCACCGAGATTCTGGACGAGGACGAAGAAACCGTCATCTGCGACCTGACCGAGGTCGGGCAACGGGTTCTGCTGGCCAAGGGCGGCAATGGCGGCTTTGGCAACCTGCATTTCAAATCGGCCACCAATCAGGCCCCCCGGCGCGCCAACCCGGGGCAGGCTGGGATCGACCGCACCATCTGGCTGCGGTTAAAGCTGATCGCCGATGTGGGCCTGCTGGGCATGCCGAACGCGGGTAAGTCGACCTTTCTGGCGGCCACCTCGAATGCGCGCCCCAAGATCGCGGACTATCCGTTCACAACGCTGCACCCCAATCTGGGTGTCGTCGGCGTTGACAACGTGGAATTCGTGGTTGCCGACATCCCCGGCCTGATCGAAGGCGCGCATGAAGGGCGCGGGATCGGCGACCGGTTCCTTGGCCATGTCGAACGTTGCGCGGTGCTGCTGCATCTGGTCGATGGCACATCCCAAACGGTGGCCGAAGACTATCGCACCATCATCCACGAGCTTGAAGCTTACGGCGGAGAGTTGGCCGAAAAGCCCCGGATCACGGTGCTGAACAAGGTCGATGCGCTGGATGACGAGGAGCGCGACCTCGCCAAAGCTGAGCTGGAACAGGCTAGCGGCGGCCCCGTCATGACCATGTCCGGCGTCGCTCATCTGGGCGTGACCGAGGTACTGCGCGCCCTGCGGGCTCAGATCGACGAAAACCGTCTAAGGCAAAAGCCCACCGAGGAGGCGCAGTCTTGGCAACCCTGACCTCCGCGAAACGTCTGGTTGTCAAGATCGGGTCCGCCCTTTTGGTGGACCGCGACGCCGGTTTTTTGCGGTCGGATTGGTTGCATTCTCTGGCGCAGGACGTAGCCTGGCTGAGGGGGCAGGGAACGGATGTCATTCTGGTCTCGTCCGGTTCAATTGCGCTGGGGCGCGGGGTTCTGGACCTTCCAATGGCGAACCTGCCCTTGGAACAGTCGCAGGCCGCCGCCGCCGTGGGCCAAATCCGTCTGGCCCGCGCCTACGAAGAGGCGCTGACCCCGCACGAGATCAAGACGGCTCAGGTGCTGGTAACGCTCGAAGACAGCGCGGATCGCCGCCGCTATCTGAACTCGCGGTCAACGCTTGAGACGTTGCTGAGTCTGGGCGTTGTGCCCATCGTGAATGAGAACGATACCGTCGCAACGGACGAGATTCGCTATGGCGACAATGACCGTCTGGCTGCTCAGATCGCGGTTACGGTCGGCGCGGATCAACTCATTCTGCTGTCAGACGTGGACGGGTTCTATTCCGGCAATCCCAACGAGGATGCCAACGCCACGCGGTATGAGGTGATCGACGAAATCACGCCCGAGATTGAGGCGATGGCCGGCGATGCCGGGTCGGGCCTGTCCAAAGGCGGCATGAAAACCAAGCTGCTGGCTGCCAAGATGGCAACTGCTGCAGGATGCACTATGGCGATTACTGAAGGGTCGCCCTTGAACCCGCTGAAAATGCTTGAAAATGGCGCGAACTGTACGTGGTTCACGGCAAAGCTTGACCCGCACGCAGCCCGCAAGCGCTGGATTTCCGCCATGAAGCCGCGCGGTGAGATTACCGTCGATGATGGCGCGGCACGGGCCCTTGCCAATGGCAAAAGCCTGTTGCCTGCCGGAATCACCGAAGTGACCGGGGATTTCGGGCGCGGCGATCCCGTTTCCGTCGTCGACTTAAGTGCCCGCCGGCTGGCACAAGGGCTAAGCCGCTATACTGCGCAAGAGGCGGACGCGATCAAAGGGCGCAAGTCGTCCGAGATTGAGGCGACGCTGGGCTATCCCGGTCGCGCCGCGCTGATACACCGGGATGATCTGGCCCTGTAACCTGAAATTTGGACTGTACCGACCTGAAAGGCTTGTAAAATGAAGGATATCGACAACATCCCCGCCCTGATGGCCGATATTGGACAGCGCGCCAAACAGGCCTCGGCCGATCTAGCCTTTGCCTCGGCAGAACGCAAACACGCCGCCGTGATTGCGGCGGCCGAGGCGGTCTGGAAGAACCGGGCTCAGATCATCGAAGCCAACCAGAAGGATCTGGAGTTTGGCCGCAAAAAGGGTCTGAGCCCTGCCATGATGGATCGCCTGATGCTGAACGAGGACCGTGTGCAAGGCATGGTTGACGGGCTGCGCACCGTCGCCGATCAGGCCGATCCTGTGGGTGAGGTTCTGACCGAATGGGATATGGCCTCGGGCCTGAACATCCAGCGAGTTCGCACGCCTTTGGGCGTGATCGGCGTGATCTATGAAAGCCGCCCGAACGTGACAGCGGATGCCGGGGCCCTGTGCCTGAAATCCGGCAATGCGGTGATCCTGCGGGGCGGGTCCGAGAGTTTTCATTCCTCGACCGCCATTCACGCCTGTCTGGTCGAAGGCCTGAAAGCCGCGAACCTGCCCGAGGATGCGATCCAGTTGATCCCGACCCGCGACCGCGCGGCGGTTCAGGAACTGCTGACGATGACAGATTACGTCGATGTGATCGTCCCGCGCGGCGGCAAAGGATTGGTTGGTCTGGTCCAGCGCGAGGCGCGAGTGCCGGTCTTTGCCCATCTCGAAGGCATCGTTCACATCTATATCGACAAAGCCGCCGACCCGCAGAAAACGCTGGATGTGGTGCTGAACGCCAAGACCCGCCGTACGGGGATTTGCGGCGCAGCCGAGTGCCTGCTGATCCATAAGGACGTGGCTGAAACACTTGGGCGCGATGTCGTTGCGGCGTTGCTTGCTGCAGGTGTCGAAGTGCATGCCGAGGGTTCGGTGGCTGTGGATGGAACGGTCGCGGCAACGGCTGACGATTGGGGCAAAGAATTTCTCGACAGCATCATCGCGGCTAAACCCGTTGCCGATATCGACGCCGCCATCGCGCATATCCGGCAGCACGGGTCCAACCACACCGATTGCATCATGACCGAGGATGCCGCCGCCGCCGCCCGGTTCTTTGAACGGCTCGACAGCGCCATCCTGATGCACAACGCCTCGACCCAGTTTGCCGATGGCGGAGAGTTTGGCATGGGCGCCGAGATTGGTATCGCCACCGGCAAGATGCATGCGCGCGGGCCGGTTGGGGCTGCTCAGCTGACCAGCTTCAAATACCTGGTGCGCGGGAACGGAACGACCCGCGCCTAGAACCGTAAAGCCACGCGGGTTGAGGCTGTTTCGACCGCAACCCGCCGCCCCATGGCCGAGGCGGTTTCGGGCAAAAGGGCAAATTGCACCTGCGCGGGCGTGACCTTGTTTGCAAAGCGCCCGGTTGGGATGCTTTTCCAAAGGTCCGGATCGATATTCAGCTTGTCGGCGGTGCCCGTCACAAGCCAGTTCTCGCCCTGTGACGCAATCTCGACCTCACCCCCAAAGGGCATGGCGCTATCGCAGCACATCAGCGCCAGAAAGGCCAGCTTCACCTGATTGCGCGGCACCGGCCCGGTCAGGTTCCAGTTGACCCGAACGCGACCTGACTGCGCGACGTCCCTGAGCAATTCGGCCACATCGGCCCGGCCCAATGGCTGATCGCTGGCCGACCCGAATGCCACGCGGAAAAACCGTATCCGTGCGCCTGCGCTGCCGACGCTGCCCGAGATTAACTCCATCTCGGGGCCCTGAACGGCACCGACCATGTCCAGCAACTCCAACCCGTTGGTGATCGCCCCGATCGGGCTGATCAGATCGTGGCAGATCCGAGAGCCGATCAACTCGGCCAGGTTGACGTCTGATGTGCCCATGCATACCTCCTGAGCGTACCTGCCACCGGACCGGAGCCCCGCATGACAGACCTGAATGCCATTCTTGCACCGGGCATGTTTGTCCGCCACCCGGATTTCCCCGATTGGGGTGTCGGACAGGTTCAGTCCAACATCGCAGGCAAGATCACCGTGAATTTCCGTGAGCAGGGGAAAGTGGTGATCGACGGAACGCGCATCGCCCTGATGCCGGTCTTTGATCCGTGAAACTGGTTTAGGAAAGGTTAACTGAGATCACCAGAGGTCATCCTGTTGCCTTTGGCCGAATATGTGCGATATCAGCCGCGTGTGACTTAAAGGACTGATATGCCTGACGCTGGCCCTTCATTTACCATCCGCCTTGCCGAAACCGAGGACGACCTGCTTGCCGCACAGCGCCTACGCTATGACGTGTTCGTGCGCGAACTGGGCGGCGGGGGTGAGATGGTTGATCATGAAGCGGGGCTGGAACGCGACCGGTTCGATCCGTTCTTTGACCACATGCTTGCGATTGACGACGCGACTGGCGAAGTTGTGGGCGTTTACAGGCTGTTGCCGGGCGAACGTGCCGCAGAACTGGGGCAGTTTTATTCCGAAGACGAATACGATCTGTCCGTGCTGAAAGAAAGCCGGCGAAAGCTGCTGGAACTTGGCCGGTCCTGCCTGCATCCCGACTATCGCGGCGGCACGGCAATGTACCATCTTTGGAACGGTCTGGCCGCCTATGTGACCGAACGGGAGATCGAGGTTCTGTTCGGCGTCGCCAGCTTTCACGGCATCGATGTGCAGGCTCTGGCGCAGCCGCTTTCGATGCTGCACCACAATCACCTCGCGCCGCCGGATCTGAGGGTTCGGGCACAGCCCGAGGTCTTTCAGTCGATGGATCTGGTCGCGCCCGATGCGCTGGACCGGCGCGCGGCGATGGTGCAGGTGCCAGCGCTGATCAAAGCCTATCTGCGACTGGGCGGTTTCGTGGGCGAGGGAGCCTTTATCGACCACGCGTTCAACACCACCGATGTCTGCCTGATCCTCGATACGGCGCGCATTAATGACCGGCAGCGGCGTATTTATGGCGGAGCATAGATCTGTGAGTGACGCCTCGTGGCACAGCGATGACGCACCCGACCCGATTGAGCTGGGCCTTGTCGGCTGGCTGCTGGTCTTACTCCGGGGTCTGCCATTGGCGATTTTGGTGTTCGGCGGGCTGTTCATCCTTCTGGCCCTGCGCCTGATCGAGCGTCCGATTTACGGGGTGCGCCGCCCGATCACGCCTTACGTCGCCCAGTTTGTCTGCCGCAACGCATTCCGGATTCTCGGGATGGGGTTCCGCACGTCAGGCGAATTGATGAACGAGCGCGGCGCGGTGGTGGCGAACCATTCCTCGTGGCTGGACATCTTCGCACTGAATTCCCGTAAACGGGTGTTTTTCGTGTCCAAGGTCGAGGTTGCCAAATGGCCCGGCATCGGCTGGCTGGCGCGCGCGACCGGCACCGTTTTCATCGAACGGAACCCGAAAAAGGCGCGAGAGCAGACACTTCTGTTTCAGGAGCGTCTGACCGCGGGGCACAAGCTGCTGTTTTTCCCCGAAGGCACATCGACCGACGGACTGCGCATTTTACCATTTAAAACAACGCTTTTCGCGGCATTCTTCACCGAGGAACTGCGAGACTTCATGTATGTGCAGCCCGTCTCGGTCATCTATCACGCGCCGAAAGGGGAACCGGACCGGTTCTATGGCTGGTGGGGAGATATGGATTTCGCGCCGCATCTGCTCAAGTCTCTGGGTGCGCGCAGGCAGGGCTCGGTCGAGTTGATCTATCACAGCCCCGCCAAGGTCAGCGATTTCGCAAACCGCAAGGCGCTGGCCGCGCATTGCGAAGAGGCCGTGCGTCACGCGCATGCGCTGGCACGGCTAGAGTAATCCGACTGGAAATTCACTTTTCAGGTGATTTTTCACTTGTCGGGTGAACTCAGCTACCGTATACGCGCGCCATTCAAACCCGCAGGCGGGGTTTGGGCTTTGTAGGGGAGACATCCTTATCTGGCCCGCCGGTTGGAGCATCCGCTTCTTTCACCCCCGCCGAGGCGTAAACCGGAAAAGGAAAGTAAAGCATGGCTCTTCCCGAGTTCACCATGCGTCAGCTGCTGGAAGCTGGCGTTCACTTTGGTCACCAGACACAGCGTTGGAATCCCCGCATGGGCCCGTTCATCTACGGCTCGCGCAATGGCATCCACATCATGGACCTGACCCAGACCGTTCCGATGCTGGACCAGGCTCTGCAGGCCGTTCGTGACACCGTCGCAAAAGGCGGCCGCGTTCTGTTCGTTGGTACCAAGCGTCAGGCTGCTGGCCCGATCGCTGAAGCCGCCGAAAAATCGGCTCAGTACTACATGAACCATCGCTGGCTGGGCGGCACCCTGACCAACTGGAAAACCGTTTCCCAGTCGATCAACCGTCTGAACCAGATCGACGAAGCGATGGAATCGGGCGCCGAAGGCCTGACCAAGAAAGAGCGTCTGGGCATGGAGCGTGACCAGGCCAAGCTGCAGGCTTCGCTGGGCGGTATCCGCGAGATGGGCGGCGTTCCGGATCTGCTGTTCGTCATCGACGTCAAGAAGGAAGCACTGGCCATTGCCGAAGCCAACAAGCTGGGTATCCCGGTTGTGGCTGTTGTCGATACCAACTGTTCGCCCGACGGCGTTGACTACATCATCCCCGGCAACGACGACGCAGCGCGCGCAATCGCTCTGTATTGCGACCTGGCCGCACGTGCCGCTCTGGACGGTATGACCGCTCAGATGGGTGCAGCCGGCGTTGACCTGGGTGCGTTCGAAGAAGCTCCGGTTGAAGAAGCCGTTGCAGAAGAAGCCCCCGCCGAAGCAGAAACACCTGCCGAAGCGTAAGCTGCCCGTCACGTAAATGACATATGGGGCAGGGTATGACCTGCCCCAAATCCGTTTGAATTGAGGAGAGCCAAGAGATGGCAATCACAGCAGCAATGGTGAAAGAACTGCGCGACCAGACCGGCGCAGGCATGATGGACGCAAAAAAAGCGCTGACCGAAACCGGCGGCAACATGGACGAGGCCGTTGACTGGCTGCGCACCAAAGGTCTGGCCAAAGCGGCCAAGAAATCGGGCCGTACCGCAGCCGAAGGTCTGGTTGCTGTTCACGTCAACGGCGGCAACGGTGTTGCTGTCGAAGTGAACTCAGAAACCGACTTCGTTGCGAAAAACGCCGAGTTCCAGGAAATGGTCGGCAAGATCGCATACGCAGCCGAAGGCGTCGACAGTGTCGAGGCTCTGCTGGCGGCCGATCTGGGCGGAAAGAACGTTGCTGACACCCTGACCGACAAGATCGCCACCATTGGCGAGAACATGTCGGTGCGCCGCATGGCGAAACTGTCGGGCGACACTGTTGTATCCTACGTCCACAACGCGGCCACCAACGGCATGGGCAAAATTGGCGTTCTGGTTGCTCTATCGGGCGGTGACGAAGCCATTGGCAAGCAGGTTGCGATGCACATCGCGGCTGTGAACCCGGCGGCTCTGTCCGAGGCCGACATGGACCCGGCGGTTGTCGAGAAGGAAAAGCAGGTTCAGATGGACATCGCCCGCGAATCCGGTAAGCCGGAGCAGGTGATCGAGAAGATGATCGTCGGCCGTATGAAGAAATTCGTCGCGGAATCGACCCTGCTGAACCAGCAGTTCGTTGTAAACCCTGACCTGACCGTTGAAGCAGCGGCCAAGGAAGCAGGTGCAACCATCACCGGCTTCATCCGTCTGGAAGTTGGCGAAGGCATCGTGGTCGAAAAAGAAGACTTCGCCGCCGAAGTTGCCAAGGCCGCACAGGGCTAAGTGATTTCCCCGGACCTTGGGAACAGGGTCCGGGAATACGCAAAGATCGGTCACGCATTGCGTGGCCGAATTTTTTGTTTGGGCACAAAAAAAGACGCCGAAGCGCCCGCAAATCCTCAGGTTGGTGAATGAGGGGCCCCGCATGATGGGGATGGTCGAGGCCCCTCAAAAATTCCGACAAAGGTACGCGGACGAATAGACGCCCCTGTGCCAGACCGACCGGAGAGCTTTGGTATTGCAAAGATCCGACCAAATGTTCCCTGGCTAAAGCCACCACTCACGGAACATTAACAGTCTGCAACTTTGCTGTCAGAACGAAAAGTCATGATTTCCTTACCCTAGGTAAAGTAAGGTCATATGACGCTAGAAGAGGCTAAGCCTCCATCACGAACATTTGATTCTGCAAGGACGCCTTCAACACGGCCTGCGCGGTGGTTTCGACCGACAAAGCCTCGCGCGCCAGCCTCAGGTGCTTTTCCACGGTCGCCGAGGTTAGCCCCATCAGCAGCGCAATGTCCTGCGTGGTCTTGCCGTCACCCACCCATTGCAACGCCTCGCGCTGACGCTTCGTCAGGGCACGGTTCGGCGCGTTGTAGGGCAGGGTCAGGATTTTCAGGTGCGCCATGTTGTTCATCAACAGGATGTCGTCGCCATGCTCGTCCCAGACCGCATCCAGCTGGTCCTGCGTCATGTCGCCGTAATGTGCCATCGAGATCGCACCCTTGGACCGCATCGACACCGAGGTGAAGCTGATCGTGAAGCCCACGGTCGCGCCCTTTGCCCGGTTGAACTCATAGACTCGCCGTTCCTCGGCAGTCATGGTTCCGCTGGACATTGCCTCGTTGATCAGGCGCCAGCTTGCAGCACCTTCATTCTGCAGCGCCCATTTCAACATCGGCGCGTTGAAATACAGGCCCGACCGCAGAAACCCGTCCAGATATTCCTGACAATGGTTGGTCAGGATCACGAAATCCTCGGGGTCGCCAAGCGAGGTTTCGGTGCGGTATTGCGTATAGCCATAAAGCAAACGGTCAAACCCGTATTGCGCCATCTGGCGGCAATGCGCATCCCAAAGCTCTTCCAGAGTCTTTGTGTAGCTTAGAAAATTGAGATACTCGGACAGGTTCATCCCGCACTCTCCGTTCCCAAATGCGCCGCCAGCGCATCGAGCGCCAAAACGTAACTTTGCGCGCCGAAGCCGCAAATCTGACCCAACGCGACCGAGGCGATGTAGGATTTGTGCCGAAACGCCTCCCGCGCGTGGATGTTGGACAAATGAACTTCAACCATCGGAAGCGCGACCGAGGCAATCGCATCCATCAGCGCGATGGAGGTGTGGGTGTATGCCCCGGCGTTCAGAACCAGCCCGTCCTGCACACCACGTGCGCCGTGGATCGCATCGATCAGCGCCCCTTCGTGATTGGACTGGAAATGCGAAACCTCCAGCCCGACGGACGCGCCGTGGTTGGTGCATAAATCCTCGACCATCTGCAAGGTGGTACTGCCGTAAACCTCGGGCTGTCGCGTACCCAACAGATTGAGGTTCGGACCGTTCAAAACCAGTATTTTATGCATTATTCCATTGTCCCCATGTGGAATTCCTGACACGAACGGTTGGGGATGTCCACCGGGGTTTGCCCTTATGAGGCGAGTTCGCAACACCCCCCGGAGAGGCCGGGATACGCGCGGGGCTGACCCATTCAGCCCTCGTCAATGGCCACCACAACTTTGCCGAGAACGGACCGCCCGGACAAAAGCGCCAAAGCCTCGGCTGCGCGGCTAAGGGGGAACCGCTCGCTGATGCGCGGTCTGATACGGCCCGTTCCGTATAAGTCAAACAATTCGCTGATGTTTTCCGCATGGCCCTTGGGATCACGGAACACTGACGCGCCCCAGAAAACACCCACGATCTGGCAGCCTTTCAACAGCGCGAGATTGAGTGGGATGCTCGGAATCCCAGCCGGAAAGCCGACCACCAGATAGCGCCCTTTCCAAGCCATGCTGCGCAACGCCGGTTCAGCATACGCACCGCCCACCGCATCATACACGACATCAACGCCATCCCCTTTGGCCAGCGTCTTGATTTCCTTGGAAAAAGCTTTTTGGGCGTCCTTGGTCATTTCCTTGGAATAAACAATGGTCTCATCCGCTCCGATCTGGCGGCAGAATTCCGCCTTTTCCGCGGATGACACCGCCGCAATCACCCTTGCGCCCATCGCTTTGCCCAGTTCGATGGCAGCGCTTCCAACCCCGCCCGCAGCGCCCAGAATCAGCAGGGTCTCACCCGGTTGGATCGCGGCCCGGTCCTTCAGGGCGTGGTAGGACGTGCCGTAGGTGAAAATGAAACACGCGGCATCGTCATAGGGCATGGTTTCGGGCACCTTGATCGCTGACGCCGCTTTGAAGTTCAGATGCGTGGCGAACCCGCCAAAAGCGGTCAGGGCAAGGACCCTGTCGCCGACCGCAAAGCCGGTGACACCTTCGCCGATTGCCAGAACCTGGCCCGCAATCTCGCCACCCGGCGCAAAGGGGCGGGGTGGTTTCATCTGATACAGGTCCTGAATGATCAGGGTATCCGGAAAGTTCACGCCCGCTGCCTTGACGCCGACCAACAACTCCCCTTTGCCCGGCTGTGGATCAGGCAGGGTGGTGAGTTCCAGTGTCTCGGGCCCGCCCGGTGCGACGCTGAGTAATGCTTGCATGTTGATCCTGTTGCCCCTGTTATTCCCTGAAAGGGAAATTTCGGGGCAAGATCGCGCTGAGTCAACACAGGGACCCGCCGCCGCGTCGAACCCAACAGAGGAGCAGACAATGACGCCAGAAACGCTGTTTTCGCTGCACGGCAAGACCGCTTTGGTCACCGGCGGGGCCACGGGAATCGGACGCATGGCGGCAGAAGCGCTGGTTATGGCTGGTGCGCGCGTTCTGATCGCGTCGCGCAAGGGGGATGCCTGCGCCGCCGTTGCCGCCGAGTTGAATGCGATGGATGCCCCCGGCAATGCCGAGGGATTTGCCGGGGATTTGAGCAGCGAGGCGGGTATCGAGGCGCTGGCCTTGGAAATCAACACGCGCACGGACCGCCTTGATATTCTTATGAATAACGCCGGTGTCTCATGGGGCGCGCCGATCGGTCAGTTTCCGTATGACGCGTGGGATAAGGTCATGTCCGTCAACGTCGCGGGCATTTTTGAGCTGACACAGCGGCTGCTTCCCCTTTTGATGGCCTCGGCGACCGAGGATGACCCGGCCCGCGTGGTCAATGTCGGCTCGGTCATGGGCGAGGTGCCGATGGGGGACGGGGCCTACAGCTATTCGGCCTCGAAAGCCGCTGTACTGCATCTGACCAAGATCATGGCGAAAGAGCTTTCCCCGTATCACGTCACCGTCAACGCGCTGGCACCCGGCCCGTTTGTTTCGCGCATGACGGCGTTTGCCACGGAAGACGAAGGCACGCGCGCCAAGGTCGGAAAGTCGGTTCCGTTGGGACGCGTTGGCCGGGATGAGGACATCGCCGGGTGCATGCTGTTCCTGTGCGGCCGCGGCGGCAGTTACGTGACCGGCGCGGTGATACCGGTTTCCGGTGGCATCAATGTCGTGACGGCGGGCAATATCTTTGCCGAAGCTTTATGAGCGCCGTGATGAGCGACACCCCCGCCTTGGACCTAACCGCAGTCGATGCCTATCTGAGCGCCCATCTGGACGGCTACAAGGGCCCTTTGCAGGCCACCAAATTCGCAATCGGCCAGTCCAATCCGACCTTCGAACTTCGCACGCCCGATAAATCCTACGTCCTGCGCCGCAAGCCGCCGGGCGTTCTGCTGAAATCAGCCCACGCGGTCGAGCGGGAATTCCGGGTACAGCGCGCGTTGGCGGGCAGCCCCGTGCCGGTGCCCGAGATGCTGGTCCTGTGCGAGGACGAAACCGTCATCGGTTCGGCCTTTTACGTGATGGAACGTCTGGAGGGCCGGGTTTTTCTGGAACCGACCATGCAAGGCGAAAGCAATGAGACCCGAACTGCCGTCTTTGACGAGATGAACCGGGTTCTGGCCGCGTTGCATATGGTGGATATCGACGCGGTCGGGCTGGCAGATTACGGCCCGACGGGCAGCTATTTCGAACGCCAGATCTCGCGCTGGACCAAACAGTATCGTGCGTCGGAAACCTCAGTGATCGAGGATATGGATGCGCTGATCTCTGCGCTGGAAAGCTCGATCCCCGCTGATGACGGGCAGAGAACTCTGGTTCACGGAGATTATCGGATCGACAACCTGATGTTCGCCCCGGACGGAACCAATTGCATCGGCGTGCTGGATTGGGAATTGTCCACCATCGGCCACCCCTACGCCGATCTGGCCGCCGTCATCATGCAGTGGCAGCTACCGCCGGGGAAAGAGGGGCGGGGCCTTGCCGGAATTGATCGCAACGCTCTGGGGCTGCCCTGCGATCAGGCCTTTGTCGCCCAGTATTGCCAGCGGCGCGGCCTGTCCGGGATCGATAATTTCGGCTTCTATCTGGCCTTCAACTTCTTCCGCATGGCCGGGATTCTGCAGGGCGTCTACAAACGGGCATTGGACGGAAACGCATCCGACCCGAAACGGGCGCAGGCCTTTGGGGCCTATGTTCCGGTGTTTGCCCGGCACGGTCTGGCTGCGTTGAGCAGTTGATGATCACGCCTTAGCCGGGGTGGACAGTTCAAGTTCCAGATTTGCCAGGCTGTTTTTGCCAAAGAACATCTCGGACCCCAGGAACATGCTGGGCACGCCAAACACACCGCGTTTAACGGCGGCTTTGGATTGCTCTTTCAATTTCGGTTTGGTGTCCGCGCTGGCAATAGCCTCGCGTATTTTGCGAACCGGAAGGCCGTGCTCGTGCAGGATATCTGTCAACACGCCAATTTCCTCGACCTTCTGACCATGCACCCAGATCGCATCAAAGATCGCGTCTATATAATTGGTTTCCCATGATTTCCCGATTGCAAACAACGCACCCCGCATTGCGAATTTCGTGTTCATCGGAAAATGAGGACTCATGTGAAAGCTGATCCCGCGCCGCCGGGCAAACCGGTGCAGATCATGCGTCAGGTACGAGGTCTTTTTGCGGTTTTCTGAAAACGCCTCGAACGGGTTTTGGTTGTGGGTCGCTTTGAAAACGATGGGCAGAAGGACCGGAACGTAGTTGATTTCGACCTTGTGCCGCGCGGCCAAATCGGGCAGCGCCTTATACGCAAGAAACGCATTGGGGCTGCAAAAATCGTAAACAAAATCTATGCTTTGCGCCATGTTGTTCCTCCGCGCCGGGTGTCAGGTTATGTTTGGGAACTGGAAAACTGCGAATCTGTACCACAGGCAGTCTAACAGTCCGAAGACAGTTTCAGCGATAACAATGATTTTCTTGAGAAATATCTGCAAATGCGGTCAGATCGCGTGGGCAAGCGACTAAGATCGGGACAGGGGCAGTAAATGTCGGGCAATGACGTAAAACTCGATCCGGCGCGGCTGGATCGCATCCGCCCGTGGATGGAGCGCTATGTCGAGCAGCGCAAATACGCAGGCAGTTCCTTTTTGCTGAAACAACACGGGTCCGAGGTGTTTTTTCACGCTCGCGGTCAGCGCGGCATTGAAAACGATCTGCCGTTCGAGCGGGATACATTGGCGCGCATCTACTCGATGACCAAACCCGTAACCGCCGTGGCCCTGATGATGCTGGTCGAGCGCGGGCTTTTTACGCTGGACGCTCCGGTCTCGGACTTCATCCCTGAATTCAAAGGCGTGCATGCGCTGATCCCCGGTGCCGAAACGCTGGACCAGACCGAGGATGCAACCCCGCCAACCCTGCACCAGATGCTGACCCATACCAGTGGCCTCAGCTATCCGTTCAACCCCGGCATTCTGCCGGCCGCGATGGATGAACAGGACCTGTTATTCAAGCCGGATCAAGGGCTTCTGGGCGACAGAGTACGCGACCTAGCGAAGCTACCGCTGGCCTTTCAGCCGGGCCGCCGCTGGGAATACTCGGTCAGCATGGACGTTCTGGGCTACGTCATCGAGCTCACCTCGGGCCAGACGCTGGATCAGTATTTCCGCGAACACATCTTTGACCCGCTGGGGATGCACGACACTGCCTTCCGGGTGCCAAACGGGGCAGGGGACCAGTTTGCGTCGCTCTACACCCCGCTGTCCGGCGACGCGATGGCGTTGAGTTCCGCCAATCTGGGCTCGGAAACCCTGCGTCTGGTGGATCAACCCGGCGATTCACCCTTTGAACGCACCACGACATTCTCCGGTGGCGGGGGATTGATCAGCACGATCGGCGATTTTACCAAATTTGCGGAAATGCTGCGGAACCGGGGCATGGGCAACGGTCATCGGCTGCTTGGCCCGAAGATCGTGGACTTCATGATGCGCAACCACTTGCCGGGCGACATTGCCTCCATGGGACCAAGCAGTTTTGCTGAACAGCCGATGGAGGGTGTGGGCTTTGGCATCGGCGGCTCGGTGCTGCTGGACCCGGGCAGGGCTCGGGTCCCCGGCTCGGTCGGGGATTTCAGCTGGGGTGGCATGGCCTCGACCTTTTTCTGGATCGACTGGGAAAACGATCTGACGGCGGTGTTTTTCACCCAGTTGTCACCCTCAAGCTCATACCCGTCGCGGGCCGAGCTAAAGGCGCTGGTTCAGGCTGCATTGGTTGAATGATCCGACAAAGGCAGTTACCCGTTTGAAAACCCCATCGGAGACCGAACCATGACCGAAGCCGAGCGCATTCTGCTTGATCTTTTGAACGTCGAACGGCTGGAGGTCGACCTGTTTCGCGGCACCGGTTCCGGCGGTGAAACACCGATGCGGATTTTCGGCGGTCACGTAATCGCACAGGCGCTGGCCGCGGCCTACAGAACGGTGGATGACCGGCTGTGCCATTCGCTGCACGCCTATTTCATTCGGCCCGGAGACCCGAGTATTCCTGTTGTTTATCAGGTGGATAGGGCGCGGGATGGAGGTTCTTTCACCACACGGCGCGTGGTCGCGATCCAGCACGGCAAGCAGATCCTGAACATGTCGGCCTCGTTCCATATTCAGGACGAAGGATGGTCCCATCAGCATCCGATGCCCGACCTGAACCCGCCGGAAACCTATCCGTCCATAACCGAGTTGCGGAACCGCTACCTGGAACGGGTTCCCGAGCAAATGCGCGAGGAATTGATGCGTGAGCGCCCGATAGAGGTGCGAGAGGTCGATCATCTGGACCTTTACCATCCCGCGGTCTCCGATGATCGGAACCAGATCTGGTTCCGCATGGGTGCAGCGGCCTCGGCAGATGCCAAAACGCAACATCTGCTTCTGGCCTATGCCTCTGACAAGAGTCTGATGAGTTCGGGCATGCGCCCTCATGGGCTAAGCTGGTATACGGGCGAGGTGAACGGCGTCAGTCTCGACCACGCCATGTGGTTTCATTCACCCGTGCAATTCGACCAGTGGCATCTATACGCGATGGATTCGCCATGGGCGGGGCAGGGACGGAACTTTAACCGAGGGTCGATCTATTCGGAAAACGGTGATCTGGTTGCGTCGGTCGCTCAGGAAGGATTGATGCGACGGGCTCAGAAGCGGTCTTAGGTTTTTCCTGTAAACTGCTGATTTAGTTTCTGCATTCCTGCGATCCAGCGGTCATAATCCCCGGTTTTCAGCCTCATGTAGTTCAGAACCTCCGGGTGCGGCAGCACCAGAAATTGCTCGGCGCGGATGGCCTCAACGCAAGCTTCCGCGACGTCCTCAGGCTCCAGCATCCCGTCGATTGCCGCCACCGAATTCTCATGCCCGCGCGTCATTTCGGACCGCACAGCTTGCGGGCACAGAACCGAAACGCGCAGGCCCTGAGGGCCATATGTCAAAGCCAGCCACTCAGCCAATCCAACGGCGGCATGTTTGGTCACGGCATACGGTGCCGCACCGGGCTGGTTCAGCAATCCGGCCGCCGAGGCCGTCGTCAGAAGATACCCACCGCCGCGCGCGACCATCCGGGGCACCAGATGCCGCGCGGTCCAAATGTGGGACATAACGTTGATGTTCCAGATACGAGCCCAGTCGTCGTCGGGAACTTCCAGACCGCCCAAGGTCAGGATTCCGGCATTTGCGCAGAACAGATCAATCGGGGCGATGCGTTCTTCGACCTGATCGATCAAAGCTAAGATGTCGGCCTCGGACGACACATCACAGCGAATGGCGTGTCCGCCGATGGCCTTGGCGGTTAGCCGGGCACCGTCGTCTTCAATATCGGAGCAAACCACCACGCCACCTTCGCGCGCAAACCCCTGCGCAAGGCCTTTTCCGATTCCTCGGGCAGCGCCGGTGACGACAACGGTCTTTCCATGCAATTCCATTTTTTCTTCCGACAACAGGCTTTTTGGGGCATGGTACGGTGTTGGATGCGGGATTACAGAGTTATTATTTTAACATAATTACTATTATACGATTATTGGACCGCCTAAGGGGCACATTCTAAACTGGGTTGCAATTTACCCTCTATCCAACTGCCAACAAACACAAACCACGTGATTTCAACCCCTGCCCGCAGTTCTCACCCCAGCGCGTAGCCTGCGCCGCGTACCGTGCGCACCGGATCCTCGCCGCCATGTTGCGTCAGCGCTTTGCGCAGCCGACCGATATGGACATCCACGGTTCGCGTATCCACATAGATGTCGCGGCCCCAGACGCGGTCCAGCAGTTGCTCACGGCTCCAGACGCGCCCCGGCTTTTCCATGAAGGTACTCAGCAGCCGAAATTCCGTGGGTCCGAGTTTCAGCGGTTTGCTGTCGCGGCTGACCTTGTGGGTCTCGGAATCCAGAACGATATCGGCAAACTCCAGCCGCAGCCCGACTGTCGCCGGGCGAACGCGGCGCAATTGAGTGCGGACGCGCGCCATCAGTTCGATGACCGAATACGGTTTGACCACATAATCGTCAGCGCCGGTCTCAAGCCCCCGCACCTTGTCGACCTCTTCCGACCGCGCGGACAGCATGATGATCGGGATCGACCGCGTGTCCGGGCGGGTTTTCAGCCGGCGACACACTTCGATGCCACTGAGGTTGGGCATCATCCAGTCAAGCACGATGATGTCCGGGCTGTCTTCGTCCACCAGCAGCAGCGCTTCGTCGCCGTTGGCGGCTTTGGACACGCGGAAGCCTTCAGCTTCCAGGTTATAGGCCAACACCTCGCGCTGCGCGTGCTCATCCTCGACAACCAAGACAGTCGGCTGATCTGCGGACATGGTCTGCGTCTCCTAGACAGTTTGCGACGTGTTGTCGGCTTTGGGTCTGGCCTCGGTCGGACGCTCGCCGGTGACCAGATAGACCACCTGCTCGGCAATTGCGGTCACGTGATCGCCCATGCGTTCGATGTTCTTGGCGATGAAATGCAGGTGCATGCAGGCCGAAATATTGCGCGGATCTTCGGCCATGAAGGTCAGGAACTCGCGGAACAGACCGTTATACATCTGATCGACTTCCAGATCGCGCTCGATCACGTCGGCTGCCAGTTCGGCATCGCGTTGGATGTAGGCATCCAGGGCGTCGCGCAGCATCACCTCGACCTCGCGGGCCATTCGGCGCAAGGCGGCGGCGCTGCCGTTGATTTCGCCTGCATTGATCAAAACGGCCGTGCGCTTGGCGATATTCTTAGAATAATCACCGATCCGTTCCAGATTGGCCGCCACTTTCATGACCGAAAGAACCAGGCGCAAGTCGCCGGCCGTGGGCGCACGGAGCGCGATCAGGCGTGCGGTTTCCTCGTTGATCAACTCTTCCAGCGCGTCAATCGCCTTGTCCTTCCTGCGGACTTCCTGTGCGAGCTCTTCGTCACGGGATTCCAGCGAGCGCGCCGCCTCCATGATCGAGGCTTCGACAAGCCCGCCCATTTTCATGATATGCGCCTGAATAGCTTCGAGATCGCGGTCGAAGGCGGATGCAATATGCTGTTCGGTTGTGTCGGTCATGTCTGAATACCTGTGCTCAGCCGATACGGCCTGTAATGTAGCTTTCGGTGCGCGGGTCTACCGGGTTGGTGAAGATCTGACCGGTTTCCCCGAACTCGACCAGATTGCCCAGATGGAAGAACGCGGTTTTCTGGCTGACACGCGCCGCCTGCTGCATCGAGTGTGTCACGATGACAACCGAATACCGCTTGCGAAGGTCATCAATCAGCTCTTCAACCTGCGCCGTCGCAATCGGGTCCAGCGCCGAGCAAGGTTCGTCCATCAGCAGAACCTCGGGCTCGGTCGCTACGGCGCGGGCAATACACAGGCGCTGCTGTTGGCCACCCGACAGACCGGTGCCCGGAGCATCCAGACGATCCTTGACCTCATCCCAGATCGCACCGCGGCGCAAGGATTTTTCAACGATCTCATCCAGTTCCGCCTTGTTCTTGGCAAGACCGTGGATGCGCGGGCCATAGGCAACGTTGTCATAGATCGACTTGGGGAACGGGTTCGGTTTCTGGAACACCATACCCACCTTGGCGCGCAGTTGCACCGGATCGACGCGCTTGTCGTAGATATCTTCGCCGTCCAGTTTGAACGAGCCCTGAACCCGGGCCACGTCAATGGTGTCGTTCATCCGGTTCAGGCAGCGCAAAAAGGTAGACTTGCCGCAGCCCGAAGGGCCGATGAAGGCCGTTACGGTTTTGTCTTCGATGTCGACGTTGACGTCTTTGATGGCGTGGGTGTCACCGTAGTAAACTTGGCAGTCACGGCACTCCAGCTTGATTTCCTTGGTGTCCACGTCTCTCTCCACTCGTGACATGTCGTTCATTTTCGTGCCCCTCTTTACCAGCGGCGTTCAAAGCGGCGGCGCAGGATGATTGCGATAATGTTCATGGTCAGCAGGAATACCAGAAGGATGATGATCCCGCCCCAGGCTTTTTCGTAAAAGCCCACATCCGCCCGTGCGGCCCATGTGTAAATCTGGGCGGGCATGGCCGAGTTCGGCTCGGTGAAACCGGCCAGAAACCCGTCCGGGTATCCGCGCGCGACAAAGCCGACCATGCCGATCAGCAACAGCGGCGCGGTTTCCCCCAGCGCCTGCGCCAGACCGATGATTGTGCCGGTCAGGATACCGGGCGCGGCCAGCGGCAGAACATGGTGGAACACGGCCTGCATTTTCGAGGCCCCTACCCCAAGCGCCGCATCCCGGATCGACGGCGGAACCGCCTTGAGCGATGCGCGGGTCGAGATGATGATCGTCGGCAGTGTCATCAGGGTCAGCACCAGCCCGCCAACCAGCGGTGCCGATTGCGGCAGGTGCATGAACTGGATGAACACGGCCAGACCAAGGATACCGAACACGATGGAGGGCACTGCGGCGAGGTTCGAGATATTCACCTCGATCAGGTCGGTGAACCGGTTCTGCGGCGCGAATTCCTCAAGATAGATCGAAGCGGCGACACCGATCGGCAGCGACAGGCCAAGGACCACCAGCATCATGAAGAACGACCCGATGACCGAGGCGCCAATCCCCGCGCCGCCGGGGTTGTCCACGCCCGAATCCGCGCCAGTGATGAACGGCCAGTTGAACACCTGTTTGATGATACCTGCCTCTTTCAGCGCATCCACCAGATCAAGGTCGCTCTTCTGCAGGAAACGGCTGTCCTGAATGGTGTCTCGTGACACCCTGCCCTTGTAATATCCGTCAACCCGGCTGGAAGCTGCGAGGTCAAACTCCACAGATTCACCCAGCTTGTCCGGGTTTGCGCTGTAGAACTCGCGGATCGTGCCGCCGACCTTGCCCAGCAGCCGTTCAATCGCGGCATCGTCAAAATCGACGTTCAGGCCGCTTTCGGCCAGTTCTTTGTTCAATTCGGCAATGAACAAGTCCGAATAGGCTTTCGTTTTGAACAATGTCCCTTCGGCTTCTTCGCGCTGCGGTTCCGTCAGCGTGAACTCAACACTCACGACCGTGCGGGTGAAGGCCGGGATGCCCTGCGACAGGATCGATGCGAACAGGACCACCAGAAAGAACAGGCCGGTTGCGATTGCAGTGATGCCATAGGCCCGGAACCGCTTTTCCGCATTGGCACGTCTGCGCGTGCGTTCGTCTGAGGCGGTCAGCGATACCGAGCGGCGACCCGACTCGGGGGTTTGCAGGCTTGCGTCGGTCATTCGTACTGCTCCCGGTACTTACGCACGATGTAGAGGGCAAAGATGTTCAGACCCAGCGTGACGACGAACAGCGTCATGCCAAGCGCGAAGGCGACCAGCGCCTCGGGCGAGGCGAAATCGGCGTCGCCGGTCAACTGGCTGACGATTTTCGCGGTAACGGTCGTCATGGCTTCGAACGGGTTCAGGCTGAGCCGGGCCGCAGCCCCTGCCCCCAAAACCACGATCATGGTTTCCCCGATGGCGCGGGACGCCGCCAGAAGGATCGCACCGACAATGCCCGGCAAGGCCGCCGGCAGGACAACCTGACGAATGGTCTCGGACTGCGTGGCGCCCAGCCCGTAGGACCCGTCGCGCATGGCCTGCGGGACCGCGTTGATGATGTCATCGGACAGCGAGGATACGAACGGGATCAGCATGATGCCCATCACCAGACCGGCGGTCATCACAGCTGTGCCTGCCTTCATCCAGCCCAGCCCGTCATCGCCGAACACGCCCAGCAGCAGCGGGCCGACGGTCAGCAGGGCGAACAGGCCGTATACGATGGTCGGAATACCGGCCAGAACCTCGAGCAGCGGTTTGGCGACAGAGCGCACCCGCGGCGAGGCATACTCGCTCAGGTAAATTGCGGCCAACAGGCCGATAGGAACGGCCACCAGAAGGGCGACCAAAGAGATATAGAACGTCCCCCACAGCAACGGGATGATCCCCAGCGCGGACGAGCCACCCCGGCCAGAAAAGCTGGGGGCCCAGGTCGTTCCGAAAAAGAAGTCGGTCGCGGGGTAAAGCTTGAAGAACTCCCACGTGTTGAAGACCAGCGACAACACGATGCCCACCGTGGTCAGGACCGCAACCGATGCCGCTGCCAGCAACAGGACGCGCACGCCCTGCTCGACCACGTTGCGGGCGCGGTATTCCGAATGGGTCTGCCACCAGCTGAACGCCGCGCCGATCAAAGCGACCAGCAGAATAACCGCTGACATGAATGCATACCCGGTCGCGTTCATGACCCGGTAGCTCTGCGCCGCGTGCAGCACGGGTTGAGTGATGTCCGAGGTCACGACCTGCCCTGCGTCTTTCAGCAATTGGGTCACCTCGGCGATATCGGCATTTGGATCGCCTGCCGCACTCGCGCTCAGCAGATCTTGAGCGACGGCGTTGTCCAGCCCACTGGCCGTCCGGCGCACCTCGGCCATGACAAGGCTAAGGGATGACCCTTCCGCCACCGCTGTTTCGGGGATCATCGCTGATATCCGGGAATTCACGAAGAGCGGCTGCACCAGCAACCACACAATCAACAAACCCAAGGCAGGGACAAGGGTCTTCAAGGCGACGTTTGCACCATAAAAGACAGGCAGTGAATGCAGATCGCGGCTGTCGCCTCCGGCGCTTTGCAAAGCGCGCGCGCGTCCCAGCACATATCCGACAGCAGAGATCGCGATGACGATCAGGAAAAGCCAAATTATCGGCATGACACCCCCACGTGTCCTGGTTTGGATTTGGAAAAGATGCTTGGGGGCGACACCCGTGGCCGCCCCCAAAAACGTCAGACCGGCGTAAGGCTTAGCTGCCCGAGCCCATTGTCTCTTCGTTGGCAATGGCGTCCTGAGTTTTGGCCAGTTCAGGATCAGCAACCAGGCCGTAGTTGGCCAGAGGGCCGGAACCGCCTGCGATTTCGTCAGCAGTGAAGAACTGAGCGTATTCTTTCAGGCCGGGGATCACGCCGATATGTGCTTTCTTGACGTAGAAGAACAGCGGGCGCGACACGGGGTATTCACCCGACGCGATGGTCTCGGTCGACGGTGCAACGCCGCCCATGGTGGCCACTTTCAGCTTGTCGGTGTTGTTCTCGTAGAACGCCAGACCAAACACGCCGATGCCGTTCGGGTTGGTGTCGATACGGGCCAGCGTTTCGGTGTAGTCACCGTCAATGTCGACCGACTTGCCGTCTGCGCGCACGTCCAGGCATGCGTCTTCGGCGTCATCTTCGCTCATGCCGCCAGCGATCATGGCTTCCATTGCGCCGGTGGATTCACAACCGGCCAGCAGAACCTTGTCTTCGAACACTTCACGGGTACCGTGCTTGGTGCCCGGGATGAACATGGCGATTTCAACGTCCGGCAGGTCGCCGTTGAACTCGGCCCAGTTGTTGAAGCTGTTGTCGACCAGCGCGCCGTCTTTCATGACTTTTGCGCCGATGGCGTTGTAGATGTCAGCAGGCTGGAACGCAGTGAAGGCAGGGCCCGACTGCTGGCTTGCAAAGACGATGCCGTCATAACCGATGCGGACTTCCATGATGTCGGTCACGCCGTTTTCGGCACAGGCTTTGATCTCTTTTTCGCGGATCGCGCGCGACGCGTTTGCAACGTCGATGGTGTTTTCGCCAACGCCTTCGCAGAAACGCTTCAGACCAGCGGACGAGCCACCCGATTCTACAACCGGTGTCGGGAAGTCGGTGTTTTCACCAAACAGTTCTGCGACGATCGAAGCGTATGGCAGCACAGTCGACGAGCCTGCAACCTGAACGTTGTCACGAGCAGCAGCTGTGGTGGCCGATACGGCAGCGATGGCAAGTGCCGAAGCCGACAGTTTTACAAAGGACATTTCAGTCTCCCTGAAAAAGGTACATTCTGATCACCCCCATGATGATCCTGGGCGAACCCCTAGGGGTCGTGCGTAAGCCTTTTGTGACAAGTGTGTAACGCTTTTATGACAAGACCGAATTTACTTTCGTTTTCCTGTCGTCAACTGACGGTCACCATTCTTCGAACTGGAGGCGCCAGAAAAGATAGCCGCATTCACAGGGGCAAAATGACTGTAAAAACCGAACCTTCGCCCAACTCGCTCTCAACACGCAGACGCCCGCGGTGCCTATTGACGATATGCTTGACGATGGCCAGCCCAAGCCCGGTTCCGCCCAGTTCACGTGAACGGTGGCTGTCGGCGCGATAGAATCGCTCGGTGAGTCGCGGCAGATGCACGGGATCGATTCCCGGACCTTTGTCGATGATCTGAACCCGCACGGCCGGACCGCGCATGGCGGTGTCCCGTTCCGAGTACATAACGTTCATTGCGACGCTGCCCCCGCCGCCGCCGTACTTGATCGCGTTTTCGACCAGATTGGTGAACACCTGCCGCAACTGATCGCTGTCACCGGTTATTGAAACCGGCCCCTCATGCGCGCTGAGCGACAAGGCCACCCCCGCATCCTCGGCCAGGGGTTTCAGTGAATTCAGGGTCGATTGCAGAAGACCCGTCAGTTCAAGTTGTTCTTTGGGGCGGACGCGTTCCTTGCTTTCCACCCGGCTGAGGGACAGAAGATCGCCCACCAGCCGGTTCATCCGGTTGGCCTCCTCGGCCATGATCCCCAGAAAGCGCTCTTGCGCGGCGACATCATCGCGTGCCGGGCCGCGCAGGGTTTCGATGAACCCCATCAGCGCGGTCAGCGGTGTGCGCAGTTCATGGCTGACATTGGCTACAAAATCGCGGCGCATCTGGCTGGCCTGCTCAAGATGCGTGACATCCTGAAAGATCGCCAGCGACGCACCGCCTGACACCGCCCCGACCCCGTCCATGTACCGAAACTGAACGTCGAAGGTCGTGTCCTGCGCGCCGTCGTTTGACAAATGCCGGGTCTCGGACGGGCCCTTTGTGCGCAGGCTTTGCTCCATCGCTTCGATGACCTGAGGCTGCCTGAGGATTGTGGCGAAATGCCTGCCTTCAATGTTCTGCCCCAGCAGGGTCCTGGCATCGATATTGGCGGCAATGATCCGCTCGGTCTGATCGACCATCAGCGCGGGCATCGGAATGGCCGAGACAAATTCGGCAAGCAGGTCGTCAGACATTTTCGTTACTCAAAGATGAATACCTGCGCCCTATCCCACGGGTTTCATAGTTTCGCGAAACATGCGCATGTTTTCCTGATAATGCAGCGCGCTGAGCATCAGGTTTTGCGCCATCGCAGCGTCCACGCTGCGAACGACCTTGCCGGGCGATCCCATGACCAGCGAGTTGTCGGGGATTTCCTTACCCTCGGTGATCAAAGCCCCGGCGCCGATCAGGCAGTTCCTGCCGATCCTGGCCCCGTTCAGAACGATGGCCCCCATTCCAATCAGAGTGTTTTCGCCAATCGTGCAGCCGTGCAGCATGACCTTGTGGCCGATGGTGCAGTTCGGTCCAATGGTCAGCGGATAGCCTGCATCGATATGCATGACGCAGTTTTCCTGCACATTGCTGCCCTGCCCCACGCGGATTTCCTCGTGATCGGCGCGGATGGTGCAGCCAAACCAGACGGACGCGCCCTGTTCCAGAACCACCTTGCCGATCAGATTGGCATCCGGCGCGACCCAGGTGTCCTCGTGAATCTGCGGTGTGTGCTCACCCAGCGCGTAAATTGTCATGACAGTCCCTCGAATTGGTTTTGCAGTTGCCGAACGTGGTTTTGCAAGGACGGTTGCTGAATGCGGCGCATGCGTTCGGCGCTGACAATGGTTTTCAGCTTGTCCTCGGTGGAATCCAGATCGTCATTGACCAGAACGTAATCGTAATAGCCCCAGTGGCTGATCTCATCCCAGCTTTTCAGCATGCGCTTGGCGATCACGTCTTCGCTGTCCTGCCCGCGCGTCTCCAACCGGCGGCGCAGCTCGGGGATCGAGGGCGGCAGGATGAAGATCGACAGCGCGTGTTTGCCCAGATCAGAATTGCGGATCTGCACCTCGCCCTGCCAGTCCACGTCAAACAGAACATCGCGCCCCGAGTTGATCGAGTCGCGCACCGGACCGGCAGGCGAGCCGTAGAAGTTGCCGAAGACGTGGGCATGTTCCAACATTTGCCCATCGCGGACCTGCTGTTTGAACGCGTCTTCCGTCAGGAAGAAGTATTCGCGGCCATGTTCCTCGCCCGGACGCGGCGCGCGGGTTGTGGCAGAAACCGAGAACTCCAGATCGGTGTCCCAGGCCATCAAGCGGCGGGCCAGAGTGGATTTGCCCGCACCGGACGGCGATGACAGGATGATAAGTAGGCCGCGACGATCCGCCATGTCACTGGTTCCCTTGTTCATTCAACGTTTTGTACCTGCTCGCGCATCTGGTCGATCACGGCCTTCAGTTCCAGCCCAACCGAGGTCAGCTCGGCGCTTTGCGCTTTCGAGCACAGCGTGTTGGCCTCGCGATTGAACTCCTGCATCAGGAAATCCAGTTTGCGGCCAACCGCGCCGTTCTGGGTCAGCAGGTCGCTGGCAGCTGCCACGTGGGCGGTCAGGCGGTCGATTTCTTCGGTGATATCGGCCTTGACCGCGATCAGCGCCAGTTCCTGCGCCACCCGGTCCGGGTCGGCCCCCTGCGCGTTGTCCATCACGCGGGCGAGGTTTTCGCGCAGCGCGTCGGCCATCTTGTCCTTGCGTTTCTCGGCCAGATCAGCCGCCTGCGCGGTAAGCGCCGCAACCTGATCCAACTGGGTCGTAAGAACGCCGGCCAAGGCCTCACCCTCCGTCCCGCGCATCTCGATGAAGGCGGCCAGCAGCGGGGCAAATTCCCTGGTCAGATGCGCGACCAGCGGGGCCGGGTCGTCGGCCTCATTCCCCGCCTCCATCATGCCTTTCATCGCTAGTAGATCAGCCGCACACGACGGCGCAAGCGTAATTCCGCGCGCGGCGGCCATGTCCTGCGTTTGCGCCAGAGCATCCAGTGCAGCGGTCATCACGGTTTCGTTCAGCGCCAGATCGGGCGTGGATTCATCGCGGCTGATCCGCATGGACAGGGTGACGTTTCCCCGGCTCAGCGATTTCGACAGGGTCGCGCGCAAGACGGCCTCGAGCCCGGTCAGCCAGTCCGGAACGCGAATGCGCATGTCCAGACCTTTGCCGTTCACGCTGCGCAATTCCCACGTCCAGCTATGCGGCCCGAATTCACCCTTCCCCGAGGCGAACCCGGTCATGGATTTGATCATGACTGCCCTTCCTTATTCTGCCGTATTGCTGCCCGCTTGCTGCACCTAATGCTATTGGGCCATGCAGGGCAAGACTCTGCTGAGACTGCGATTGTTCGGCAGTGGTTAACCATTCGTTAAGGAATTGCTCCAAAATAGACTTAACCCGTGTCAATCTGGCGACAGGACATGCAGTTGCGCCATGGATGCACCCGATGTGTTGCATTGTATTAAAATGGCAATCGGTTGATGCTAGGGTTATGAAAATGAAAACCTTTTTCGGGATTGGTTCCGGGTCATAATTTGGAAAGATCGTTGCTATGGATCGCTTTGACAGTGGGCGCAGCCTCTCGCCGATCCGACAGGCCGAGGCTTATTGGTCCGCCCTGTTAACAGGTGACGGTGTGCCGATGCGGTCGCAGATCGACCCGCGTGGATTAGAGAATGTACTGGAATACACATTCATACTGGAACGCATCGCGCCCGGTCTGGCGCGGTTCCGATTGGCCGGAAGCCACATGAACAAACTGGCCGGGATGGAGGTGCGGGGGATGCCGTTGACCTCATTCTTTGAACCCGAAGGCCGTGCGGCAATCAAGGACACGCTGGAACAGGTTTTCGCGGCCCCGGCAATTGCCGAGCTTGGGCTGGTGTCCGGCGGCGCGATGGGGCGCCCGCGTCTGCAGGCACGCATGATCCTGTTGCCGCTGAAAAGCGATCTTGGGGATGTCAGCCGGGTGTTGGGCGTTATGGTCAGCGACGGCACCATCGGCCCCACGCCGCGCCGCTTTTCCGTCGCGGATACGCGGATCAAGGCCGTGTCCGAGGTTCAGGCCCCCACAAAACCGACCGTTCAAGAGGCTGAAGGCTTCGCCGAAGATCAGGCTGAATTCAAAAACCCCGCCAGCCACCTGCGGCTGGTCTTTTCCCGAGACGAATAAAAAACGGCGAGCCATCGGCCCGCCGTTTCCTTTTCATCTGCAAAAGCGATCAGCCTGCGGCGCGTTTTGAACCGTTCCGGCGCAGGTTGGTCAGTTCCTCTGCCACCAGGAATGCCAGTTCCAGCGATTGCGACGCGTTCAGGCGCGGATCGCAGGCCGTGTGGTACCGGTCCGACAGGTCCTCTTCGGTCACGGCGCGTACACCACCTGTGCACTCGGTGACGTCCAGACCGGTCATCTCGAAATGCACACCGCCGGGGACGGTACCCTCGGCCTGATGCACACCGAAGAAGTCGCGCACTTCGCGCAGCACCGAGTCGAACGGACGGGTTTTATACCCCGTGGCCGACTTAATGGTGTTGCCGTGCATCGGGTCACAGACCCAGGTGACCTTGGCCCCCTCTTCCTTGACGGCCTTGACCAGACGCGGCAGATGCTCGCCCGCTTTGCCCGCCCCGAACCGAGCGATCAGGGTCAGGCGACCCTCTTCGTTTTCGGGGTTCAGTTTGGACATCAGAACCTTCAGGTCCTCGGCGGTTGTTGTCGGGCCGCATTTCAGACCGATAGGGTTCTGCACGCCGCGGCAGAATTCCACATGCGCGCCGTCGGGCTGACGCGTGCGGTCGCCGATCCAGATCATGTGGCCCGAGCCCGCCAGCCAGTTGCCCGATGTGGAATCGAGACGGGTCAGCGCCTCTTCATATTCCAGCAGCAGGCCTTCGTGGCTGGTGTAGAACTCGACAGTCGAGAACTCGTGCGTGGTGTCCGCCGTGATCCCTGCCGCTTCCATGAAGTCGATGGTGTCCTGAATGCGGTCGGCGATTTCCGAGTATTTCTGCACGTCCTGCTCATCCGTGAACCCGAGGGTCCAGGAATGCACGCGGCTCATATCGGCGAATCCACCGGTCGAAAAGGCACGCAGCAGGTTCAGCGTGGCCGCTGCCTGTGTGTAAGCCTGCAGCATCTTGCCGGGATTCGGAATCCGCGCTTCCGGCGTGAAGGCCAGTTCGTTGATGATGTCACCCCGGTAGCTGGGCAGTTCCACGCCATTCACCACTTCGGTCGGCGCGCTGCGCGGCTTGGCAAACTGGCCCGCCATACGGCCCACTTTCACCACCGGCACCTTGGCACCATAAGTCAGCACCATCGCCATCTGCAGCATCACCTTGAACGTATCCCGGATCGCGTCCGCGCTGAATTGTTCAAAGCTTTCAGCGCAATCCCCACCCTGCAACAGGAACGCTTCGCCGCGACCGGCGGCCCCCAGATGTTGCTTGAGACGCCGCGCCTCGCCCGCAAAGACCAGCGGGGGATACTGCGAAAGCTGGGCCTCGACTTTGGCAAGCGCGGCCGCGTCGGTATAGTCTGGCATCTGAACCCGGGGCTTGTTGCGCCAGTTCGATTTTTGCCATTCGGTCATAGCTTTGATCTCCGCTGAAGTATTCAGGTGGTCTCTATACAAAATGCTTTGATGAGTGACCATATCCCATTTGCGCCTCTTGACGGCGCAAACAAGCTTTGATCATGGTGGCTGCCAAATATGGCGCTGGACGCAATGCCACAGGGCGCCGAATCAGGGACAAATAGCCATGCAAGAGCAACGCCAAGTTGTCACAGTGGACGGAAGCACCGACAAGCCCGTCAACTTCGTTTTTGTGTTGCTGGACAAGTTCTCGCTTTTGTCCTTCGCCTCGGCCTTGGACAGCCTGCGGATCGCCAACCGTATGGCGGACCGCAAGATATACACGTGGACGCTGGCCGGTGAGGGCGGCGAGCTTGTTTCCTGCTCGGCCGGGACGACCTTCAAACTAGATGCAGATCTGGGCGAATTGCAGCGCGATCAGGTCATCCTGGTTTGCGGCGGGGTCGACGTTCAGGCCGCCACAACCAAGCGTGTTCTGAACTGGCTGCGCCGCGAAGCGCGCAAGGGCGTCAAAATCGGCGGGCTGTGCACTGCGGCCTATACGCTGGCCAAAGCCGGGTTGCTGGACGGCAAGAAAGCGACGATCCACTGGGAAAACGCCGACAGTTTCGCCGAAGAGTTCGACAGCGTCGAACTTACGAAATCGGTGTTTCTTATCGATGGAAACCGGATGACGACGGCAGGCGGAACATCCTCGATCGACCTGATGCTGAAGCTGATCGCCGACGATTATGGCGAGGATCTTGCCAACGCCGTTGCGGATCAGATGATCTATTCCTCGATCCGGACGGATCAGGACACCCAGCGCCTGTCCACACCCACGCGGATCGGCGTGCGCCACCCCAAGCTGAGCCAGGTCATCCTGATGATGGAAAAGAACATCGAAGAGCCGATCTCGCCCTCGATTCTGGCCAAGGATGTCGGCATGTCCACCCGTCAGCTGGAACGTCTGTTCCGCCGCTACCTGAGCCGGTCGCCCAAGCGGTATTACATGGAGTTGCGGCTGCACAAGGCGCGCAACCTGCTGATGCAGACCGACATGAGCGTGATCAACGTGGCGCTCGCCTGCGGGTTTGCCTCGCCCAGCCATTTCTCGAAATGCTACCGAGCGCATTACAACACCACGCCGTACCGGGAACGCGGGGCGCAAAGCGGTCGGCTTTCGGTTTAGCCCTCTGGCGTCATGCGGTAAACCGCGCCCTGACCAACCGAAATAAACCATATCGATCCGTCCGGGGCCTCGACGATATCCCGAACACGCTCAGTCTCGGGGCCTTTGATCTGTTCAACCTCGCGCAGCGGCGAGCCGGCAAGGCGCGCGATATAGTCGAATTTCAGCGATCCAACGAATATGTCGCCTTTCCATTGCGGCCATAGCTTGCCCGAGTAAACCAGCAGCCCAGACGGCGCGATGGACGGGTCCCAGTAGAATTCGGGCTGTTCCATGCCTTGTTTCGACGTGCCTTCGCCGATCTTCTGGCCGGAGTAATGAGTGCCGTATGAGATCACGGGCCAGCCATAGTTCGCGCCTTTTTGCACAAGGTTGACCTCATCCCCGCCTCGCGCGCCGTGTTCCGAAACCCACAGCCTGCTTCGTGCATCCAGCCCTGCGCCCTGCGGGTTTCTGTGGCCGTAAGACCAGATTTCGGGCCGAATACCAGACTGGCCCACGAACGGGTTATCTGTTGGAACCGAACCGTCCCGCGCAACGCGGATCACCGACCCCATCGCCGTCGATCTGTCCTGCGCCGAGGGCCGGTCGCCGCGGTCCCCAACCGTCAGGTAAAGCGTGCCGTCATTCGCCTCGACCACACGCGAGCCAAAGTGCCGGCCGCCCGACCCGCCCGGCACGGCCTCGAAAATCACGCGCAGATTTGTCAGCCGCTTGCCGTTTTCAGAAAGACGCGCCACGGCAAGAGCCGTTCCGGCACCGCCGCGTTGAGGTTTGGAGAAGGTCAGAAACAGCTCGCGACTGCGATCAAAATCCCGCGCTATGGTGACGTCCAGCAAACCGCCCTGCCCCGAAGCGGCAACTTTCGGAACACCCGACACGCGCTGAGCCTCACCGTCTTTGATATAGAGAATATCGCCGTCCCGTTCCGTGACCAGAAAGCTGCTATCCGGCAGGATGCCGACGGCCCAAGGGGTGTCCAAACCGCTGACCATTTTCGTAACGCGCACCGGTCCGTCGGCGGTTTGCAATGTTTCAGCCATCGCCACATTGGCCCAAGTCAGCACGATTATTGCGATTGCCCGGATCATCTCAGCCCTCCGTCAGATAGCGCGTCTTCGCCATAAAAACCTATCTGAACAAATAGCTTGCATGGGCGCAAAAACACTTTTCCGTTAGGACTTTTCTTTTCCGAACAGCTTGCCTAGGGTTCTGCCCAGAACGAATACGTTCACAACAGGGAGTAACCATATGAAAAAGCTGCTTACTGCAACTGCAGCAACCGCTCTGCTTTCGGGCACCGCAATGGCCGAGGATGTCACGCTGGGCGTTCTGTTCGGCTTCACCGGCCCGATTGAATCGCTGGCCCCCGCAATGGGTTCAGGCGCCGAGATGGCAATGGCCGAGGTCACAGAGTCCGGCAAACTGCTGGACGGCACCACCGTGACCGCCTCGCGCGCTGACACCGGCTGTATCGACAACGGTCTGGCCACGTCGAACGGGGAACGCATGATCGCGGATGGCGTTGCCGGCATCATTGGCGGCGACTGCTCGGGTGTAACCGGTGCGATCCTGCAAAACGTCGCGATTCCGAATGGCATGGTCATGATTTCGCCTTCGGCCACGTCGCCCGGTCTATCGACCATGGAAGACAACGGCCTGTTCTTCCGCACCGCACCGTCGGATGCGCGCGAAGGTCAGGTGATGGCGGATATTCTGAACGATCGCGGCATCAGCTCGATCGCTCTGACCTACACCAACAACGACTATGGCAAGGGTCTGGCAGACGCGATCCAATCGTCGTTCGAGGCTGCGGGCGGTGAAGTGACCATTGTCGCGGCACATGAAGACGGCAAGGCCGACTATTCGGCCGAAGTCGGCGCGCTGGCCTCGGCCGGTGGCGACATTCTGGTTGTCGCGGGCTATCTGGACCAAGGCGGCCTGGGTATCATCCAGTCGGCTCTGGACAGCGGTGCGTTCGACACGTTCGGTCTGCCGGGCGGCATGATCGGTGACTCGCTGCCGGCCAACGTTGGCCCCGACCTGAACGGCTCGTTCGGTCAGATCGCGGGTTCGGGTGGTGAAGGTGCTGAAAAGTACTTTGCCATGGCGGAAGCCGCAGGTTTCGACGGCTCGTCGCCCTATTCGCCGGAAAGCTATGACGCAGCCGCGCTGTTCATGTTGGCAATGCAGGCCGCCGGGTCCACCAACCCTGCGGACTATGGCGCCAAGATCATGGACGTCGCCAACGCTCCGGGTGAGAAAATCTATCCCGGTGAACTGGCCAAAGGTCTGGAACTGCTGGCCGCAGGTCAGGACATCGACTATGTCGGCGCGTCCGGCGTTGAGCTGATCGGCCCCGGCGAAAGCGCAGGTTCCTACCGTGAGATCGAGGTGACCGACGGCGAGAACAAGACCGTCAACTTCCGTTGATCACGCACTAAAGGTCATAAAAACAAGCAGCCCGGGCCTTGTGTCCGGGCTGTTTCAATGACAAAAACCCGCACCTCTGACATGGGGATGGGAAACAACGCCGGTAAACGGCGGCTAGGGGAAAAGATGATCGTCGTCGAAGACGTGCACAAGCATTTCGGCGGGTTTCATGCGGTGGACGGGGCATCGCTGGAAATCCAAAAGGGCTCGATCACCGGTCTGATCGGGCCGAACGGGGCCGGAAAAACCACTCTGTTCAACGTGATCGCAGGTGTCCTGCCGCCGACCAGCGGCAAGGTCTACATGGATGGTGAGGATATCACCGGCCTGCCCCCGCATGAGCTGTTTCACAAGGGCCTGTTGCGCACCTTCCAGATCGCGCATGAGTTTTCCTCGATGTCGTGCCGCGAGAACCTAATGATGGTGCCGGGCGCGCAGTCCGGGGAATCGCTGTGGAACACGTGGTTCGGGCGGAAACGCATCGCCAATGAGGAACGCGCGCTGAAGGCCAAGGCCGATGAGGTGCTGGAGTTTCTGACCATCGAACATCTGGCCGATCACAAGGCGGGTCAGGTCTCGGGCGGGCAGAAGAAGCTGCTGGAGCTTGGCCGCACCATGATGGTCGACGCCAAGATCGTGTTTCTGGACGAGGTCGGCGCGGGCGTGAACCGCACCCTGCTGATGACCATCGCCGACACGATCCTGCGTCTGAACAAGGAACGCGGCTATACCTTTGTGGTCATCGAGCACGACATGGATTTCATCGGCAAAATCTGCGACCCGGTCATTTGCATGGCCGAAGGCAAGGTTCTGGCCGAGGGCACTCTGGACGAGATCAAGGCCAATGAGCATGTGATCGAAGCCTATCTGGGCACCGGCCTGAAGAACAAAGACAAGCTGGAGGCGGGCGCATGAGCGGCAACCCCTACCAGGACGACAAGGGCAACAAGGACGCCTCGATCACCAACACGCATGGCGTCGGCACCATGACCCCCGCCCACCGCAAAAGCGGTGAGACGCATAAGGTCGAGGGCGGACCCTTCCTGATCGGCGACACCATGACCGGTGGCTATGGCAAAGGACCGGACATCCTGCACGACTGCACCATCGCCGTCGACGAAGGTGAGATCGCGGTGATCGTCGGCCCCAACGGCGCGGGTAAATCCACCGCGATGAAGGCCGTGTTCGGGATGCTGGATGTACGCTCGGGTGCTGTGCGGCTGGATGGTGAGGATATCACCACGCTCACCCCGCAGGATCGCGTGATGCGCGGGATGGGGTTTGTGCCGCAGACCTCGAACATCTTCACCTCGATGACGGTGGAAGAAAACCTTGAGATGGGCGCATTCATCCGCCGCGACGACATCAGCCAGACGATGGAGCAGGTCTATGACCTGTTCCCCATCCTGCGCGACAAACGCAATCAGGCCGCCGGAGAGCTGTCAGGTGGCCAGCGTCAACAGGTCGCCGTCGGCCGCGCGCTGATGACCCAGCCGAAGGTGCTGATGCTGGACGAACCCACAGCCGGCGTGTCGCCCATCGTGATGGATGAACTGTTCGATCGGATCATCGAGGTCTCCCGCACCGGGTTGCCGATCCTGATGGTCGAACAGAACGCACGTCAAGCCTTGGAGATCGCGGACAAGGGGTATGTGCTGGTTCAGGGGCGGAACGCCTATACCGGTACGGGCAAGGAACTGTTGGGTGATCCTGAAGTGCGTAAGAGTTTCTTGGGGGGGTGACGGGTGTTTAGATTCGCATGTCTCTTTTTGATGGCACTGATAACACCTTCGGCAAGCTATGCAGTTACTGCGGCTGGACCTCATCCATATTACTGCTTTGTTTCGGCAATTTGCGATGGTGAAGGTAACTGCTTGTCTCCTGTAGGGGTTCCAACAAAATTTCTTGCCGTTCAAGTACCTAGCTTTCACGGAGACACCTATCTTTTTGAAGGCTTTGGGGGGCAAACGACAAAGGCTTTGCTATTTGACGACGTCAACAAGGCAAAGTCTTTCATGGCAGCAACCAGCTCCAACGTAAAATTTGATGCTGTCGCAATTCCTCGTAAGGACATTGCTGACGGTGTCGGTTTCATCGTTCACGAAATTTCTTTTCGCGCTAACAAAAGTGAAATCTCTAGCAACGCAACAATGGTTCGTTGCAGTTCATTATCCGACGGGATGTACTAATGGACTTCCTCAACGCCCTCGTGGCGCTCTCCAACTTCGTTCTTGTTCCCGCAATCGCCTATGGCAGCCAGTTGGCGCTGGGCGCTTTGGGGGTGACGCTGATCTATGGCATCCTGCGGTTCTCGAATTTTGCACATGGCGACACGATGGCCTTTGGCGCGATGATCGCCGTTCTGGTCACGTGGGGTCTGCAGGCCGCCGGGGTCGGTCTTGGGCCGTTGCCGACCGCTCTGCTTGCGCTGCCGTTTGCCATTCTGGGCTGTATTGTCCTGCTGCTGATCACCGACCGGCTGGTCTACCGCTTCTACCGCGAACAAAAGGCCAAACCGGTCATTCTGGTGATCGTATCGATGGGCGTGATGTTCATCATGAACGGCCTTGTGCGCTTCATCATCGGGCCGGATGATCAACGCTTCTCGGATGGCGCGCGGTTCATCGTCTCGGCGCGGGATTTCAAAGCGATGACCGGCCTGCGCGAGGGGCTGGCGATCAAGACCTCTCAGGGCATCACCGTCATCGTGGCCGTTCTGGCCGTGGCACTGCTATTCTGGTTCCTGAACAAGACGCGCACCGGCAAGTCGATGCGGGCCTATTCGGATAACGAGGATCTGGCGCTGCTGTCCGGCATCAACCCCGAGCGTGTGGTGATGATCACTTGGATTATCGTGGCCGCGCTGGCGACCACGGCGGGGGTGCTGTACGGCCTCGACAAAAGCTTCAAGCCCTTCGTCTATTTCCAGCTTCTGCTGCCGATCTTCGCCTCGGCCATCGTGGGCGGTCTCGGCAACCCTCTGGGCGCAATCGCAGGCGGGTTTATCATCGCGTTTTCCGAGGTGACGATCACCTACGCGTGGAAAAAGGTGCTGACCTATCTAGCACCGGAAAGTCTGGAGCCGTCCGGATTGGTGCAATTCCTGTCCACCGACTACAAGTTCGCCGTCAGCTTCGTGATCCTGCTGATCGTGCTGCTGTTCAAGCCCACGGGTCTGTTCAAAGGGAAAGTGATATGAGCGAGCCCGTCAAGAATACGCTGCTTTTCGTTGTCGTTGGCTGCCTGATCCTGCTGACCGGATTTACCCAAAGCTGGAACGCGGCCATTCTGATCCTGAACATGGGCCTGATCTCGGCCATCATGTCGATCGGGGTGAACCTGCAATGGGGCTTCGCGGGCCTTTTCAACGTCGGCGTCATGGGCTTTGTCGCGCTGGGCGGGCTGGCGGTTGTGCTGGTCTCGACCCCGCCAACACCCGGAGCGTGGACCGGCGGCGGCTTTGGCGTTGTACTTGCGCTATTGCTGGGGGCCGCGACCGTGGTTGCGGCAGTAATGGTTGCGCAGAAGATGCCACGGGGCCGTGCGCAGACGCTGACAATCATCGGTATTCTGATCGTCGGTTTCTTTATCTATCGCGCGATCTTTGATCCCAACGTGGCCTCGATTGAGGCGATTGACCCCGCCGTTGCAGGCAATATCGGCGGCCTGAACCTGCCCGTTCTGCTGGCCTGGCCCGCCGGTGGACTGCTGGCCGCCGGTGCCGCGTGGCTGATCGGCAAGACGGCGCTCGGACTGCGCTCGGACTATCTGGCGATTGCCACGCTGGGCATCGCCGAGATCATCATCGCCATCATGAAAAACGAGGATTGGCTGGCCCGCGGTGTCAAGAACGTCTACGGCCTGCCCCGCCCTGCCCCGGTGGTCGGTTACGAGGTCGAGCTGCAGCAGGACCCCGGATTTCTGGCCCGCGCCGAATGGCTGGGGCTGGACCCTGTGACCGCCTCGACCCTGTCAGTCAAACTCGGCTATTCCCTGCTGTTCATGATTGTGTTGTTGGCGCTGCTGTGGATGGCGCAGATGGCGCTGAAAAGCCCGTGGGGCCGGATGATGCGCGCCATTCGCGACAACGAGGTCGCGGCCGAGGCGATGGGCAAGGATGTCACCCGCCGTCACCTGCAGATCTTCGTTCTGGGCTCGGCCATCTGTGGCATCGCGGGCGCGATGATGACCACGCTGGACGGTCAGCTGACGCCGGGCACCTACAACCCGCTACGCTTTACCTTTCTGGTTTGGGTGATGGTGATCGTCGGCGGGTCCGGCAACAACTTTGGGGCCGTCCTGGGCGCGTTCCTGATCTGGTTCCTCTGGGTGCAGGTCGAACCCATCGGGCTTTGGCTGATGAACCTGATCACCGCAGGCCTGCCCGATGGCAGCGCACTGAAATCACATCTGATCGACAGCGCCGCCCATATGCGGCTGTTCACGATGGGGGTGATCCTGCTGATTGTCCTCAGATTCAGTCCAAGGGGGCTGATTCCCGAAAAATAGGCCAAAATCCTCCGAAAATTGCGAACCGCGCCCGACCAAGGGCGCGGTTTCTTGATTCGGGAAGGAATTTTGCATAAACGGGTACACCGCACCGTTGTTTTGGTGCGGTCTGTCCGGCGCTCGCTCACACGAAACTGGCCGATCCGTAACGATCATGAACGCTCATTTATAAGAGTAGATGTTAACACAATGAAAAAACCACTCATCACCGCCATCCTTTTGCCGGTCGCCGTCGCCCTGACGGGCTGTGTTCCTTCGCCCGAAGATCTGGAAACCCCGCCGGTACAGGTGCCGACCGCCAAGGGCGTTGTCACCTGTCAGCTTTATCGACCCGACCGCGTGATCTGGGACCGGGCAATCGATTATCCCGCGACCAAAATGTCAGTGGCCGAGGCGGATGCCGTTTGTCAGGAAGAGGGTCGGCGCCAGTTGAACCGGTGACTGCGCCCCAAGCGGGCGGCATTCACCGGTTGCGAAACAACCCACCCAGAATGCCGCGCACGATCCGGCGACCGGTTGTGCCTTTCAGTTCTTTGATAACCGCCTCTCCCACCGCCGAAGCGAACGTATCCTTCCTGCGCACGCGCCGGGCCGAGGACCGCCCGACACGGCTGCCCGAATATCTGCGGGCCGAGGCATATTCACGCTCCATTGGTGTCTGCAGATCCAGCACCTCTTCGGCTTCGGCGGCCTCAGCCTGTTTTGCGGCAGCTTCGGCACGGGCCTGCAGGATTTCGAACGCTGACTTCCGATCAACGGTCTTGTCGTATTTCGCAGCCATGGGCGAGGTTTGCAGAATGGCTTTCCGCTCGGCATCCGAAATCGGCCCCAACTGAGACCCCGGTGGCCGAATCAAAGTGCGCTCGACCACGCCCGGAACGCCCTTTTTCTGCAGCATCGACGTAACCGCCTCACCGACACCAACCTCGCGAATGGCGGCTTCGGTGTCAAAGGCAGGGTTCTCGCGATAGGTTTCCGCCGCCAGACGCAGGTTCTTTCGGTCGCGGGCCGTGAACGCCCGCAGCGCGTGTTGGACGCGGTTGCCCAACTGGCCCAGAATATCCTCGGGGATGTCCGCCGGATTCTGGGTGATGAAATACACGCCAACGCCTTTGGACCGGATCAGGCGCGCGACCTGTTCGACCTTATCGACAAGCACCTTGGGCGCGTCGTCGAACAGCAGATGCGCCTCGTCAAAGAAGAACACCAGCTTGGGTTTGTCCGGGTCGCCGACCTCGGGCAGTTCCTCGAACAACTCGCTCAGAAGCCACAGCAGGAAAGTCGCATAAAGGCGCGGCGCACCCATCAGCTTGTCCGAGGCAAGGATGTTCACCATTCCCCGCCCGTTTTCATCCGTACGCATCAGATCGGCCAGATCCAGCGCCGGTTCACCGAACAGTTTTGTCCCGCCCTGATTTTCCAGCACCAGCAAACGCCGCTGAATCGCGCCAATCGACGCGGTTGAGACATTGCCGTATCTCAGCGACAACTGCGCCCGGTTCTCGCCGATCCAGACCAACAAGGCCTGCAGGTCTTTGAGGTCCAGTAGCGGCATCCCCTCTTCATCGGCCACGCGAAACGCAATGTTCAGAATGCCTTCCTGCGCCTCGCTGAGCTCCATCAGGCGTGACAGCAGCAAGGGGCCCATCTCGGTCACGGTAGTGCGCACCGGATGCCCCTGTTCGCCGAACAGGTCCCAGAACGTGACCGGACAGGCCGCATAAGCGAAATCCGCAAAGCCAATGCGTGCGGCCCGGTCCTTAAACGCCTGATGCAGCTTATGGGTTTCGCTGCCCGGCAAAGCCAGACCGGACAGGTCGCCTTTGATGTCAGACAGAAAGACCGGAACGCCCGCTGCGGAAAAGCCCTCGGCAAGGATCTGCAGCGTGACCGTCTTGCCCGTTCCTGTCGCCCCCGCAATCAGGCCGTGACGGTTGGCATATTTCAGCGCAAGACCCTGCGGCTCAGCATAGTCCTGACCCGCGCCACCTACAAAAACCTTATCGCTCATATGTCCGCCTTAATGTCCACCGATCCGGCACCAGCATACAAACTTAACCATTGACTGCCATAGTCCATTCGCTGCCTTCGCGGTGTAAGCCGTGGGGGCAGACTTCCTCCCTGTCGACTGGCCGTGCCTTCGGGCACGGCTTTTTTTGTTCAACTCTTACGTAAACCTGATGGTGTCATTAAAATTTCAGGTTTGTTGTTGACCCCCGTGCGCCCCTTCCGTAGGGTTTGCGCATAACTAAGTCGGCCAGTCCGACGGGGAGAACCAATTTGAAAGGGAGCTGCTCCACCAGCTCCCTTTTTTCGTGGCCGGACAAAACGGTGTGGCAAGAATCCGTTCACTTTCAGAATCGCGCATCGCTTAGTGACTGACAGCGGGCCTGAAGGGTGTTAGAGGAAACAAAAAGCTCAATCACTACACCCGAGGCAAGCATGATCAAGAAATTCCTCTCGTTCAATATTGTGGCGGCGGCCCTCATCGGCGGCGCGGTCAGCGCGCAGGAGGCGGGAACGTCCAACGAAACTCCAGCAGCGGAAAGCGACACCCAGCTCGATCTGGGTGAAACCGGCCCGCGTCTTGGCGAGCAATATGTGAAGGAAGAGACCGGCGACTGGCAAATCTCGTGCATCAAGACCGAGGCCGATGTTGATCCCTGTGCAATGCGGCAGTTGCTGAACGGCCAGCAAGGGCAGCCCATCGCTGAAATCACCATCCAGAAACTGCCGGAAGGCAACGCCGCCGTTGCTGGCGCGACTGTCATCGTTCCGCTGGAAACGCTGCTGCAGGCGCAACTGGCGCTGTCGATCGATGGCGCGCCGCGCAAGCTGTACGATTACCACCACTGCAACCCTGTGGGCTGTTTGGCCCAACTGGGCTTCACCCAGGGCGACATAGACGCGATGAAAGCCGGAAGCACCGCCGTGATTTCGCTGGTTCCGGTCGTCGCACCGAACCAGGTGCTTGAGATGGATGTTTCGCTGTCCGGCTTTACTGCCGGGTTTGACGGTCTTGCTGTCAACACGAACTAAGAAACTGGCTTTGATTTCGCCGCCACGGCCCTGTGGCGGCGGAAACGCTTAAATCCGCTTCAGCGCCAGAACCGCGTTCAACCCGCCAAAGGCGAACGCGTTGCTCAGGGCCACATCCACCTTGGCCTCGCGTGCTTCGTTTGGCACCACGTCCAGCGCACATTCCGGGTCGGGCTCTTCGTAGCCAATGGTCGGGGCAATGACCCCGTCCCGCAGTGCCATAATGCAGGCCAGCAGTTCCACTGCACCGGTGCCGCCGATCAGGTGCCCATGCATGGATTTCGTGGATGAGATCATCAGATCATCCGCGTGCGGCCCGAACACATCCGCCACCGCCGCACATTCGGTCTTGTCGTTGGCGGCAGTACCGGTTCCGTGCGCGTTGATATAGCCGACATCGCCCGCGTTCAGCTTCGCATCCGCCAGCGCGCCCGACATCGCGCGCGATGCGCCCTGCTTGCTGGGCATCACGATGTCCGAGGCATCCGACGACATCGCAAACCCGACGAGCTCGCACAGAATCTCAGCGCCGCGCGCACGGGCGTGTTCATATTCCTCGAACACAAAGATCCCGGCCCCTTCGCCCTGCACCATACCGTTGCGGTTGGCGCTGAAGGGGCGGCAGGCATCCTTGGACATCACGCGCAGCCCTTCCCACGCCTTGACGCCGCCGAAGCACAGCATGGATTCGGACCCGCCGGTGATCATCGCAGGGGCTGCGCCGCTGCGGACCATCTGAAATGCCTGCGCCATTGCGTGGTTGGATGAGGCACAGGCGGTCGAGACCGTGAAGCTCGGACCCTTGAGGTTGTGTTCCATCGACACATGGCTGGCCGCGGCGTTGTTCATAAGCTTGGGAACGACAAAGGGGTGAACGCGGTTTTTGCCGTCTTCGTAGACCGACCTGTAATTGTCGTCCCAGGTCGACACACCCCCGCCCGCAGTGCCCAGCACTACGCCGGACCGCGCGGCCAGTTCGCCGTGGAATTCGATGCCGGACTGTTCGATCGCTTCCTTGGCGGCGGTCAGGGTGAACTGAGTGAACCGGTCGTACAGCGACATTTGCTGGCGGTTGAACCGCCCCTCAGCCTCGAACCCGCGCACCTGTCCGCCAATTTTGATGGCCAGCCTGTCAACGTCGCGAAATTCGAGTTCCGAGATACCGCAACGACCTTCGCGCATCGCTTCAAGGGTGTCGGGGACCGAGTGGCCCAGCGAGTTGATGGTGCCAGCACCGGTAATGACAACACGTTTCATAACCGTTTGTCAGACCTTTTCCGACACAAGCTTTTCGATCCCGGCAATGATCGCGGCCACGTTCGAGATGTCGAAATCGTTGGCCTCGGGTTCGTTGGCGTTGAACGGGACCGAGATGTCGAACTCTTCCTCAATGGCGAAAATGCTTTCGACCAGACCCAGGCTGTCGATACCCAGATCCTCCAAGGTGCTTTCGGGCGTCACATCCGATGGCTCCAGCACGGCCTGCTCTGCAATGATCGCGATGACGCGGTCGCTGATGCTCATATCGATCCCCTGATTATCAATCTGAGGATGATTTAATCGCTCGGCGACTGTTTGAAAACAGCCTTTTTCAGTGCCTCAACGTCGCGGGCCATGCGCGGCAGGCGGCGTTGCGCTTTATACACATCCGTATGAGTTTCCATCTTGATGCCGGGATAGCCCATAATCACCCGTCCTGCCGGGACGTTAGACAGAATCTTGGTGCCACCGCCCGAGATCACGCCATCGCCGATGAAGATATTGTCGACCACGCCGGTCTGGCCGCCCAAAACCACGTTATTGCCGATCTCGACCGAGCCGGACACGCCGGTCTGCCCGCACAGCAGGCAATCCCGCCCGACCCGCGTGTTGTGCCCCACATGGACAAGGTTATCCAGTTTCGAGCCGTCACCAATGCGCGTGTTGCGGATTGTACCGTTGTCGATGGTGCAGTTCGATCCGACCTCAACATCGTCACCGATTTCGACCGCGCCCAGCGAATGGATGCGCAGCCAGCTTTGCGCCTTGGCATCGCCCTGATCGCCCAAAGTCTTGCGCGCGTTTTCCGCGCCCGACACTTCCGGCGTGACATAGCTGAACCCGTCGCCGCCAATCCGCGCGCCAGGCTGGGCAATAAAGCGATCGCCAATCTGCGCTCGCGCGCCAATGCTGACCATCTCACGCAGCACCGCCTGTTCACCCAGAACCGCATCAATACCGATCACGCAATGCGCTCCGACAACCGCGCCTGCGCCAATCCGCGCGCGCGCGCCAATAGCGGTCAGCGGTCCGATTGAGGCATCCGCGCCAATCTCAGCAGTGGGATCAATCACAGCCGAGGGGTGAATGCCCGGCTCAACCCCCTGCCCCCGGTCCAGCATCGCGGTGATCCCCGCCATCGCCATCCGCGGACGCCCAACAAATATCGCCGCGCGCAGACCCAGCGCCTGCCAGTCCGCGCCTTCCCACAAGACCGCCGCACGCGCATTGCTGCCCGACAGCGCTTCGGCATATTTCGGGGACATCGCCATTGCCAGATCGGTTGGTCCCGCATCACCGGGCTCAGCCGCCCGCATGATGGTCAGGCCGGTGTCGCCCTGACACGCGGCCCCCAGACTGTCGGCGATTTGCTGAACGGTAAACTGCATGACGGGCTTCCTTTTGGCAGGATTTGCCCCGTGCTTACCCCTGAACGTCCGGCAGGGCCACCCCCGCCTTTTGCAGGGCCTCCCAAATCTTGCGATCCCGGTCATAAACATCCCGGCGATACTGGATTTCGCCTTTCGGGCCTATGTAAGCCGTGCGGTAGATCAGATGCACCGGCACCGACTGTTCAAGATTCACCTTGGTCTCTTTCCCCGTGTTCAGGACGCGATGGAAAAACGCTTTTGGGTTCTCCTCCTGCTTCGCCAGCAGCGCGTAAGCGAACCCAAACGGGTCCGACAGGCGGATGCAGCCATGCGAGAACGCCCGAACCTCGCGCGCGAACAGGTTTTTATGAGGCGTATCATGCAGATAGATGTTGTGCTTGTTAGGGAACATGAACTTCACCAGACCCAGCGCGTTGCTCTTGCTGGGCGGCTGGCGCATCGCAAACGGGAAGTTGCTGCGGGTGAACTGGGTAAAGTCCACCGCGCCCCGGTCCACCTGACGGCCGCTGCGGTCGGTGATCTGGATGTGGCCGACCGCGTTGGGGTCAGACTGCAGTTTCGGCAGATATTCCTTGGTGATGATCGAGCGTGGAACATACCAGCTTGGATTGATCACCATATGCTCCATCTCATCCGAAAACTCGGGGCTGCGGCGGTCGTGAACGTTCTTGCCGATCACCGCGCGGGTTTCGAATGTCACCAGACCATCATCGACAATCTTGGCCGAGAAATCGGCCTGATTGACAAGGATATGCCGTTGGCCGCGCTCGCGGGGCAACCAGCGTTCCCGTTCCAGCGCGACATAGACGGCCTTGAGCCGGTCCGAGACCGAGCGATTGAGTTCCGTGATCGTCCCCTGACCCGCCACGCCGTCAGGTTCCAGCCCGTGCGCAGTCTGAAAGGCGCGGACGGCGGCTAGAAGGGTGTCATCGAAAGACGGGCTGGCGGTGGGCTTCAGGTAGCCCATCGTCACCAGACGGTTGCGCAGTTTGATCACGTTGGGCCCGGTGTCGCCATATTCCAGCTTGGCCACCGGAACGGCTGGCCCCCATCCGCCCTGTTCGATCAAAGCTTCCAGCGCCATCTTCTGCTTCATCAGCGCGCGATACTGGCGCGTTTGCGGGGCCAGTGACTGAAAATAGCCCGCACCCTGCGCATTCAGCCCCTGCAAATGATCCGCCGCACTGCGCCGCTTGACCGTACGCACCAGACCATCGTCAACCTGCGCCGGGCGCAGCGTGCCCGAGAACACATCGCTGGCATATGTCACGAAAACCCGGCTCAGTTCGGCCTCGATCGCGCCCATATCCCGGACCGAGCGCGCCTGCTCCAACTGATCCATCAACGCTTTCACGTCATACCGCGCGGCGGGCAGCCCATGCATTTGAACGTCAGACAGGGCCTTGATCAGGGCGGCGCGCCGTTGCGCATGTTCTTGCGTCTCACCAACCCAGATCGGCGAAAATCCGTTCGTCCGGTAGAACTCGCCAATCCCCGATGACGCTGGTGTTGCCTCGGCGACGGCCATCTGAAAGGCCGTACCGGTTTTGACCTCGGTTGAGGTGTTGGCCACGGCGGCGGTCACCGCAAAGAATGAGGTGAGCAGGATACTGGTACTGGTCCGAAGAACTGAGAACATGGGATGACCTTGGTTATTCAATATGTTGCGCATATGGGAAATACGCCAAATTAATATGGTTTTTCACCGGTGCAAATGTCTATTCACAATCTCCTTACTCAAACGCTTCTTTCCACGCATGATGCGCGTTTGCATCGGACCGGTTGCACAAAAGACTCAGTCGCTCAGAAATGTGCAATATTACGTCACGTGCGCAAAAAACTGCCGAAATTCCCCCTTGATAAGGTGCAAATGAAACACTTCTTGGCCGCAGAATCCGATTGTGCCATAAAACTGCCATCTGGGATGGGAAAAAATTAAGACAGCGCGCGTAACATCGTGTGCAGGCAGGAACAGTACGGGACGACAAGAAATGACCAAGAGCAGTGCATCGGGCTTGACCCGGCGTGCCCTATTGGGCGCATTCGCGGCCACGACGGTTGCCGCAGCACCTACTTTCTCCAATGCAGCAGGTTTCCTTCGCGGCGGTGGCGATATCCGCCGTATCCGCATGTATTCCGGTCGCACCGGCGAACGGATTGACATGATCTATTGGGTGGATGGCAAGTACATCAAGGATGCCGTCAAAGAGGTGAACCACTTCATGCGCGACTGGCGGACCGATCAGGTCAAGTCCATGGATCTGCGCACGATCGACATCATGGCAGCCTCGCACAACCTTCTGGACGTGAACGAGCCATATATGCTGCTGTCGGGCTACCGCTCACCCCAGACGAACGCGATGTTGCGGTCGAAATCCCGCCGCGTGGCACGCAATTCATTGCATATGCAGGGCCAGGCCGCTGATCTGCGCCTCGCGTCCCGCTCGGTTTCCCAGATGGCCAAAGCAGCCATGTCTTGCCGTGCAGGTGGCGTGGGCCAGTACTACCGTTCGAATTTCGTCCACATGGATTGCGGCGTCATCCGCACCTGGCGCGGCTAAGTTAGAAACCACTTTTCACCGAAGACCGCGCCGTCGGCGTCGTCATCCATTGTGATGTCGGCGCCTTTGTTATTTGAGACGATGCACCCAAGACCAAATTGGCCGCGGGCAACGCAGAAAAAGCGCGCTCTGGAACCGAGATGATCAAGAAGTGGCGCACCTGAGAGGATTCGAACCTCTGGCCTCTGCCTTCGGAGGGCAGCGCTCTATCCAGCTGAGCTACAGGTGCCTTGGCCGTTAGCTAACCCTGATCCGATCCGGGTGCAACTGGAAATCTGTCCGCAGCGCAAAGGTTTTGGCGGTCGGCCGACCCTCGTTCAGGCGAACAGATCATGGGCCAGTTCAAGCGCCTCGACCAGGGTATCGACCTCATCCGTAGTGTTATACAGGCCAAAGCTCGCACGACAGGTTGCAGTCACGCCAAGGTGATCCATCAAGGGCCCGGCACAGTGGTGACCGGCGCGGACGGCGACACCCTTCTTATCCAGAATGGTCGATACGTCATGCGCGTGCCCTGCCCCGTCCAGCGTGAAGCTGAAGATCGCAGCCTTGTCCGGTCGGGTGCCCTGAACCTGCAGCCAGTTGAGCCCCGTCAGCCGCTGCATCGCATAGTCGCGCAGACCAGCCTCGTGCGCGGCGATTTTGTCCATGCCCAGACCCATCATGTAGTCCAGCGCGACACCCAGACCGATGGTTTGCACAATGCCCGGAGTGCCGGCCTCGAATTTCATCGGCGGGTCGTTATAGATGACCTGATCCTTGCTGACCTCTTTGATCATGTCGCCGCCGCCGATAAAGGGGCGCATCTCGGCCATGCGTTCGGATTTGATGTAAATCGCGCCTGAGCCAGAGGGGCCGTACAGCTTGTGCCCGGTGATCGCGTAGAAATCGCAGCCGATGTCCTGCACGTCGACCGGCATATGAACGGCCCCCTGGCTGCCATCCACCAGAACCGGTACGCCCTTTGCATGCGCGCCCTGGGTGATCGCCTTGACGTCCACCACCGTGCCCAGCACGTTCGAACATTGGGTGACGGCAACCAGCCTGGTTTTCGGGCCAATCGCATCGATAACCGCCTGCGGGTCCAGCCCGCCATCGGCACCCACATCGACCCATTTCAGAACAACACCCTGACGTTCGCGCAGGAAGTGCCAGGGCACGATGTTGGCGTGATGTTCCATGACACTCAGAACGATTTCATCCCCGGCCTCGAGCCGTGGCATGGCCCAGCCATAGGCGACCAGATTGATGCCCTCGGTCGTGCCGGAATTCAGGACGATCTCATCCTCATCCGCCGCGCCAAGGAACCGCGCGATCGTGCCGCGCACGGCCTCGTATTTCTCGGTCGCGAGGTTTGACAGGTAGTGCAACCCGCGATGGACGTTCGAATATTCCTCGGCATAGGCGCGGGTCACGGCGTCGACCACCACCTGCGGTTTCTGCGCCGAGGCGCCGTTGTCCAGATAGGTCAGCGGTTTGCCGTTGACCTGCCGCGACAGGATCGGAAAATCGGAGCGAATTTTCTGCACATCGTACATTGGCGTTTTTCCTAGACGGGCCCGCTTGGGGTCAACATGAGGACAAATGGAACCGCGACGAGGGCCGACAGCAGGATCACGCCAAAGGACTTTAGCAGCGACCCGAACTGATGCGCCTCGTTGAGGAAATGCAGCGTGATGTAAAGGCTCAGCAGCGCGGTTGCCAAAACCAGCATCACCATCATGACCGGCAACGCAATGCTGACAACAAGCGAGATCAGCAGCGCCGCAATCTGCATGTATTGCAGCCAGATCGTCAGCACCATGACGCCATCAAACGTACCTGAACCGCCCAGAAACCGCCCGACATAGAGAAAGGCAAAGATGCTCAGCATCATTGCCCCGGCGGATTTCACCAGCACCAGAGGAATAGGCTCTGGTGCGGTCAGTTGTTCAGCATTCGGCAGGGCCGCAGTCTCTGCCAGCCGTTCGGCGCTGGGTATCGTTACAAAAAAGTCAATGCCCAGTTGAACAAGCCCGTTGAGCACAACGGCCAGAAAGAAGGCCAGCCACAAAACCTCGCGCCCCGGGTGCAAGGCCAGCAGGCGGCGCGCGGCCTCGGCGGGGGTTGTAACGGTCAGCACTGCCAGATTGACCAGAAAAGCCATGTTCATTCCGCAGACCTCTGCACTTGTCTGAGACCGGATAACCAGAACCAGACAAAAACGGCAACCCATACGGCACCAACCAGCGTCAGGGCGGGCCCCGGACCAATGAAACCGGCGACCAGACCGTTCAGCAACACCAGCGGTGCCGAGGACAGCAAAGCCCAGAACAGGGCAAGCCTTGCGCCATAGGCGGTCCCGTGACCACCCACCAGACGTGCGGCCCAATGTGACAGCAACGCCAGAAAGTAGAACAACAGCGGCAGGATAAAGACAGAGCCCAGCAAGGCCCCGCCCAGCAGCATGTTCAGCTCCACACCTTCCAAATGCGCGCGGCGCGCAAGGCTGGGCATCTGCGCAACAAAAGCCACCACGCAGAACGCCATCACAAAGGCCAGCGCCCGGTCTTCGCGCGGGCCCATATCAAGAAGCCGGCGCACAACGCGCCCCGGCCCCCGATAGGTCGCCACGATATCTGTTGTGACAGGCATTAGCTGTGACGCGCCAACCAGCCTTCCAGACGGGTCACGATCTCTTCGGCCAGTTCGCTGTCTTCGATCTCGTCCACCGCCTCGGCCAGAAAGGCCAGCGTCAGCAGGTTGGTGGCATCCTTCGCAGGCACACCGCGCGACCGCAGATAGAACAGCGCGGTTTCGTCAATCGCCCCCGAGGTCGACCCGTGCGAGCAGGCAACGTCATCGGCATAGATCTCAAGCTCGGGCTTAGCCAGGAACTGGCTGTCGTCATCCAGCAGCAGTGATTGGCTGATCTGGTACCCGTCGGTCTTTTGCGCGCCTTCTTTCACAAGAATCTTGCCCTGAAACACGCCCGTCGCGCCGTTGCGCAGAACCTTCTTGAAGACCTGACGGCTTTCGCAATTCACCGCGTCATGGGTGACGAAAACGGTATCGTCGTGGTGGAAATCACCATCGCCAACGCAGGCACCAGCCACATGGGCCACCGCGTCATCTCCGGTCAGTTCAACGACCTGTTCGTTGCGTGTCAGAACACCGTTCGCCGTCAGGGTGAAGGATTTATAGGTCGATTCCTTGCCCAGACGCGTAAACATATGCGTCACCGCGCGCCGCTCGTGATCGCGACCCTGTGCCCTAACGTGGTGCAGCGTGCCATTGTCGGCAATGTCGATTTCCATGCATTTGTTGAACCGCGACGCCGCCGGACCGGTCTCGAGGATGGTCACCTCGGCGTCGCTTTCCACGCGCACCACATGGTGCAGGATCGCATCCGAGCTTTCGGATTCGTGGCGATAAATAAAGTTGATCGGCTTGGACGGTTTGCCCGTCACATGGATCGCCGCCCCGTCCGTCGCATAGGCCGTGTTCAATGCAGCCAGCGGGCGCTGCACCGGGGTCTGGCCCCGCTCTTCCAGCTTGCCATACAGGTCTTTCGCCCAATGGATATCCTTGCAGCAGATATCCTCAAGCCGGTCGATCTTTACACCTTCAAGGCTCAGATCGTCAGATTGCTCGGGGCTGAACACACCGTCAACGAACACGATTTTCAGGCGGTCGACGTCGCTGAACACCATCGGCTCGCCTGCGTTGAACAAGGCCGCATTCGGCGCATCGGGCGAGATCAGCGTGTCGGGCTGGGTGTATTTCCAGTATTCGTCACGGCGACCGGGCAATCCCATCTCGCGCACGCGGGCCAAAGCGCCCTCGCGCGCCGCTTTGGTGCAGCCCGGATCGGGCATGGTCAAGGACGCCAGCCGCGCCTCGGTTGCGGTCTGTTTTGTTTGCGGCAAAGCCATCAGTTCACCTCGGCCAGAATGTCGGCGTAACCGTTATGTTCAACTTCCAGCGCCAGTTCGGGACCGCCGGATTTGACGATACGGCCGTCTGCCATGATGTGCACGACGTCGGGTTTGATGTGATCCAGCAGACGCTGATAGTGCGTGATCACCAGGAACCCGCGCCCTTCGTCGCGCAGAGCGTTCACACCTTCGGCCACCAGCTTCATCGCATCCACGTCGAGGCCCGAGTCGGTCTCGTCCATGATGCACATCTTTGGCTCCAGCATGGCCATCTGCAGGATTTCGTTGCGCTTTTTCTCACCGCCCGAAAAGCCCACATTAACCGGACGCTTCAGCATATCGGCATCGATCTTCAGCGTCTTGGCCTTGGCGCGAACCTCTTTCAGGAAGTCTGCCGCCGAAAGTTCCTCTTCTCCGCGTGCCTTGCGCTGGGCGTTCACGGCGGTGCGCAGGAAGGTCATGTTGCCGACGCCCGGAATTTCAACCGGATACTGGAAGGCAAGGAAAACACCAGCCGCCGCGCGCTCTTCCGGCTCCATCTCAAGCAGGTCTTCGCCGTCCAGCGTGGCCGAGCCTTCGGTGACTTCATAGCCGTCGCGGCCCGACAGCACATAGCTGAGGGTCGACTTGCCCGAGCCGTTCGGCCCCATGATCGCATGCACCTTGCCGGCCTCAACCGTCAGGTCCACACCTTTCAGGATCTGCTTGTCTTCTTCTTCAAGCTGAACGTGCAGGTTCTTGATTTCCAGCATTTTTACCTCGTCTATACCAATGCCATCACGCAGATGGCTGTGTCCTTGTCGCGTCAGAATTCCCAGCGCCCCACACGTCGAAAGGACATGAGGCCGCGCAGTTGAGCACCCGTTGATTTGGCTGATTGCCATGCGTCCGCGCACCACATTTGGGTGCCCGTCCGGCTGTATCGATGAGTTGTCGTTCGGTCAGTCGAACTCGATCACGTTGTTGAAGAACCGAATGCTTGATGCAGGCGTGTGATCCTGCACCGCGTCCACCCAATCCGGCCCGTAGACCCGCTCGAAGAGATCCGGATAGGCCCATACGGCGTTGTGAAACGTGAATGTTGTTAACAGCATCGCCAACGTGCTGGTGCTGGCAAACTCTTTCTGCCCGCCTTTCAGCATGTTTGAAATAAGGAAGACCGCGCCGCCAGCCAAAGCCAGCCCGACAACATCCTGCGTGCTTCCCTTGGCATCGCCGGGAACGCCGACCATCTGCAACTGAACATAGCGCAACAGGAATATCGCCCCCACGCCCAGAAGAAACGCTGCGACGAAGCCCGCCGGATAGGCCAGACGCCGCCACAGGCTTGGCCCGCGCGCCTTGTTTGGCCGGTGTTTCGCGGCCTCTTCGGCCCGGGCATTGATGCGCTCGACACGCGCCTGAAAACCCGACTTCTGCTCTTCCATCATCGACGCTGTTACCGCTCGTTCTGATTTGCTGCTCTGGCCTGCTTAGCAAGCGAGAGTGGGACGAGCAATTCACAATCTCAGGATGATACCAGCCTACATGTCGCACCCCGATCCAATGCAGAACCGACAGGCATACACCCGCGGAACGCAACGCCACAAACGGCGCAACCTGGGGATTGGTCCAAAGCTGCAACATGGCGTGTTAACCCACTGATCCTTCTAGGCTAATCGCTACCAATTGCTGCGCTTCCATGGCAAATTCCATCGGCAGGGCCTGCAGCACGTCCTTGCAGAATCCGTTGACAACCAGCGCCACGGCCTCTTCCTCATCCATGCCCCGCTGGCGGCAGTAGAACAGTTGATCGTCGTCTACTTTCGAGGTCGTCGCCTCATGCTCAACACGGGACGAGTTGTTCTTGACCTCGATATACGGAACCGTGTGCGCGCCGCATTTGTCACCGATCAGCAAGCTGTCGCATTGGGTGTAGTTGCGGCTGTCCTTGGCCTTGGGGTGCATCGAGACCAGACCGCGATAGGTGTTCTGCGCCTTGCCCGCGCTGATGCCCTTGGAGACGATGCGCGACTTGGTGTTCTTGCCCAGATGAACCATCTTGGTGCCGGTGTCGGCTTGCTGCATGTTGTTGGTGATCGCAATCGAGTAAAACTCGCCCTGGCTTTCATTGCCGCGCAAGATGCAGGACGGGTATTTCCACGTCACGGCTGAACCGGTTTCGACCTGCGTCCACATCACCTTGGACCGGTCGCCCCGGCAATCGGCGCGCTTGGTCACGAAGTTATAGATGCCACCTTTGCCGTTCTCATCCCCAGGGAACCAGTTCTGGACGGTCGAGTATTTCACCTCGGCGTCTTCTTCGACGATGATCTCAACAATGGCGGCGTGCAACTGCGCCGTATCCCGCTGGGGTGCGGTGCAACCCTCAAGGTAGGACACGTACGAGCCTTTGTCGGCAATGATCAGAGTACGCTCGAACTGACCCGTGTTTTCCGCGTTGATACGGAAATAAGTGCTCAGTTCCATCGGGCAACGGACGCCCGGCGGGATGTAGACGAAAGACCCGTCCGAGAAGACAGCCGAGTTCAGCGTGGCATAGAAATTGTCCGAGACCGGAACAACGGTGCCGAGGTATTTCTTTACCAACTCAGGATGCTCTTTGATCGCTTCGGAGATCGAACAGAAGATGACACCGTGCTTTGCCAGCTCATCCTGAAAGGTCGTGCCTACGGATACCGAGTCGAACACCGCGTCCACAGCGACCTTGCGGCCTTCGGCGGGCATATTCTCAGCCCCTTCGACACCAGCCAGAATCATCTGTTCTTTCAGGGGGATACCCAGCTTTTCGTATGTGGCCAGCAGCTTGGGATCGACCTCATCCAGCGATTTGGGCTTTTCCTCCATCGACTTGGGGCGCGCATAATAATACTGGTCCTGAAAGTCGATTGGCGGATAGTGAACCATCGCCCATTTCGGCTCGTCCATCTTGGTCCAGCGCTCGAAGGCCGACAGACGCCATTCGGTCATCCACTCGGGCTCTTCGTTTTTCTCGGAAATCAACCGCACGATATCGGGGTTCACGCCCTTGGGCGCGTATTCCATCTCGATATCCGTGTCCCAGCCGTATTTATAAGTCCCGACCTCGCGCACCGCATCCACGGTTTCCTGATCGACACCCTCTTTCACCTGGGTCTGGTCCAAAGCGGCCATCTTTTACCCTCCGTCAGATCACGCGGCCCGCGCGCGATGCTTTTTCTCTTTCTCAAGCCACGTTTCGGCGAAACGCAGCACATCTTCTTTCGTTGTCCGAGGGCCCAGCGACACGCGGATTGCGCTGGCTGCTGTCACCTCATCATATCCCATTGCAGTCAATACCGCGCTGGCGCGAACCTTGCCGCTGGAACAGGCAGAGCCCGCACTGACCGCAAAACCCGACAAATCCATCTGCATCACCTGCGTTTCACCCTTCCAGCCGGGCGAGGCAAAGCAGAGCGTGTTCGGTAGGCACTCCTGACCTTTTCCGACAAAAATAGGTGATTTTATCGCAGCCTCAAGAGCGTTTTCTAGAATATTTCTAAATTCTTCAACCTGCGCCCAGACACCGTTCGCCAGATCGCGTGCCGCCGCTTCAGCTGCAGCACCGAAACCCGCTATTCCAAACACATTTTCCGTGCCGGACCTGCGCCCCATCTCTTGCCCGCCACCCTTGATCTGGGCGGCAAGATCGGTGCCTCGCTTCATCACAACAGCACCGACCCCCTTGGGACCACCCAGCTTGTGGGCCGAAATCAGCGCCATCTGCGTATCCAGCCAGTTGAACGCAACGGGCAGCTTTCCGAACGCCTGCGTTGCATCCGTCACCGCCAGACCCGACGGCAGGGATTGCACGATACCCGTTTCCGAATTTGCCAGTTGCAGCGTGGATCGCGCGGGATTTTGAACCGCGACCATACCCGCATTGGAAACGGGCAAGTCCTCATTTATCCAAGCCCTTACCGCATCATGTTCAATTGCAGCGCCATGTAGATCACGCCCGCCCAACGTCAGCGCAGCGCCTTCTGTCGATCCGGATGTGAAAACGATATCCGCCCCATCTGCACCAAAGGCCGCCGCCACCTGCGCCCGCGCGCGTTCCACCAACGCCTTGGCCGCACGCCCTTCGGCATGGACCGAGGATGGGTTTCCACACACATCCATCGCCGCGATCATCGCGTCGCGCGCCTCGGGCCGCAGGGGCGTTGTTGCGTTATGATCCAGATAAACACGTTTCATGGATGCATCTTTTTCTCGCTGCGATTCATCGCGGATCGGACCCTCATCTCAGTCATCAACGATTGAAAACAGGCTGGGCACAGCCGGGCACGGAGCCAGGTCATTCTTGATCACGTCAGAAAGTCTTGTCTGGTGCAGGAACACGTAGACATGGGCGCTCAGGCCTTCCCACAACCTGTTTGTCAGCGATTGCGCCCGGCTGCCCGAGGACGCCCCCGAAGCCCCCGCGCCCTTTTGCAGCGCATCAACGGTTTCATCGACCGCAGCCAACACCTCGACCACGCGAATCTCTGACGCCGGACGCGCAAGCCGGTAGCCCCCGCCCGGACCGCGCACCGAGGACACAAGCTCGGCCCGGCGCAGTTTGACGAACAACTGTTCCAGGTAGGGCAGCGAAATATCCTGACGTTCCGAGATTTCACCCAGCGTCACCAGCCGGTCCGACGGCTGCAGCGCAATATCGGCCAAGGCAACCATGGCGTAACGACCCTTGGTCGAAAGCTTCATATTCCCGTCCTCTTAGCCAGATCCGCGTGAAATCATTGACGCCGCCGCCGCCAGTGCGTATCTCCGACGGGCAGCGATATAGCGCTGAGCAAGATAATTAGAACCGTTCTAAGGTGTCCGACGATTATCGTCAAGTATATCCGGGCACCCGCACGAAAAAGACAGGACCAAAGCACACATGCCCGAGGTGATTTTTCCCGGACCCGAAGGCCGCCTAGAAGGCCGCTACCACCCGCAAAAGGAAAAAGACGCACCGATCGCCATCGTGCTGCACCCGCATCCCCAGTTCGGCGGGACCATGAACAACAAGGTGGTCTATAACCTGCACTACGCGTTCTACAACATGGGTTTCACCGTGTTGCGCTTCAACTTCCGCGGTGTGGGCCGCAGCCAGGGCGAATACGATCAAGGCGTCGGTGAGCTGAGCGATGCGGCATCGGCGCTGGATTACCTGCAGTCGATGAACAACAACTCGAAACACTGCTGGGTCGCAGGGTTTTCGTTCGGCGCGTGGATCGGCATGCAGTTGCTGATGCGCCGCCCGGAAATCACCGGCTTCATCAGCGTGTCGCCACCCGCCAATATGTACGACTTTTCGTTTCTGGCCCCGTGCCCCTCGTCCGGTCTGATCATCAACGGGTCGTCGGACCGCGTAGCGCCGCCCGCCGACACCACCTCGCTGGTCAACAAACTGCACGAGCAGAAGGGCATCACCATCACTCATAATGAGGTCGAGGGTGCCGATCACTTCTTCCAGGACCGCCACATGGACACGCTGATCACCGATGTCAGCGATTATGTGAAGCGCCGCCTGACCGAGACAACGCGCTGATGTCCGACACGATCACGAACCTTGCGGCCAAGCTGGCCGAGGACACGATGAAGGTCATGGATGAGACCGGTGAAGACCGGTTCTTTGTCGAGGTCGGCGAGGTTCTGGGCGCGGCGTCGCAATCGCTGGAAGAGGCGTTTCTGACCGAAATCCGCGTGCGTCTGGCGGAACGCAAGGCCCGCCAGTTCGTCATCAAACGGCTGTCCGCACATCGCGAGCGGCTGAAGGCGATCGAAAAGCAATGACCGACCGGCTGTCGGCGCAAATCGCTTTCCTGAAACGGGCCGATGCATTGAAAACGGTTGAGCGGGCAAATGTCCTGCTCGACCAGTCGCGCCCTGAAAACTCCGCCGAACACAGCTGGCATCTGGCGTTATGGGCGCTGGTTCTGGCGCCGCTGGCCGGCCCGGACGTATTAATCGACCGCGTGATCCGGATGCTGCTGCTGCATGATCTGGTCGAGATTATCGTCGGCGATCACCCAATCCACGAAAAAACCGACTGGCAGGCCCTCGCAAAGGCGGAACACTCCGCTGCGCATGAACTATTCGGCCTGCTGCCACAGGATCAGGCCGCCGAGTTTCTGGCCCTGTGGACCGAGTTCGAAGCCGACCAGACACCCGACGCCCGCTTCGCCAAAATTCTCGACCGTTGCCAGCCGATGTTTCAGGTTCTCTGCGCATCGCAGCCCCGGCCAGACCATGTGGACGTGGTCCGCGCCAATCTGGCCGGTGGGCGCGCGGCCTATTTGGTCGATGCATTCCCCTTGGCGCATCAACATGCGCTGGACCTTCTGTCGGGCCATACGCCTGTGAACAATGCATTCACGCAAAGGCTGCCTCTGCTGACCGAGGCCGATCAGTTGAAATCTGTTCTGCGCGGCTCTCGCAATATAGCCAGTGACCGGTTCGAGAACTCGGCCGAGCATTCCTGGCACATCATGCTCTATGCCTGGGTTCTGGGCGAGCATGCCGACGACAACGTCCGGATCGACCGCGTTCTGCAGATGCTCCTGCTGCACGACATTGTCGAAATCGACGCCGGAGATCACCCGATCCACGGGCAGGTGGACCACGCCGCGCAGGCCGCCAAGGAAGAGGCCGCCGCCGCGCGCCTGTTCGGATTGCTCCCCTTGCCCCAAGGCGCGGCCTTCGCCGATCTTTGGCGCGAGTTCGAAGCAGCCGAGAGCCATGACGCCCGATTTGCCAAGGCGGTAGACCGGTTCCAAACCCCAATCGCCAATCTGGAAAACGGCGGCGGGTCCTGGGTGGATTACAACGTCACCTATGCGCAGATCGAATCCCGGGTCAGGCCAGCCATCGAGAAAGGCGCGCCCGCGCTTTGGCGCTGGCTTCAACCACAATTGGCCGACCATTTTTCGGCGGTGGTGGGATCAGCAGATTAACCACAGCAAAGAAAAAGGAGCCGAAAAAGGCCCCTTTCCCCCTGCTACAAGCTGAACGACGCTTAAATCACGCTACCATCAGACTGTTCACTCAGATTGGCTGCATCACTATCGACGGACCCCCCGCCTGCAAGCCACCCTAGCGCCGCTATCAATGCCGAAGCAAAAATGACGGACTTCGCAAATGTCGTCATCAGAAAATACTCACCAACAAATCAATAAATATGGGCTGCATGCTACACCATTCTGCAGCAATCCATAGTCAGGTAATCCTGACCTGCGCCCCTGCCGCCCGGAATCGAGCCCGCATCCACCACATTGGCCGGTTTTTTCAGGCCGCACGACGCGGACCAAAGGTTAGGGCTGGCATATTCCGCCGCGCCGCGTTATGCGCGCGGCAACTTCCCGTTCAAAGGCTGACCTCTCATGGACCTGCGCAATATCGCAATCATCGCTCACGTGGACCACGGCAAGACGACTCTGGTCGATGAACTGCTCAAACAATCCGGCGCGTTCCGGGAAAATCAGGCCGTGGCTGAACGCGCCATGGACAGCAACGATCTGGAGCGCGAACGCGGCATCACCATCCTTGCCAAGGCCACATCGGTCGAGTGGAAGGGCACCCGGATCAACATCGTCGACACCCCCGGCCACGCCGATTTCGGTGGTGAGGTCGAGCGTATCCTGTCGATGGTCGATGGTGTGGTTTTGCTGGTCGACGCTGCCGAAGGCCCGATGCCGCAGACCAAATTCGTGACCTCCAAGGCGCTGGCGCTGGGTCTGCGCCCCATCGTTGTGCTGAACAAGGTGGACAAACCCGATGCCGAGCCCGACCGCGCGCTGGACGAATGCTTCGACCTGTTCGCCAACCTCGGTGCCGATGACGACCAGCTGGACTTCCCTTCCATGTACGCCTCGGGCCGCTCGGGCTGGGCGGATATGGAACTGGACGGGCCGCGCAAGGACCTGACCGCGCTGTTCGACCTGATCGTCGATCACGTCCCGGCCCCGAAACAGGCCGACAAGAAAGACGAACCCTTCCGCATGCTGGCCACCACGCTGGGCAGCGATCCGTTCATCGGCCGCATTCTGACCGGTCGCGTGGAAAGCGGCACGCTGAAGGCGGGCGACAGCCTCAAGGCGCTGTCCCGCGATGGCACGCTGATCGAAAACTTCCGCGCCTCGAAAATCCTGGCCTTCCGTGGTCTGGCGCAGCAGCCTATCGACGTGGCCGAAGCCGGTGACATTGTCACCATCGCAGGCATGAGCAAGGCGACCGTGGCGGATTCGCTGGTCTCGCCGCAGGTCGATGAGGCCCTGCCCGCCCAGCCCATCGACCCGCCGACCATCACCGTGACCTTCGGCATCAACGATTCACCTTTGGCCGGTCGGGATGGCAAAAAGGTCCAGTCGCGCGTGATCCGCGACCGGCTGATGAAAGAGGCCGAGTCGAACGTCGCCATCCGCATCAGCGACACCCCCGGCGGCGAAGCCTTCGAGGTCGCGGGTCGTGGCGAACTGCAGATGGGCGTTCTGATCGAGAACATGCGCCGCGAAGGGTTCGAGCTCAGCATCTCGCGCCCACAGGTTCTGTTCCGTGAAGAAGATGGTCAGCGACTGGAACCGGTCGAAGAAGTCACCATCGACGTGGACGACGAATTCTCGGGCGCTGTGATCGAAAAAGTCACCGGCGCGCGCAAAGGCGAGCTGGTCGAAATGCGCCCCGCCGGTGTCGGCAAGACCCGCATCATCGCCCATGTGCCGTCGCGTGGGCTGATCGGCTATCACGGAGAGTTCCTGACCGACACCCGCGGCACCGGCGTTCTGAACCGCGTATTCCACGGTTGGGCCGCGCATAAAGGCCCGATCCCGGGACGCCGCGCGGGCGTTCTGATCTCGATGGAAAAAGGTCAGGCCGTGGCTTATGCGCTGTGGAATCTGGAAGAGCGTGGCCGCATGTTCGTTGGCCCTCAGGCTGATGTCTATCAGGGCATGGTGATCGGCGAGCACTCGCGCGATAACGATCTGGAAGTGAACCCGCTGAAAGGCAAGAAGCTGACGAACGTGCGCGCAAGCGGCTCGGACGACGCGGTTCGCCTGACACCTCACGTTCAGTTCTCGCTGGAAGAAGCCATCGCCTATATCGATGACGACGAGCTGGTCGAGGTGACCCCCAACGCGGTACGCCTGCGCAAGCGCTTTTTGGATCCGCATGAGCGCAAACGCATGGCAAGATCCGCCTGATTTTGACCCGATCCGGCTGTTCGCGTCGGAAACAATAGATGCTGTGTGGCATCTTTGCTTCGGGTTTCGATATTGTGAATTTGCGAAGGCCTGCCCCAACGGCAGGCCTTCTTTCTGTTTTCGTTATCGTTTCAACTTTAAGTAAGATTAATTCTAATCGATGCATCCTCTGGCAGTCTTGTAAATCTGACTACAAAAAGGTGTATTTGCGGCGTAAGTGTGACGTTGTTCATAAACACCGATAGTTGTGTGGTGCATAAGTTCGACGTGAAAGAGTTAACAAGTGCCGAGGAGTTCGACATGGGCATCCAATCACGCAAATTGCCGCTGTTTTTTGCGGCTACCACTTTCCTTTTATCTCCCGCCGGAGGAGCTTTTGCGGCAGGGGTATGCGATATCAAAACCGCGCGTCAGTCCGGTGCATCGACTCAGGTTCTGTGCGAATGCGACGCTGTCACATCCGGGATGATCCGCTACCTGCAGCGCCGCAACGACTTTGACAGGATCATCGCGCGGCTCGGCGCAGAATGCTCTCCGCTGGCGGACGTGATATCCGACTTTGCGACCGAATCGACAGGCTTCACCGACACGAGAACCGGAGACGGCCCAGCCGATGAAGGCGACACCGGCGGACCGGGTGATACCGGTGGACCCGGCGACAACGGTGGACCCGGTGATGACGACGGACCGGGCGACAACGACGGACCGGGCGACAACGACGGACCGGGCGACAACGACGGACCGGGTGACAACGACGGACCGGGTGACAACGACGGACCGGGTGACAACGACGGACCGGGCGACAACGACGGACCGGGTGACAACGACGGACCGGGTGACAACGACGGACCAGGCGACGGTGATGGAGACGGCGACGGTGATGGAGATGGTGATGGTGATGGTGATGGTGACGGCGACCACGACATCTGACCTGAAGCCGGGCCCGTGATTTCGAAAATCACCAAGCTCTAGACATCACAAAAACAAAGAACCGGCGCAACATGACTGGCGCCGGTTCTAACTTAAAAATCTGGTTTTCTGCAGGTCCGCAGTCAGCTTCTTCCGTAAACCCCAACCCAGCGACGGGGTTGATTCGGGTCCTGCATGCGCAAAAACAGGTAGCGGGTCGAGGACCAGGGTTTGATTCGGTTCGTCAGGTTATCCAACACCAGATCCCCTCTGGCCGAGCGATACACCAAAACAGCGTGCGGAGTGCGGCTTGTATCCAGAACGGTGGCGATCAGAAGTTTGTTGGGGTCGATCCCCGCCTTGATCAGATCCCTTTTCTTCAGCAAGGCAAAATCTTCGCAATCCCCGCCCAGTGACGTAGGCAACGCCCACCGCTCTTGTGTTCTGTACTGGGATTGATCCGTAATCGCGCGGGTTGTTGCATTGACCCGGCGGTTAACGTTTTTGACGATGTTCATCTCCTGCTGGCTCGAAAGCTTCACGGACCGTTTGGAGGAACATGCCCAACTATATTGCCGGCACAAATCCCGCGCGCCCGATGGCGGAGACGAAGCAGCGACACTGGGAATAAATGCGCCTTCTGAAGCGTGTGCCTGGGGGGTAGCAAACAGCGCGCCAACCACAAGGGCGGAAAGCCCCAGCTTGATCGCAAACCGCTTACCAGCGGCACCGAATTGACCTGCCCAAAATTTCATCCCTGCACCTCAATCCAAGTTTGTCCGAGCAATCGCGATCAAACTGAACATGTTTACGGCTTTCTGGACTTTAACCGCAAATCGCTCTGCTCACGCAATGCCCGCTCAGATTGGCGGCGAAAAAAGGCGGAAACTCGTCATTTTCTTAGACCATTTCGCGCAAGAATTTAGACGGGGGCGCCATAATTGACGCGAAGGCAGATGAACAGCCCCCACGCCAAGTGCATAGAAGTTATGACAATTTTGAAACTTTACTCACAACCCGACACCACTGGCCTGCGCCAGACGAGCCAGAAAAGTAGTGAGCCGAAATTCGCTTACAAGCAGGCCATTTAGCCGAAAACGCAGGCCGAAGAACCGAAAACCGATTCTCACTCGGTGATTTCAACGACCACCAATTCGCGCTCACTTGCGCCCCGGGCGTGATCAAGCGCTGCCTGATACTCGGCCGAGTTGTAGCACTCGACCGCAGCCTCGAGGGAGGGAAACCGCGCAACCACATTGCGCGGCCTTTCCTTGCCTTCCAGTTGAACGTAGCGCGCCGCGCGGGCAATGAACTCACCGCCGTGATTGGCGATCGCCGGTCCTGCCAGTTCGGCGTATTTTCCGTATGCCTCGGTATCTGTCACCGTGACATGTGCAATCCAAAGTGCCGCCACTTTATCCTCCCAAAACCTGTTCGGCGGCTTTGATGGCCGCATCCGCGTTGGCCGCATCCCGACCGCCGCCTTGCGCCATGTCAGGGCGTCCGCCGCCGCCCTTGCCGCCCAGTTCCACAACGGCGGCCTTGACCAGATCAACCGCAGAAATCCTGTCGGTCAGATCGCCCGTGACCCCAGCGGCAACGGCGGCCTTGCCGCCGGTATCCGCAATCAGCAGAACAGCACCCGATCCCAGACGGGATTTGTGTTCGTCGATCAGGGCAGGCAAATCCTTGCCCGATACACCTGTCAGCGCCTGCGCGAGGAATTTGACACCGTTCACGTCCTGCGCTTCGGCCCCGTTGCCCTGCCCCGCTCCGCCGGCCATCGCCAGATCGCGACGCAACTGAGCGACTTCGTTTTGCAGCGACTTCCGCTCATCAATCAGCGCCTTCACCCGGCCAACCACGTCGCCGGGCTGGGCTTTCAGCTCCAGCGCGATTTGCGCCAGACGGTGATCCTGCGCCGACAGATATTGGAACGCGTCGTCCCCGGTCAGCGCCTCGATGCGCCGAACGCCTGCGCTGCTGGCGCTGTCGCCAAGCACGACAAAGGTGCCGATATCGCCGGTCTGGCGCACATGTGTCCCGCCGCACAGCTCAATCGACCACGTTTCGCCATCCTGCCCCTTGCCGGTGGGTGCCTTGCCCATCGACACAACGCGCACCTCATCGCCGTATTTCTCACCAAACAGCGCCTGCGCCCCCAGCGCGCGGGCGTCGTCCGGGGTCATGATCCGGGTTTCGACGGTCGAGTTCTGCCGGATGAACTCATTGACCTGCCGTTCGACCTTGTGCACCTCGTCCAGAGTCAGCGCCTTGGAATGGCTGAAGTCGAACCGCAAACGATCCTCGGCGTTCAATGAACCGCGCTGTGCCACGTGATCACCCAGCGTCTCGCGCAGGGCCTCGTGCAGAAGGTGCGTGGCCGAGTGGTTAGAGCGGATCGCCGTGCGCCGCGCGTGGTCGACCTCAAGCTCGACCGCATCGCCCTTCGACAACGCGCCCTGATCCACCGTCACTTTGTGGGCGTAGACTTTTCCGTCCGCGAACTTCTTCGTGTCTTCCACGCGGGCGACATCGTCGCGCTCTTCCACCCTACGAATCTCACCCGAGTCACCAACCTGCCCCCCGGCCTCGCCATAGAACGGGGTCTGGTTCACGACGACCCAGCCGCTGCCCCCCTGTTCGATCTTATCGACCAGAGCGCCATCGACGACCAGAGCGGCAACCTGCCCCTCGGCCTTCTCGGTGTCGTAGCCAAGGAAATCCGTGGCCCCGGCAGTGTCCAGCACGTCAAACCAAACAGCCTGATCAGCGGCCTCACCGGAACCGGCCCAGGCCGCGCGGGCCTTGGCTTTTTGTTCGGCCATCGCCGCGTCAAAACCATCGGTATCCACGGTACGGCCCTTTTCACGCAACGCGTCTTGCGTCAGGTCCAGCGGGAAGCCGTAGGTGTCGTAAAGCTTGAACGCTGCATCCCCAGGCAAGGCCGCGCCGTCCGGCAGGCTTGCGACTTCATCATCCAGCAGCTTGAGACCGCGGTCGAGGGTCTGCTTGAACCGGGTTTCTTCCAGCAGCAGCGTTTCTTCGATCAGCGCCTGTGCCTGCCCCAGTTCGGAATACTGCGCACCCATCAATTGCACCAGCGAGGGCACCAGCCGGTGCATCACCGGGTCCTTCGCGCCAAGCAGATGCGCGTGACGCATGGCGCGGCGCATGATCCGGCGCAGCACGTAACCGCGCCCGTCGTTCGAGGGCATAACCCCGTCGGCAATCAGGAACGAGGTCGAACGCAGGTGATCCGCAATCACGCGGTGGTGCACGTTCTGGTCGCCATAGGGATCGACGCCTGTCGCGTCCGCCGACGCCTCGATCAGCGTCTTGAACAAATCGGTGTCATAGTTGTCGTGGCTGCCCTGCAGCAAGGCCCCGATCCGTTCCAGCCCCATGCCTGTGTCGATCGACTGCATGTCGAGTTCCACCATCGAGCCGTCCTCGAACTGCTCGTTCTGCATGAAAACGATGTTCCAGATTTCGATAAACCGGTCGCCGTCTTCCTCGGCCGAGCCCGGAGGGCCGCCCCAGATGTGATCGCCGTGATCATAGAAAATCTCAGTGCACGGCCCACACGGGCCGGTGGGGCCCATCTGCCAGAAGTTGTCACTGGTGGCGATCCGAATGATCCGGTCCTCGGGCACGCCGACCTTCTTCCAGATCTCGAACGCCTCATCATCGGTATGGTAAACCGTTGTCAGCAGGCGATTTTTGTCGATTCCGAATTCCTTGGTGATCAGTTCCCACGCGAAAGGAATGGCTTCGGGCTTGAAATAATCCCCGAACGAGAAGTTTCCCAACATCTCGAAAAACGTATGATGCCGCGCGGTATAGCCGACATTGTCGAGGTCATTATGCTTGCCGCCCGCGCGCACACATTTCTGGGCCGTTGTGGCGCGCTGATAATCGCGGGTCTCGACACCAGTAAACAGGTTTTTGAACTGCACCATGCCCGAGTTCACGAACATCAGCGTCGGGTCGTTGCGCGGCACCAGAGGGCTGGACGCCACAACCTCATGCCCCTGTTTTGCATAGTAGTTCAGAAAGTTTGATCGGATATCGTTCAGCGTGGGCATGGGGCTCTCTCGGCGCGCAATCATTCGGGTCTGCAAAGGTTTAGCCCCGCGCCCGCAGACTGTCCACAGCCCACGCGCCCGAAACGAAACAAGGCGGCCCCGATGGACCGCCCTGTTCCAGTATTCTCAGCATCTTCGGGATGCCGGGGGATTTCTGCTGTTCCCGTCAGCGTGTTTAAGCCTCGAGGATATCATCCTCTTCCGCTTGCGGTGGCATGTCGAAATCCAGACCGTGCGCCGCGCGAATCTTGTCTTCAATCTCGAAGGCCACGCGGCTGTTGTCGCGCAGATATTGCTTGGCGTTCTCACGCCCCTGCCCGATCCGCTCGTCGCCATAGCTGAACCAAGAACCCGACTTCTCAACCACGCCAGCCTTGACGCCCAGATCCAGCAACTCACCCATTTTCGAGATGCCTTCGCCATACATGATGTCGAATTCCACCTGTTTGAACGGAGGCGCCACCTTGTTCTTGACGACCTTCACGCGGGTCTGGTTGCCGACCACCTCGTCCCGATCCTTGATCGCGCCGATGCGGCGGATGTCCAGACGGACCGAGCTGTAGAATTTCAGCGCGTTACCACCGGTTGTGGTTTCCGGGCTGCCGAACATCACGCCGATCTTCATCCGGATCTGGTTGATAAAGATCACCATGCAGTTCGAGCGGTTGATCGATCCGGTCAGTTTCCGCATGGCCTGGCTCATCAGCCGGGCCTGCACGCCCACGCTGCTGTCACCCATGTCGCCTTCGAGTTCCGATTTCGGCGTCAGCGCCGCCACCGAGTCGACTACGACCATGTTCACAGCGCCCGACCGCACCAGCGTATCGGTGATTTCCAACGCCTGTTCGCCGGTGTCGGGCTGCGAGATCAGCAGTTCGTCCAGATCGACGCCCAGTTTGCGGGCATATTGCGGGTCCAGCGCGTGTTCCGCGTCAACAAAGGCACAGACACCGCCGCGTTTCTGCTGTTCGGCAATACAATGCAGGGTCAGCGTGGTCTTACCGGAACTTTCCGGCCCGTAAATTTCGACAATCCGCCCCATCGGCAGACCGCCGATCCCAAGCGCAATGTCCAAACCCAGCGAGCCGGTAGAGCTTGCGTCGATATCCTGCTTGGCATCCTCGCCCAGCTTCATGATCGAGCCTTTGCCAAATTGCCGCTCAATCTGTGCCAGCGCACTGTCGAGCGCCTTTTGCTTGTCTGCGTTTTTCTTGTCGCTCATCGTCAGAAGATCCGCCATTGTCCTGTCACTATCCCTTTTGTCACACCCTTTGACGGGCGGCAATCGCTGCTTTGTTCGCCTCTTGTTCTTTATGGGACCAAAAAGAGAACATTTCAACTAAAACTTACAAGGCCTACTGTTCCGCAATTGTATTAAAGAGTCGTTTACGACAATCTGCACCTGATGGAATTGTTCGCGAAGGGCCTTTAAATGCTTGTTTTCTATAAGGAACGTCTGGCGTTTCTTGCTGTCCCGAAAACCGGAAGCACCGCGTATCACTCGGCCTTGCGCGACCGCGCCGACCTTGTGGTGACCGGCCCGCCCGAGCTGAAACACGCGCCCGTTCGCAGATATGACCGGTTTTTTCAGAACATTTTTCGTAAAATGTATGACGCCGAGATGGAAATCATGGCAGTTGTTCGCGAACCCATCGACTGGCTGGGCAGTTGGTACCGGTTCCGCAGCCGACAAGACCGTATCGGCCATCCGCATTCGACCCGCGATCTGAGCTTTGATGAGTTTGTGCAGGCCTACATGCAAAATCCACGGCCCGAATTTGCCGATGTCGGCAGTCAAAGCCAGTTTTTCCGCACCCGAAGCAATGGATTCGGAGCAACCCATATCTTCAAATACGAGCATCAGGACAAAATTCTAAACTTCCTGCAGGACAGGCTGGATATCGAGCTAAACCCGGCGCGCGAAAACGTATCTCCGCCACGCGACCTGTCCCTGACTGCAGAAACCGAGCGCAAGTTCAGAAGAACCCACACGGCCGAGTTTGAAATTCACCAGTCGGCTCAGTGACCTTCAGTTCAGTTGCTGAAACACAGCCTCGGTCAGTTGATTGAGCGAGAACGGTTTGGGCAGGAAGGTCGAGTTTGCAATTTCCGGCCCGGAATCGCCAAACGCGCCTTCGGTATAGCCCGACACGAAAACGACGCGCACATCCGGGCGGGCCTGCATCGCCTGTCGCACCCAGGTTGGCCCATCCATGCCCGGCATCACGACATCCGTGACGAAAACATCGACCGTCAGGTCAGGATCGTCCAGCAGTTTCAAAGCGTCTTCGGCGGATTCCGCCTCGAGCACAGTGTATCCTTTCAGCCGCAGCGCACGGGTGGCAAAGGCCCGGACCGGGGCTTCGTCTTCCACCAGCAAAACGACCCCTTCCCCTTGCCCTGCGCTTTTGACGTTTGGCTGGTCCTCGATCACCGGTGCGGGCTTAGAGGTCGCTCCGCACACCGGCAGAAGAACCGAAAACTCGGTTCCTGTGCCCGGCGTGCTGTCCACAAAGATGAAGCCGCCGGTTTGCTTGACGATGCCATAGGCCGTGGACAGGCCAAGACCGGTTCCCTCGCCCGTGCGTTTGGTGGTGTAAAACGGCTCGAACACTTTTTGCAGCTTGTCCGCCGGAATACCCGTGCCGCTGTCGATCACCTTGACCGTTGCGTATTCGCCGGGCTGAACGGTTGCACGGTCGCGCCGGAACGGGTCTGTCACGTTCAGCACCCCGGTCTCGATCCGGATTTCGCCACCTTCAGGCATGGCATCGCGCGCGTTGACCACAAGGTTCATCAGCACCTGCTCAAGCTGGCGCTTATCCGCCCGAACAGGTTTGAGGATCGGATCGTGGCTGAGTGTTAGTTGGATCTTTTCCCCCACCAGACGGTTCAGCAGGTGAATCAGGTCTGAGATCGTATCGCGCAGGTCCAGAACCTCGGGGCGAAGGGTCTGTTTGCGCGAAAACGCCAGAAGCTGACTGACCAGCGCAGCGGCGCGATTGGCGTTCTGATGTATCTGAACGAGGTCACCGTAGTTCGGATCGTTCTGGTCGTGACGCAGCAGCAGCAGATCACAATGGCCGGATATCGCAGTCAGCAAATTGTTGAAATCATGCGCCACACCGCCCGCCAATTGGCCGACGGCCTGCATTTTCTGGCCCTGCACGAACTGCGCCTCGAGCGTCTTCAGCTCGGTCGCGTCATTCATAACCGCGATCAGGCAGACCTGACCTTCGATTACGTCCCGGCCCAGAGTGACCTGTACAAACACCTCTTTATCCTCGCGGCTGAGCCGCAGAAACTCGGACCGTGGCGCTTCTTCGCCCGAAGCGGTCCGGGCCAACCAGTCCAGTATCGGGTGCCCGAGGCCCTGCATGATCTGGCTGATATTTGTGTCGTGCAACCGGCTTGTTCCCAACAGCTTGCTGGCAAGGCGATTGGCCTCGAGGATCGCGCCGTCGGCGGTCAGCCGCAAAATCGGGACCGGCAGATCGGCGATGGATGTCTCGGGGCTTTGTCGCCCCGTCTCTTGCAGCGGCAGCGCAATCAGATTGCGGCTTATGCCAGAGCGGGAAAGCTGCGAAACAGCAACCGGAAGCGGCCCGGACTCGGTCTGCAACTGGCAGACAATTCCGTCTGACGGGGCATCACCCTGAAACACCTGATCCGTGGATTTGGGCCTGTACCCCAAAAGTCGGAGGGCTGCGTTATTGGCGCGAAGCACAACTCCGTTTCGACCTTCGGTCAGGATAGGAAGCTCGGCGTCGTTCCAGTGATCCGACCGATCCAGACGAAACCGCCAGCAGAACACGCCCGGCCCGGGCCGGAAAACCGACACCGGGGTCGTGGAGCCTCGGGTCACAACTTCCTCTGCCGCGCGCCCCTGTGTTTGCGCCTGAAATTGCAGGCGCAGTAAAAGCGCCGAGGGGTCGGCAAAAGTGGTGCGCACGCATTCGGCCAGACTCTGGCCCGGCTCCGCGTGAAACCGTTCGCGGGCGTGCGTGTTGGCAACCAGTATGTCGCCCTGAGCATTGGCGATCAGGCATGGGGCGTCATCCTGTTCGGCAAAAGCTGCCATCACGGCGACGGCCTGCCGCGCGGATCGATCCGCCAACCGCCCTTTGGCCCAGAACAGCGCAACCGCACCCAGAACCGAGAAGCCGACGACATGCAAAGCCGCCGCCCAATCCGCCGGAATCAGCCCCGCAAAGGGGCCAAAACCCAGCCCGACGGCCAGCAGAAGCAGTGGTAACAAGCGAGAGATAGAAGGCGTTTGGCGTAGCGTTGGGTCTGAAAACGGTTCTGCAGTGTCTGACATGAATGACTCGGGCAATGGATTCAGGGGATTACCAGCGCAATTTGGTTAACGCCCGCTTAACATCGCAGCAAGTCAGGTTTTCCATTCTAGGTTGATGCTCAATGCGTCACTGCCGCTTAAGATGCGCCGTAAAGAACCCATCTGTCCCGTGAGAAACCTGCCATGATTTCCGAAACACCTGCTGCCAATCCGGGTGAGTATTCAAAAAGCTGTCAACGACCAGACCATTCTCATCCCGCAACATCGAACAGGTCGCATAGGCGAGGACCCCGTCCGGATGCACCAGGCTGGCGACTTCGTCCAGAATACCGGACTGGATAGCGGTCAGTTCGTGCAGGCGCCCCTCGGTCAGCGCCCATTTTCCGGCAGGCGCGCGGCGCCACGCCCCGCTGCCCGAGCAGGGCGCATCCGTTAGCACCACATCAAACGGCGCGTGGCGTGCGATCTGATCGGTGGACAGCATTTTGATCTTGGCCCCGGCCCGTTCGGCGCGGGCTGGAAGGTCACGCATCCGTCCGGGGTCGATGTCATGGGCAAAAACGTCGACGCCCGCATACGCTGCCAGCGCCAGTGACTTGCCGCCCCCGCCCGCGCAATAGTCCAGAACCCGCATTCCGGGTCTTAGGTCCAATGCCGCGACAACCGCCTGGCTGGCTGCGTCCTGAAGCTCGACTAAACCATCGGTATAGGCGCGGCTTTGGGCGATCTTTCGGGCGCCCTCCACCACCTCTAACGCCGTGTCGCAGGCTGGGTGCGCATGGGTGGAAATACCTTCGGCGGCCAGTGAAGCGATTGCCGCTGAAAGGTCGAACTTCAGAAGATTGACCCGCAGATGAACAGGCGCGCGGCTTTGCAGAGCCTGCGCCGCCCCAATCGCCTCATCCCCCAGCGAGGCCACGAAGCCGGGCCAGAGCCAGTCAGGGATGTCGTATCGCTCGGCATCCGACGTGAAACCCCGGCTTTGTTCGGTCGCATTGATCCGCTCAGGCGCGTGCCTGCCGCCGGAAAACAACGCATCAAGGTCGCCCCCAGCAACGCGGACCGCACCAATCATAAGACCGCGACCGGTATCCGCCCCGCCCAACGCCGCAAAGGACCGCTTACAGCGCAGCGCATCGAAGACATGATCCCGCACCGCTGCCCGGTCCTTGGACCCGGCAAACCGGCTGCGCCTTGCCCACCCTGTCAGCACCTTTTCCGCCGGTTGGTCAGCCAAAATCTGGTCAAGGATTTCAATCGAGGCCTGAACGCGCGCCGCAGGGGTCATGTTGTATCTCGTCCGTCCGTCCGTGAGGGCTGACCTCACATCACCCGATAGTTCGGGCTTTCGCGGGTGATCTGAACGTCATGCACGTGGCTTTCCTTCAGACCCGCACCGGTGATTTTGACGAAATTGCAGTTCCGGCGCATCTCATCGACCGTCGCGCAGCCGGTGTAACCCATCGCCGCGCGCAGGCCGCCAACCAGTTGGTGCACCACTGCGCTGGCCGAGCCTTTATAGGGCACTTGCCCCTCGATCCCCTCGGGCACCAGCTTGTCGCTGGCCGCGTCCTTCTGGAAATACCGATCCGCCGAGCCGCGCGCCATCGCGCCCAGGCTGCCCATGCCGCGATAGGATTTGAACGAGCGGCCCTGATACAGGATCACCTCACCCGGGCTTTCATCGGTGCCCGCGATCATCGATCCGACCATGGCACATGAGGCGCCCGCCGCAATCGCCTTGGCGAAATCACCCGAGAACTTGATGCCGCCATCGGCGATAACCGGAACGTCCTGCGCCGCCGCCGCGCAATCCATGATCGCTGTCAGCTGAGGCACACCAACCCCCGCCACCATCCGCGTGGTACAGATCGAGCCCGGTCCGATCCCCACCTTGATCGCATCCGCGCCCGCATCGATCAACGCCCTGGTGGCCTCGCCCGTGGCGACGTTACCCGCGATGATCTGCACCTCATTCGACAGGGTCTTGACCCGCTTCACCGCGTCCAGCACGCCCTGAGAATGCCCGTGTGCGGTATCCACCACGATAATATCGACGCCGGAATCCACCAGTTGCTCGGATCGCTCAAACCCCGCATCGCCGACCGAGGTCGCAGCGGCGACGCGCAAACGGCCCAGACGGTCCTTGCAGGCGGTCGGGTTCAGCACGGCTTGTTCGGTGTCTTTCAGCGTCAAAAGCCCCGTCAGCTTGCCCTGACCGTCAACCACCAGCAGCTTTTCGATCCGGCGGGCCTTCATCAGGCTTTTGGCCTCTTCCAGATCGGCAGGCTCTTGCAGCATCGCCAGATTGTCGGCAGTCATCATTGCCTTGATCGGCGTGTCATCGGATGTCGCAAAACGCATGTCGCGGTTCGTCACGATCCCGACGACACGGCCTTCCCCATCAATCACCGGGAAGCCGGTGAAGTTATAGCGTTCAACCAGCGCCTTGGCATCCGCCAGCGTCTGATCCGCGCGCAAGGTGACCGGGTTGTAGACGATGCCGGATTCAAACCGCTTGACCCGCCGCACTTCGCGGGCCTGTTCCTCGACCGAGAGGTTCTTGTGGACAACGCCAATCCCACCGGCCTGCGCCATCGCGATGGCCATGCGGGCCTCGGTCACCGTATCCATGGCCGAACTGAGAAGCGGGATGTTCATGGTGATCTCGCGCGTCACACGCGTGGTCGTATCCGCCGTCGCCGGAAGCACGGTGGATGCGCCCGGAACCAGTAGAACGTCGTCAAAGGTGAGTGCCTCGCGAATCTGCATCTGAAAACCCCATGCATAAGCCCGTTTGGCGCTGACCCTATTACATGGTTTTGACCCAAGGAAAAGACCCCATCCTCAAGTTGTTGGCGCAGACAGGACAATGCCGCGCCGCAAAACGACGCAACCAGCCATAAACGTGCCGCTGATTGCCCTTTCCCTTTGCGCGCAAAACCATATCTTGCGCGGCATACGTGCGGATACAAAGGCAGGCCGATCATGACCACCGACCCTCTTGTCGTCTTTACCCCTTCGGGCAAACGCGGGCATTTCCCGCTTGGCACGCCGATTTTGACGGCAGCGCGGCAGTTGGGAGTCGATCTGGATTCGGTCTGCGGCGGGCGCGGGATTTGTTCGAAATGCCAGATCACGCCCAGCTATGGTGAATTTCCCAAACACGGCGTCACCGTTTCTGACGGCGCGCTGAGCGAATGGAACGCCGTCGAGCAGCGCTATGACGACAAGCGCGGCCTGAAACCGGGCCGCCGTCTGGGCTGTCAGGCCACGGTGCAGGGCGACGTGGTGATTGACGTGCCGCCTGAAAGCCAGGTCCACCGTCAGGTCGTGCGCAAGGCCGCCGCCGCGCGTGCGATCACGATGGACCCGGCCACGCGGCTGTATTTCGTTGTCGTCGAAGAGCCCGACATGCATTCCCCCACCGGCGATCTGGAGCGGCTGGAACGCGCCCTGCGTGAGCAGTGGAACATCGACGCCGTAACTGCAGACCTGTCGCTGATGTCGAAACTGCAGCCCACCCTGCGCAAGGGCAAGTGGGAGGTCACGGTCGCCGTTCACAAAGGCCACAAAGACAACGTGGCCCGCATCGTGGAAATCTGGCCAGGCTTGCATGAAAGTGGCCTCTATGGTCTGGCAATCGACCTCGGCTCGACCACCATCGCGGCGCATCTGACCGATCTTGAAACCGGTCAGGTCAAGGCCTCTTCGGGGCTGATGAACCCGCAAATCCGGTTCGGTGAAGACCTGATGAGCCGGGTGTCCTACGCCATGATGAACCCCGGCGGCGACAAGGAAATGACAAAAGCCGTGCGCGAGGCGATCAATGATCTGACCACCTCGATCGCCGATGAGGCCGAAATCGAGGCCGCGCTGATTGTCGAGACGGTGTTCGTCTGCAACCCGGTCATGCATCACCTGCTGTTGGGCCTCGATCCGGTGGAACTGGGTCAGGCCCCCTTTGCACTGGCGACGTCCGAAGCTATCTCGCTACCCGCGCGCGAGATGGACCTGACCAACATGAACCCTCGCGCGCAGGTCTATATCCTGCCCTGCATCGCGGGCCATGTGGGCGCGGATTGCGCGGCTGTGGCGCTGTCCGAGGAACCCGGCAAGTCCGAAGACCTAGTGCTGATCGTGGATGTGGGCACTAACGCGGAAATCCTGCTGGGCAATCTGACCCGTGTTCTGGCGTGTTCCTCGCCCACCGGTCCTGCCTTCGAGGGCGCGCAGATCAGCTCGGGCCAGCGCGCAGCGCCCGGGGCCATAGAGCGCATCGAAATCGACCCCGCCACAAAAGAGCCCCGCTTCCGCGTCATCGGGTCCGAGAAATGGTCGGACGAGGACGGGTTCGACAAAGACATCGCAACCACGGGCATTACCGGCATCTGCGGCTCGGGCATTATCGAGGCTGTGGCGGAAATGCGCATCGCCGGTCTGCTGGACGAAAGCGGTTTGATCGGGTCTGCCGAGCAAACCGGCGCCGCCCGCTGCATCCCCGAAGGGCGCACCCACGCCTATCTCATCCATGACGCCAGCGCCGAGGGCGGCCCGCGCATCACCGTCACCCAAGGCGATATTCGCGCGATCCAACTGGCGAAATCCGCGCTTTATGCCGGTGCGCGCCTGCTGATGGATGAGATGGAGGTCGATACCGTCGACCGCGTGGTGCTGGCGGGGGCGTTCGGTGCGCATATCTCGACCAAACACGCGATGGTTCTGGGCATGATCCCGGATGCGCCGCTGGACAAGGTAACAAGCGCAGGCAACGCCGCCGGAACCGGTGCGCGGATCGCTTTGTGCAACATCGCGGCCCGGGCCGAGATCGAACGTGTCGTGCGAGAAATCACCAAGGTCGAAACCGCCATCGAGCCGAAGTTTCAGGACCATTTCGTCGCCGCCAACGCGATCCCGCACAAAACCGACCCGTTTCCGGAGCTGGCTCAGGTCGTCACCCTGCCGAACCCAAGTTTCAACTCCGGCGGAGACTCCGAATCCGGAACCGGCCGCCGCCGTCGCCGTCGCGGCTGAATCCGTACGCGTTCAAATGGCTGATGGTCCCCGTCAGCCCTGATCGCCCGCCCGATCCCGGTCCTGCAATGACCGGATACGCATACGTTGCGCGGCCCGGACATGGGCCCGCATCTCAGCCTCGGCAGCGGCACCGTCGCGGGCTTTCAGTGCATCCATGATGCGGGTGTGTTCTGCAACAGCCTCACCCGCGCGGTCGGTGTCCAGCAATTGGGACGGCCCCAAAATCAGCAACGCTTTTTGCAGCGATAGCATGGATTTCGTTAAGAACCGGTTCTTCGCCGCATCCAGCAGGGTCGCATGGAAGATCCTGTTCAGCCGAACCGCCTTGGGCCCGGTGCCCGCATCGGCAAGCTGGCCGTTCAGCACCTCAAGCTCGTCAAGCTCAACATCCGACGCCGCCCGCGCGGCAAGCCGGGCCGCCGTACCTTCGAGCACCGCGCGCATTTCATACAGTTCCATGACCTCGGCATAATCAAGACTGCGGACCGTCGCGCCCAGCCTCGGGATATGAGACACCAGCCCATCCGCTTCAAGCTGCCGAATGGCCTCGCGCACGGGGGTTCGGCTGACGCCCAGCCGCTCTGACAGTTCGATTTCCCGTAGCCGATCCCCCGGCGACAGGGTGCCATCGCGAATCTCCTCTAGCAACTGCCGATAGGTCGAGTTGCCTTGTGGGCCGGGTTGAATCGAGTCGTCCTGACTTGTCATTCCACTCATAAATCCTTATTGCGTTTTCTTGGATACATTTGGATACTTTCGAAGTCAACGTGGTGGGAACGACCATTTTGCCGACACAGACCTCAAAATACCCCCTTTTGCAGCAACGCGGCCTGACCATCGCCGTCGCGGCTTTGGGAACTGCTGTGTTTTGGCTTTTGGGCCTGCCCCTGCCCTTTCTGTTCGGTCCAATGTCCGCCTGCCTGATTGCCGCGCTGGCGCATGCGCCGCTGAAAGGCTTTGGCCAGGTGTCGGTCGCCGCACGCACCATATTGGGTGTTGCGGTCGGGGCGTCAATCACACCCAGCCTGTTCGCGGAACTTCCCAAAATGGCGGCTTCGATCATGCTGGTGCCACTGTTCATCCTGTTGATCGCATTGGTCGGAGTGCCCTTTTTCCGCAAAGTCTGGGGCTTTGACGACAAAACGGCGTTTTACGCCGCCATGCCGGGCGGGCTGCAGGATATGATCATCTTCGGCACCGAGGCCGGCGCCAACCCCCGCACCCTGTCCCTGATCCACGGCACCCGTGTCCTGATCATCGTGACCCTGGCCCCATTGTTCCTGACGGTGTTTTACGACGCTGAACTGACGAACCCCATTGGTGAACCCGCAAGCCAGCTTCCGGTTCACGAGTTGCTGTTGATGGTTCTCGCTGCAATCGTCGGATGGAAAGGCGGCGAACGCATCGGGCTTTTCGGAGCGTCAATTCTGGGCCCCATGATCCTGACCGCAGCGCTGTCGCTGGGGGATTTCATCCACACCCGCCCCCCGCGCGAGGCCATTCTGGCGGCGCAGTTCTTCATCGGTTGCGGCATCGGCGTGCAATTTGTCGGCGTCACGATGCGGGAACTCAGGCGCGTTGTGGCGGCAGGCGTGGCCTATGTCGGCCTGCTCGCCATCCTCGCGGCCAGCTTCACCGCCGTGGTCACCACGCTGGGCCTTGGCCGCCCGGTCGAGGCCTTTCTGGCCTTCGCACCCGGCGGGCAGGCCGAAATGACGGTTTTGGCCATCGTGACCGGGGCGGATCTGGGCTTTGTCATCACCCACCACCTGACGCGGATCGTGCTGGTCATCATCGGCGCACCCATCGCAGCGAACCTGCTGGCCCGGTGGTTCGGGCCAAAGACCTGATCGTTTTCAAGGATTTGGAGCGGGTAGCGCGCACCATGTTACTGTTGCAACATGTCGCCAATCGACCTTATACCCCTTTTTTTGTTGCATTTTGTAAGTTTGGCCTGTAGCTGATTGTTGCAACATGTTGCAAATAACCCCACACAAGATGGGGGCCTAGTTGGGGGCCTAAATGGCAAAGCTATCAGCAGTGAAAATCAAGAGCGCACCAGACGGCGCGAAGTTACAGGACGGCGACGGCCTCCTGTTCATCAAAGGGAAAAACGGCGGCAAGTGGAAGTTCCGATACTCGTTTGGCGGCAAGCGCCGGGAAATGGGGCTCGGGTCGTTCCCCGAGGTATCGCTGGCGGAGGCCAGAAAGCAAAGGCAGCATTGGGCAGGTGTTCTCGCCACAGGCGCAGACCCGATAGCTGAACGGGAACACCAGCGCAAAGATGCCCAGAACAGTCAGAACGACCCAACGTTCGAAGAGATAGCGGAGATTGTGTTCGAAGGGCGCAAGGAACGCCTGCGCGGCGACGGCAAGCGTGGCCAATGGTATTCGCCCCTCAAGAACCACATCATCCCCAAGATCGGCAATCGTCGCATCAGCACATTGCACCAGCGCGACATTCACGACGCCCTAAAGCCTATCTGGCGCAGCAAGCACGAGACTGCCGACAAGGCGATGTACCGGACGCGCATGGTGCTGCGGCAGGCCAAGTTGATGGGCTACGAGGCTGAACCGTTTATCTGCGATGCGGCCCGGCACATGCTGGGTTATGTTGAGCGGGTTCAGAAGCCCCTGCCCGCGACGCTTTGGCAGGAGATACCGGATCTATATGCGCGCCTAGACAAACCACACCCGTCTTACCTCGCCCTGCGCTTCACGATCCTGACGGCAGCGCGCGGAATGTCAGTGCGCGGCGCTCGATTCGATGAGATTGACGGCGATGTGTGGACAGTGCCTAAAGAGCGAATGAAGGGCCAGCGCGGCAAGGTGCAGGATTTCCGCATCCCGCTTTCGCAAGAGGCAATGAACGTCGTTGAGCAATGCAGATCCACGGCGCACAACGACTTCTTGTTTCCTAGCCCGCGCGCGGCAAGCGGTGTGAGCGATGTTGCAATGGCAAAGGTCTTGAAGCATCTGAACGAAGAGGGACGCATCCACGGCTTCCGCTCGTCTTTCAGGATGTGGGTTCAGGATACCGAGGCGGCCAGCTTCGAAGTCGCGGAAACCGCCCTCGCCCATATCGTCGGCAACAAGGTTGAAAGAGCCTATGCGCGCTCGGATCTACTGGAAAAGCGCTGCATTTTAATGCAACAGTGGGCGGATTTCGTGACCCAGGCGGAAGGCGATGTGGTGCAGTTGCGCGAGCACGTCGGCGACGGCGCGAGTTCGTCTACGGGATAACTTTTTTGCACCTTGGGTTTACGACATATGAACTGACTTATCGTCCACTGCAGGATTTAACAGAGTACGTACGGTCGGCAAATTATGTGTTCAATACCGTCGCGCCTACTTTCCTGCTCCGTTTGCTGCCACAGTGCTTCCTGTTGTGTTTGCTTAACGCATATATGCCTCGCGCGCTGCGAGGAAAACCATAGGGTCAGGACGCATTGATTTTCAAAGCGCTGCATGATTCACGGCTCGAAGAACGGAGCGGTGATACGAGCAACCTTTTCTGGCTGACCGACGAGCAGATAGCCAAACTTTCCCCTTTCTTCCCGCAGTCACACAGCAAGCCACGAGTTGATGACAAAAGGGTACTGAGTGGGATTATCTTCATCAATCGCAATGGGTTGCGGTGGCGAGACGCCCCCAAAGAATACGGACCGCACAGTTGAAGGGGACCGTGGCCCCAGTGGGGCAGCATAAGTCCCGGAAACGCTTTATAGCCGGTGAAAGCGTTGGAGTGAGAAAGGTATCTTCGCTCGGATGATGGTCGGCTTGGCAGCCGAACACAGCGAGGAAAAGACTGTGATGATCTCCTCTCGGGACATTGCTCTGCAATGCCCTGCCGGGCAGTGGACGCGACCTATCTGAAAGCACATCGTACCGCGACCAGCATGGCCGCAAAAAAAGGGGGGCATGGCCGCCTGATTCACTGCCCGGCAGGCGCATCCGAAGGATGCTGCCGAGAGGGGCCGAACCAAGAGCGACATGAATACCAAACTGCATGCTATCTGTGACAGCCAAGGGCGACCGATCAGCCTTTTTGTCACCGCTGGCCAAGTCAGTGACTACATCGGTGCGCGTGCGCTACTGTGCAGTATTCCAGATGTCGACTGGCTGCTCGGGGATCGTGGCTTTGATGAAGTTTGGTTCCGAGATGCGTTAAAAGACAAAGGGATACGCGCCTGTATCACAGGTCGAAAGCAATATAAGACAACCGTGAGGTATGACAAGCGCCGATACAAACGGCGCAACCGTATTGAGATCATGTTTGGTAGGCTCAAGGACTGGAGGCGTGTAGCGACAAGTTATGATCGCTGTCCCAAAGTCTTCCTCTCCGCAATCGCACTCGCAGCAGCCGTCATCTATTGGTTATCAATCCTGACCCTAGGGTAATGGCTCATTTTCTTCTATACTACAGATTTCGGGTCGAAAATCGCGTTTATCTTTTAGCGGCCTTCAACTCTTCGACCACCAACTTGGCAATTTGGTCTCTGTTCTTTTTGATGTGTTGCTCGATCAGTGGTTTGGCTGCCTGTGGCGTGCGTGCGTCTTTCTCTGCTCGATTCATGGCAGCCGCAAAGTCCATTTCGGATTTAATGACCATGTCACAGAGCTTGTAATGATAGGATTTGAGCCAGTCCATCCAATAAGACGCCACATCGGGAGCTTTAGCGTTCCACGTGATTTCGATAGCCTTCTCCAGCATCCAATCCGCAATGTCTTTCTGAGCTAGTTTCGGGTATTGGGTAAGAATTTCCGCCGAGTATTTCTTGAGGATAAGCTCGTAGATAGTTTTTGACTGGCTTCTTATCACGCTTTTAAGCAAACCGCTTTTTGCAATCCAAGTACCCATCTTCGACGCAAACGGTGCAGCAGCGTCGCCCACCCAGCTGCCCAATTTACCAAAAACCCCGCCTTCAACACTTTTGGCGACAACACGACACACGGCACCATTGACACCGCCTTGACGGTCCCATGTGGCATTGAAGATGCTAGCGTTGGCAAGCTCCTCGATACCTTGTTTGACGCCTCCAACCGCAGCTCCGGCGAGGGGTGGATTTTTTGTGACGACCGCCAGATAGGTCTCAATGATTCCAAATGACGAGTCACGGGTGAAGGTCAGAACGTCGATCCAACCCTGAAGTGAAGATCCGGAAGCACGTAGCATTTGCGTGAAGGCCTCGCCCGCCTTATTGACCGCCTTTTGAGCCACAATGCGTTGCTCCATTGCCTTTTTGAGCGAGGCGGATTCTGTGCTGTTGGCCAGAGATCGCAGCTTTTTGAGCTCACTACGGCCCTTGGCGATTTTTTTGTAAGGTTCTCGCATCAAATGCGATTTTCTCGAAATGCGCAACGCGGCACGTATAAATGGGGCTCCATCGCTCCATCCTTTGGTGATTTTGTCGCATTCCCCAGTGAGATCTTTGAGGCGATCATCGTAGTGGCCCGTGATCTCCAACATACGTTTGGAAACCTTTTTGTTGGCCGTTTTTACGTCTTTGGCGTCGGCTTGGTACTCCTTGCCGCCAAATTTGTAGACGGTTTTTCCTAGCGGCTTCTTGGACGGCGCTTTGCTTAACGCCGAGAGCGTTTTGTCTTTGGGCGCAACCGTTCCGGTGACAGGCAGACCCGCGCTTTTTTGAAAGTTCTTGATGGCGTCGACAAAGGCACGATCAGATTTTCCATTTACCGCAGAAGCTTTGAACCCGGCGTAGGTGGCGTGTTTATTGAGCATGCCTTTGACCATCACCACGTCTTCGGGGCGATTGAAGGATTTCCCCGCACCAACAGTTTGATAGAGTTCGCCACTTCGCACGGAAACGACCGGCAATTGGATGACCCAGCCAGCTTGGACATAGTTCGGCGATTTGGTTTTTGAACGCAAATCTTTGTTAAAGGATGCCAGCCAAATCTCTTTTTTCCAATCCGCAATGAAGTGCCTTTTGGCGATTTTGGGAAGTGTATCGCCCTTGCGGATTTTATATGAAACAGTTGATGTCATAATGGTAAATGAGAAATCTGCTATTTTTTCAAAGTCACCTTGTCATTATGAAAGCTTGGGGTTTTTTTCTCAAGTTTTCAAGCTTTCTCACGCTTACATTGGTCAAAGCACTGACGCTCTAGGCCCGAACCGGACATTCCACTCTTCGCCAGGCTCAGGATTCATAGCCAGTATATGACAAGTGCTGCGAGGACGATCGTGGATAGCAAGACCTTTGGGCATCTGTCGTATCGCGTGGCCACACGCCGCCAATCTTTGAGCCTGCCGGACATGATCTCTATGCGGTTGCGACTTTTGTAGCACTGCGTGTCGTTTCGGACGGTCGTCTTCCGTTGTTTCCGGCTCGGAGTACAAGGGTGTATTCCTTTGTCTTTCAAGGCTTCCCTGAGCCAATCGGCATCTTAGCCTCGATCCCCGATCAGCCAGTCGACGGTCGGCAGGCTATACAGCGATGCCCTTGCGCCGATGAAATCGCTGACCCGCCCAGAGGTCACAAACAGGCTCAGTGGGCGGCCCTTGCTATCGCGGATGGCGTGCAAGGTCTTTGATCTTTCCCGCTTTGTCGAGAACGTATTTAAACTTCAGCAGTGTGTGGACTGTCGAGATCTGACCTCAAGCGAATCCTTCCCTCACAGCTTCAACATCTCATTCCCCAGCGAAGGTACCAACAGCGCGGTAGCCACCGTTCAAACCATCGCTAAGTGCGAATCCGCCAACAACTCCAGCAGGGGCCAAAACACTTGACCCCAGCGCCGTCCCGGCTCCCGGTTTCATTGTTGCCGGTCCAATAAAACTTCCGTTCAACTCGCCCGTCAGCCCTCCACTTGATACAGACGAACTGTATCGATCCAGGCCGGGATTGGCCGAGCTTGCACCGGTCACGGACCTTCCACCAAGTGTCAATGTCGCCGTTCCTTTTCGGGTTCCGAAATTGAAAGTGTCTGTAAAGGTTCCGGTCTGCGTTCCAATGTTCCGGCCACCAGTGACGACGTTTCCGATTGCATGCCCGTTGTATTGAACAATGGCGTTGGTGTTGGTTGCCGCCGCGGCAATTCTTTGAGCATCGGAGCCACTTAAGCTATTTCCTGAAGCAAACGAACCCATATGCGCGTGTTTCCGCTGCGCGCCATTGTCAATGTCACCAAAGAAGAACCCCCACTTTACGTGCTTGTAGTCCTTCGTCGTTTCAACAAAATTCTGTCCAAGCTCGCCAGCGACAAGTCCTCCAGAAATCACGGCAGCGTTGTGTTTAGATCCGCTTGGGCTTCTTGCTCCAAACTCTGTATCGCTGACAAACGCGCTTTCACCGTCAGTGCCGCCCAGTTGCCAACCGTTCAGGTTGGCATTGAAGTTATTTGTATTCAGGTCCAAGTTATTAAACCTAAGATTTGGGCCGCTATAAGTCCCACTGAGCAAGTCCGGAGCACCCATTACGCCTAGTGAAACACCACCTGATGTTTCTACATCTAAGATAGCTGCGGCGAAGCCGAAATGATTTTGGCCAAAACCATTTCTGGAACTTGTGTGTGCTTGGGTACCTGTAGCGATCCCCAGCCTAAGCGCAGCGAAACTCTGCTGGTTACTGGTTCCAATCGGTGCCTCAAGACCTCCACTAAGGTTTGATCTCGGAAACGTACCGTTGTTGCTGGAATCGTTTGGATCAAAAACAACATCGTCGAAAATCGGCCCAGTATTCTCAAGTACGAAAAAGCCCAGGCGACCAGGAGTTGGCGTGATTCCATTTCCGATATTGGGGTTTCCGCCGCCAGCAGCGGTACTTTGATAGTCCGAGTACATCAAAACCGAAGGCTTTGAAGCCCCGCTTGAGTCTAACCCCCGCGAGGAGCCGATCGTGCGCGCGTAGATTAAGGCATCTACAGTTTCGCCATTACCGAAGGCCGGGGTACCGCCATTCAATTCGTTTGTGTAGCGAAAACGGACTTCGCCAATTGTCGCTGAAATCGTGGAAACCTGTCGACCGAAGGCGTCATTGGCTATTCCCATGTCAGCGTACAAGAGCTTCGGAGTGGAGCCATTTGTTGTATTAACTGCGCCAATCACTGGACCGCTGGGATTAACGATCATTAGATCGCTTTGTGTCAATTGGCTTGTGTTCAGCGCGAAATTTGCGGGTATGAAATCATCCGCCAGCTCGGTCCATGTCTCTGCACGAAGGAATGCACGGTCTCCGTCCGCAAGGTGCATCCCAGGGGACAAATTACCGATACCGTTGTTGATGATATTGGCGGTCATACCTGCGGACAGGTGATAACGGTCCACACTCGCTCCGGGTGTCGGATTGTCAATGACCTCATCGAGATCCCCAGCCGCAAAAATGTAACGCCGGGTTTCCTTCGGGTCATATATCAATGCTGCCCCGGTTGCCGCACGTCTATTGGGATCGTTGAAGCCACCTATTACTTGGTCATAATATCTTACGAGGGTAGGATCTGAAATCGCGCCGGGATTAGCTGCGACAAAATCTTTGACAGCTTTGTCAAAACTATCGCTACAAGCTGCTTGGCTAACACAGTTTGTATTCAACCAATTTATTGCTGCAACAACGTCCATATCGAGAAACATAAAGTTATCTTTTCGGACAAGAGGTATACTGTCACCAATATTTCCACGCTGGAAATTTGTACCGTAGTTCAGCCCTTTGACCACAACCCCCTTGCCTTGGTTCCAAATGCCATTGAAATCCGTATCAATCGAATCTCTTGGGAAGCTGCCAAACGTCGTATCGGCCCTGAGGAAAGGGAAATCGTATACCCCAGGAGAATTAAAATGCCACGAGGCCGTATTAACGATGCCCTCTTGTAGCCGTTCTAAGCGTATTATGCCGGAAACCGAATCTGCAAGGGAACTCGTATCCGGAAAAGGACTCAGGCCCGCAGGTGACGTCATCGACGAAAACGGACTCTGGTTGTAACCCTGCCCCATTGGATCAAGTATTGCGTAGTAGTAAGCAACCGATCTGGAGGAACCACCACCCGGCGTCAACGCTGTCAAGTCCGATGGATTGGCTATCGCTGTAGAAAGGTTGTTGGTTGGAAAAACCCTGTTTGTTGTCGGTCCTAAGTAAATCTCGTACGTAAATGGATCCGATTGAACTGTTACTTGGTCAGAATAACCTTGACGTACTGTGGTAAAACTCTCGTCAGTAGTTGTTGTGCTATTTACATTGATTGGGGTCGCACCTTGACCTGTGGATGGCGAAAACCCCCCTAGCCCGGCTAAGTCCACGTTCAAATCAAACGGTGTTTCTTGTACCGGTGGCATCACCGGCCCTATATCAACTTGCGGATCTATGCGTGCAACGTCGGGTGGAAGTCCCTCAACGAATACAGGAGTTGGCTGCTGATCGTCATTTCCATTCGAAACTGAAGCGATCCTTGACGACGAACGCGGTGCGCGCCTTTGGCTTCCCTGAAGCCTTGGCAGAGTTCCAGTTTGCAGCCCGCGGCTTAGCGCCAGAATATCTGCTACAATCGCTTCCGCACGCATCCGTCGAGGGTTAGAGACACGACTTCCGTCAGCTAAGACCTGAAATCCTGATCGATACAGGCGTTGGCTTCTCCCTCCACTGTTAATGGTAAGTTCTTCTCCGCTTAGAAGGTGCGCACGTGTGTTTTCCCCATTCACTTCGACAAACGCAGCCCCTGCTTTCAATGACAAAATCCCATGAGGCGTCATCATTGAAATGGCCTGAGAGCGATTCAAGTATCCACCCGTTATGCGAAACACGCCTCTTTCAACCTGGATTGCAACTGTCCCATCAGAACTGACGCTTACTGACAATAAGCTGCCCGGCGCGACGATGATGGATGTTCCGTCTTTGAGAATAATCTCTGCCGTCTCATTTTGTCCGGTTTCCACCGTTCTAGAGGACGTAGCACCTACGGCAATCTGCCTTAAACTATGACCGTTGGATTGAGCTTGAGCGTCACTCAAGACACCGCCCATCACAGTGAGTGACGTAGCGACCAAGCAAGAAGTTAGAAACGAATAGCGCATTTCCTTTACTCCCTATTTGTATTCGGTTCAGAAGGACCTCGTCACCGAGAGTGCCAGGTACGTATTGTCAAACGTATCCAGCTCATAATTTGAATTTTGATCAAAGTGTCCAATTTCCGCTTGAAATTCTGCGTTTTCCCAAAGTGGGATAAACAACGCTGCCCGAGCTACAAAGCGCTCGTCGGATTGCGAAGAAGTTGGATCTATAGCCGCATCAGGCGAGTCGTAGTCTCGCTGCCCGTATCCAAGTCCAACAGAATATTTCCAAGACGTTGTGGCTTCTCCGAACCACGGAGGAATCTCTCTGAGAACTTCAACAAAGATTCCGCTGTCGTCGTACGCTTCAAAGCCGACGTCCGCAGTCTTGTTTGCGTAAGCCAGAATTACGTTTAAACCAGTCCTCTCGTTGAGAAGCCTCGAATATCGAAACGTCAAGCCATTCCGCCTTCCGTCGCGATTGTCATTCGAAGGGTCGAGGGTAGTTGCGTGGTAGTTTTGATCAAACGTAAACGCCGTGAGCTCGAAGCGGTTTTGTATGTTAGGTGTTGCTCGAAACGTGGTTACCCAGCCGTTCTCGTCGACATAACGCTCCCCGTCTCTATTCAGCAGGCTTGCTGAATATCGTAGTGTGATTTCTGAAGGAAAATTTAAACTTGGAGTAAGGTTGAAGTCGAAACCCGGCGCAACTGCACCGCGTGCCAAATTCAGCTGGCTCTGATCTCTGTATGCTCGCCCGAAGGCGTCAAGATCCAACGCGAAAAGGTGACCAGCCTGAAATCCCATATCGTACCGCACCCGTCCATCAAAGCCTAAAAAAGCAGATACATCCGATTGATCAGTAAATTCTGGAAGCACAACAAAACCACGAACTTCAGTGCCGTTATCCGGACCAGCGTTTGCATTGGTGTCAGCAATCAAGCCTGCTGTGACACTGCCAAAAAACCGCCAGCGTGAATTGGAGTCTTCGGCTAAGGCAAGCAGTTCTTCCGCCCGTTCACGCACAGCTGGAGGCGCATCCGGAGACTCCAGGGCTTCCGAAATAAATTTCTCAGCCAGCTCGCTGGCTCCTTGTCTGAGATACAGAACCCCCAACTCCAGCTTAATGTTGGAAAGCGTCGGGTTTAGTATAAGGATTCTTTCAAATGCAGAGATGGCGGTCTGAAAATCACCTGTCTGCGCTGCGACTTGAGCTAGACGAAAAGAGGCTTCCGGATCGGACGGGTTTTGCCTGACGCGTTCTAAGGCGACCAAGTATTCAGATGGGATTTGGTCGGATTGGGCACTGGCAGTGTTCACTGAGAAGAAGCACCACAACGCGCAAAGACACGCAAGTCCAAACTTAGATGGAAATTTTGTAAAACCTTGAAAAATATACATCAATCGCTACCAAACCTTAACCCCTTCGACACGATCCCGGAAACTGCAATACTTAGCTACTAACTCCACAATTGAGAAGTTAAGCCAGTATGTCAAATGAATCCAAGATTTTTCGGTTCAGAAACGTTGTTTGCCTCATCTTGCTTAGCTGTGCCTTTGCACATCAAACTGCGAGCAGAGATTCTAACGAAACAGTTTCATTAGTGGAAACGATTCGGGAGATTCGATCTCTTAAGCAAGCTGGAGATCCAAACGGGGCAAATCGTCTGCTAGACGAATTGATGGCAACTTTTCCCTCTCCGCTAGGAAACACAGTCGAGAACTACGCATTCCTTGCTAACGAAAAAAGTGTCGTTCTGAGAGAGGCGGGAGAACTGGATGGCTCACTTAAGTCCGCAAAGCTTGCATCTAAGCTTTTAACTGAAGCGGGGATAAAAAACGATACTCTGATTGCTGCTAGAATAAACTCCGGTGAAACCTATCGGTTAATGGGTAATATCAAAGAAGCAACGTCTGATTTGGAAACAGCCGTTGAATTGGCAAACCAATTCGGTTCTGAAGAAATAGTAGCTGCGTCTCGTCAACGAAGCGCGTCTTACAACCTAGAACTCGGCTACTTTAGTGAAGTCGAAGCGCTTTTGGAAGGATTGGCAGCAAATGAGCACCCTAGTTCATTGCTTACCGCAGAACTAAGAGCATCAGCTTTCTTGGCAAGGCGCTTGCCAATGAGCGCAGCACGGGCGCTGCCGAAAGAATCGGAGTTTACATCATCCGTTTCTAGGCTGCGCCACCTAGTTGCTCGCACAGACCTTCAACTAGGCAAGCTACAGCAGGCACTTGCCGAACTAGAGAAACTCGAGGCTGAACTAAAAGGAGGCGACCAAACTGAGTACTTACTCACACTGTATAGTAAGGCCGAAGCTCTATTTCATCTTGGCTTGTTCCAAGAAGCTTATTCAGCAAATGAAAGAGCTTGGCAAACAGCAGAAAAGCTCGTGGCGGTCAATGAAACACTTCTCGGGCAAATCCTTCACCGACGGGCAGTCTTGCTTTCGAAAGTAGGGGACCCAGAGAACGCACTAAGCCAATTTGGTTTGGCAATTTCACAATTCTCAACTGAGACTCCTAAAGGTAAAGCCGCAATCCGCATTTCGATGATTGAAAGATCCCGAAATCTATCAAGTCTTGGGCGGCACACCGAGGCGATTTTTGACGCATACCAGGTTCTCTCTTCGGCTGAGGAGGATAGCGACGTTTTGGAAGTCGATAAATTTTTAGCAACGTCGAATCTCGGTTTGGTACTCCTTGATGCGGAGAAATTCCGCGAAGCACTTAAATTCTTAAATCTTGCCGAGCGAACTGCTGCTAGAAATTCTTTTTCGATTCCAGAAACCGTTCCAGTTTTGATAGCATTGGGAGAAGTGAATATTTTAGTTGGAAACCCGGATGAGGCAAAGCGTGCGCTTTTAGAAGCTTTAGAAAAACTAAATGATTTAGGTGCTTTAGGGAATGCAGATCTGCTGGGGGAGGCTCAAAGGCTGCTGTCTCAAATTTATCTTAGCCAAGGTTCGCAAGACGGCTTTGATCGAGCTGTCAATTTGTCTCGAAACAATGTTGATTTACTGTTGCGTCGTCTGAATGAGATTTCATTAACAGCGTCCTATGCAAGTCAATTTAGCCCGATAACACTGGAGAAGCAGTTAGAGCAAGCTCTGAGTGTGTTAATGGATAGCGTGCAGTCAACTAGGACATTGGCGCAAGAAGCCTTCACTGTGTCTCAGATCGCCCACCTAAATGAAACTTCGCAAGCTTCAAACGGATTTCTGAAAAATTTGCGTGAGTCTGATGGAAGACTTTCGGCAATGCTGACCGAAAGAAGTAAAACAATGGCTGAGCTGGAGTTTCTCACCAGTAATCCAAACCAGGGTTCAATACATGTAATTGATTCCTTAAAAACTCAGAGGGATTGGATTGACGAGAAACTATCTCGAGACTTCCCGGATATCATCAAACTTATTCAACCCTCCACATTATCAATCTCTGAAGTCCAGAAAATGTTGAAACCGGACGAAGCGATGTGGCTTCACTTCGCTGGCCCCAATAGTTCGTTTGTGTTTCTTTTGAGCCATGACAACTATCGGGCTCGTGAAGTCAAAGTTAGCTCCAGTGAACTCAGTCGCCTAGTGAATAAAGTTAGGGAGACGCTCGATATGAAAGGGCGTTCGGCGCCCGCAAAGTTCGACTTCCAAGCATCAACGACTTTGTATGAGCACCTCTTTTTTCCTTTTGAGGAAGTCATTGCATCAAAACCCAAACTCATTCTCATTCCACACGGAGCGGCGCAACAGATTTCGTTGGCAGCCCTTACTAAGAACGAGACGTCCATGGGAGTCACTCAAGAAGGAGCTGACGCGAGGTTCCTGGGATTAACACATTCTCTGACGGTCTACCCATCAGTTTCTAGTTTCGCTACTGCGAGAAAAACATCGAAAACCACAATCAAATTTGACTCGTTCGTTGGCTTTGGACACCCGAAACTCTCCGCGCCAAGACCTAAGAGCTTAAGTAGTCGAGGTTCCTTGATTGAACTGGAGACAGGGTCAGTAAGAGCGGGAGTGCTTGAAGGGCTTTTTGAAGAGCTACCAGAAACGGAACGGGAACTTGAGCTGATGGCAAAAGCGATCCCGGAAGCAAAAAGTGAGATATTTATTCAAGAAAGTGCGTCGGAATCGAAATACAAAACACTTGATGGGCTTGGTAAAGCGTTAGTATTCGCCACTCATGCGGTGGTTGCAGGCGATTTTGACTACCTCAGGGAGCCGGGGATAGTGCTTACCCCCCCTGACAAGCCGAGCTCGTTTGACGACGGGCTTCTGACAGCGAGCGAAATAGTCACCAGGGAGATCAATGCTGCAATCGTAATCCTTTCGGCCTGTAATACTGCATCAACCTCAGGCCGCTATGGAGCACCGGGATTATCTGGCTTGGCAAAGGCATTCTTTGGGGCTGGGGCGCGTTCGGTAGTAGCTAGTCACTGGACCATCTCTACAGTTTCTTCCCTTCTGTTAATGCCAGAATTTTTCGAAGAAGTTGCCAATGGGGAAGAACCTGGAGAAGCAATGAGATTGGCAATGATAAGAGCTTCATTGCGAAAAGATAACCCAGCCCTAAGCCACCCTGCAATTTGGGCACCTTTTTCTGTAATCGGTAGTTATTGATGCATGAACTCTAGGGTCAGGATTCATAACCAATAGATGACTTTCTTGCTCTCCCCGCCCACGGCTTCAACCACCAGTGCGGGAAAAAAAACCGAGTAACCTGGTTTTGCAGTCGCAGCGAACGCTAGACGGCACGGCGTGGCTCTGGAGCGCAGACGGCGCAGCATTGGCCACCCTCTCTGGCCATGAAGACAGCTCATTGGACGCGAAAGAGCTTTCTGATGACCGCATCCTGACCTGGGGCGATGGTAGCACGGCACGGCTCTGGAGCGCCGATGGTCTTATGTTTCATCATTGGCTTGAGGGATAAGTAACCCGCGCCACCGGCTGGACAGGGGATAGAGGATTGGTAGCGCGGGTCGTCCCAAATTTGGGATGAAGTACAAATAGGTCGAACAGCGAGGCCGGGTCTGCGCCAGATGGACGCAAGAGCAGTTGGATTTCCATTTTTCTTTTCCGATAGGAAATAATGCAGGGCGAGCAGAGTTGCAGCCTAAGCGTGCGCCGTTTGTTTTTTCCTGCCAATTCCTTTGGAGCTTCGGCCAATAATGTGCTGGCAACTTGCATGTCGGATTGCTGACAACACTTAAAGGGCGCGGGAGCTATCACGCGCCATTGCTCTACCCAGGTATTTGGAGGTTGATGATGATCATGCGATTTTGTCTGACAGCTGACGATGGCATCGAGAATGCCCATGCTTAAGTATCTGCTGAAAACCGCTGTGCGGTCTGCAATACGTGCTGCCGAGAACAGCTACAATACACCTGAAAGAAAGGGCGCCCGGGGCGAGCGCAAAGTGCACAACGCGTTGACGTCTGTCCTTGATCAAGGAGAGTATCAGGTATTGTCGGATTTGATACTGCCCATTTCCGATGGGACCACCCAGCTAGATCATCTCGTGCTGTCCCGCTATGGGGTTTTCGTAATCGAAACCAAGAACATGTCAGGTTGGATATTTGGAGATGCCGATCAGAAGCATTGGACGCAGGTTCACAAGGGCGGAAAGAAGCGGAGCTTTCAGAACCCGCTCAGACAGAACTACGCGCATGTTAAGGCTGTTCAACAAATCCTCGGCATTGATCAAAAGTTGCTGCACAGTTTTGTGGTGTTCATTGGCACAGCAGAACCCAAGACGGCCATGCCGGAAAACGTGGCATGGGGGTTGCATGCGCTTGGTCGACTGATCGGCGTGCGCAAACAGCATGTAATCTCGGATTTGCAAGTAAGCGCCTACGTGCACAAACTGCAAAATCTGGCACTAGAAAATACGAAGGCAGCGCGCACTGAGCATGTGCGGCATCTTGAAAAGAAGGCGGCGGCTAAAGCTTCGGCCCCGCCGCCGAAATCTGCAAATGTCGAAATTTCGATTAAATGCCCGAAATGCGGTGGGGGAATGGTCAAACGGAATAACAAAAAGTCGGGGGCTTCCTTCTGGGGATGCGCGCGTTTCCCAAAATGCTGGGGCAAGAGAGTGATAGTTTAATGGTTCAAACCAACGGCATTCTGAAAGGCAATTGAACAGCCAAACCGGATTGAATGAGACTAGACGCACTGGCGTCAAGACCGATTGATTTCCGCCAGACGGCATGATTCACGGCTCACTAAAAATGCGGATAATGGATCTGATCTCTTCTGGTTTGCGCTCTGTGAACTCCCGTTCTTTCTTCCACTAATACTGGTGATCGACGCCGTGGCAGTAGCGACAGGGCGCAATGACGTGCTGGGTCAGTTCTGCGGGGTCTGCAAGGGCGATCTGTGTCCAGATGTTTACCAAGCCCTCAGCGTCCAGCATGGCCTTGCTTTCGACCTGTTTGCGGCCCTCTGCGATGGCAGCGGCAACACTAACATTCGCTAACATGTGCGGTCCTTGGACGTGGGGCTGCTTGAAGCTTGCTGTGCCGGCTGCCTGGGTGGCATTCGGATCAGCCAGGTAGGCAAGCACCAAGGCCCGTTGGCGCGGGTTCAGGTCGAACTGATCGAGCCATGCCGTATCTGCCAGTGCTGGATTGTCTGCCATGCTGCTCATTCTGGGTCGGTGCCTCTTGCGCCTCAAGATCAAGAACACATTAGGTAACATCTGTGCAAATATCAACACAAAGTCAACACGCCACACCCCTACCACCACCACCAATGTATTGTTTATCTTGTTACTTTAGTGACCCGTTTTCTGACCCGCTTGCTGACCCAGATTTCAAACTTTATTGTTTTTTATCAGTTGCTTATCTGACCCGCTCCTTGACCAGCTTTCTGACCCGCTCCAACCCTCAATTTTCCTGCAACATGTGCGCCTTTTTGTTTGCCATTTGCAACATGTTTACTATACAAGTGAGAGCAAGGAGAACACACATAGAAAGAGGCACCAGACATAAACGTGCCTAGTTTTGAACCAGCGGTCGACCAGTTCGCTAATTCGCCGAAATGTTCCCATACAGCGTGTCGCCCCCAAAACAGAGAGCGTCGAGCTAGCAATTCCCAACCAATAGAAGAAACCACCCACAACGTCCAAACCGCAAAGCTTCAAGGCAGGCGTGTGGTCCACTGGACAGCAACCGTGATAGAAAACACCAACTAGAGTTCCACAATCGCATCAAAGATCCGTCATGAAAGTACGAATAAAAGAAATCCGACAAGACAAAGGACTAACTCAAGACGAACTTGCAGTGAAAGTAGATGTGTCTCGATCCTATTTGGCCCAACTAGAGAATGGGGCACGTCCACTTACTACCAAGAAGCAGGCCACGATTGCCGCAGCCCTTGAAGTGGAGCCGACTGAACTCGTAGACTTCAGCGCCCCAAACGAAGAAGATGAGGTGCTTCTTCTTGAGGCTTTCCGCGCCCTATCCCCCGAACAGCGAAAAGCATGGCTCGAATGGGCGAAAGTAGCTAAGGGGTCCGCCTCGAACAAAGAATGAACGGCCCTTAAAGAATGCCAATCGGATCAATCGACCTTGCGCACCGGGAAGGATGACAATCTTAATTCCGCCGGGGCACTGGCTGCAAATTGGTAAGGGTGGAAGCGCTGGAAAGCCTGATCGAAGAGAAAGCAGCCTAGCAAATGCAGATTGGGGGCCTAATTGGGGGCCTCCTTCAGCGGATCTCTTTTTTTATTCATATTTTTCAAGAGGATGAGGGATTAGTTTGGAGCGGGTAGCGGGAATCGAACCCGCGCGTTCAGCTTGGGAAGCTGACAGGCTACCATTACATCATACCCGCCGCGCGGGACTGGATAGCACCGGTTTCGATCCGGGATCAAGCGGGATCGTTGAAAATCCTCATTCGGTTCGCGCGCGCAGGCTGTCAATCAGGGATTTGTCCACGTCCAAAGCCTCACCCGCCGCTTCCAGAGTTTGCCGGTCCAGATGCTGAGGGCTCAGGTCCACATCCTTGGAGAACGCTTTAACAATCTCACTTATCGCATTGATTCTCGCATATTTCTTGTTGTTTGCCGGGATCACGTGCCACGGCGCGATCTCGGTTGAGGTCCGGGCCAGCATCTCATCAACTGCAACTGTCGCCTCCTCCCATTTCTCGCGGTTGCGGAAATCTTCGTAGGTGAGTTTCCAGCGTTTGAGCGGGTTTTTCAGCCGCTCGGTGAAACGCTGCATCTGCTCTTCGGGCGAGATGTGAAAGAACAGCTTTACGATCCGCGTGCCGTCATCGACCAGCATACGTTCGAAATCGTTGATTTCACGGTACCCGGCGCGCCAGCGATCTTCGGGCGTGAATTTCTCGATCCGCTCCACCAGAACGCGGCCATACCAGCTGCGGTCAAAGGCCGAAATCGCACCCGCCGGGGGCAAACGTTCCCAGAACCGCAACAGATAATGGCGGTTGAGGTAGTAGTTTCGCGGCGCACCGATAGGCCAGACCTTGAAACTGCGCGGGTCCAGAGCCTGACTGATCCGACGAATGGTCCCCCCTTTGCCCGCCGCATCCCAACCTTCAAAAACGATCACGCCCTTCAGGCCATGAAACAGGAAGGCCTGCTGGATAATGGACAGCTTCGCCTGCAGACCCACCAGCTGTTCGAAATATTCTTCCTTTTTCAATCGCTTGGTCAGGTCCGCATCGGACAGTCTCGGGGGGATATGCTTAGCCATGACCTCTCCTGTTCCTTGCAATTGGGGTGGGACCATTGTGCAGGGTACAGCCTGCGTGACATTGATCAGGGTCAAACGAAAAAGGCCGGGCAAGTGCCCGGCCATTGACTGTGATTGGTACTTAGATCAGGCGCGGCGGCGGCGTCCGCCACCGCGACGGCCGCGACCCTCGGCTTCGGCGCCGGCCTCGGCGGGGGGTTTGTTGAACTTGATCCAGGCTCCGCCATGCGGGTCGTTGTTGGTCAGCAGGTTGGCGGCACGGATGGCCTCCATTTCCTTGCCGGCGCGCGGCAGGGTCGAGCCCAGACCGAACAATTGGCAGAAGGTTTCATCATCCATATCCGCAGGAAGGATGATCCCCTTGGCTTCAACTTCGGCTTTCTTTTCGGCCAGCTTCTTCGGGCCAACCGGCAGAGCCACCGGGTTCATGATCGCCGAGGTCATGCCAGCGCCCATCGCCATCGGCAGAAACGCGTTATTGATTCCATGGCGGTTGGGCAGACCGAACGAGATGTTGGACGCACCGCAGGTGGTGTTCACGCCCAGTTCTTCGCGCAGACGACGGACCAGAGCGAACACCTGATTGCCCGCGGTTGCCATCGCGCCGATGGGCATGACCAGCGGGTCAACCACGATGTCATGCGCCGGGATGCCGAAGTCGGCGGCGCGTTCGACGATCTTCTTGGCCACATCGAAGCGGACGTTGGGGTCTTCGGAAATCCCGGTGTCGTCGTTCGAGATCGCAACAACCGGCACGTTGTATTTCTTGACCAGCGGCAGAACCAGTTCCAGACGCTCTTCCTCGCCGGTGACCGAGTTCAGCAGCGGACGGCCTTCGGCCGCCTCAAGACCGGCCTCCAGCGCGCCGGGAACCGACGAGTCGATGCACAGCGGCACATCGACCAGACCCTGCACCAGTTCGACGATCTTGGTCATCAGCGGCGGCTCGGTCTCGTTCGGGTTGGGGTTCGAGTTATAGACAACGCCCGCGTTGATATCCAGAACGGTCGCACCCGCCGCAACCTGCGCCAGCGCGTCTTTCTCGACGGTCGAGAAATCGCCCGCTTCCAGTTCAGCGGCCAGTTTCTTGCGGCCGGTCGGGTTGATCCGCTCGCCAATCACGCAGAACGGTTCGTCAAAGCCCAGAACGGCGGTTTTTGTTTTTGATTCTACGACTGTACGGGTCATGTCCGTTCCTTAAGCGTTTGCTGGCTTTGCCGAGGCGCCGCCATTTTTGATCGCCCAGTTGGCGTTGGTCTTGATCCCGCCCAGCGGGAAGAAGTGCACGTTGGTGATGTTGAAATCCGGGTTGGCCGCCTTGTGGTTGGCCAGTTCGGTGACAACATCGGTCGGCTCGTACGGCAGCAGCAGCTTGGACACGTCCATCGCACGCTTCTGCAGAACCTTCAGCGAAGGGCCAACACCGCAGGCGATGGCGAATTTGATCAGCGTCTGCAGCTTGGCCGGGCCTGCAATACCGATATGGATCGGCAGGTCGATCCCTGCTTCTTTCAGGCTGTCGGCCCAGGCGATGATCGGCTTGGCGTCAAAGGCAAACTGGGTCGCCAACGCCATTTCCGCGTCGGTGGTTTCCGAGAATTTCTGTTTCCAGCGCAGCGCGTCCTCGACATTTTTGGTCGAGCCGTCGGGGTCGATATCCTTGTTCCCTTCGGGGTGACCCGCCACATGCAGGCGCTTGAAGCCTGCCTTGTCGAACAGGCCACTTTCCAGCAACTGCATCGAGCTGTCGAAATCGCCATGCGGATTGGCAACGCCACCGGCCAGCAGCAGCGCCTGTTCGACGCCCGCTTCGCCTTGATACATGGCGATCCAGTTCTCCAGCGTCGCCGCGTCCTTGATGATGCGCGCCGGGAAATGCGGCATCACCGGATAACCGTCAGCAGCGAGGCGCTTGGCGGTTTTCACCATATCCTCGATGGGTGTACCCTCGATATGGGCGATGTAGACGCGGGTGCCTTCGGGCAGCAAAGCGCGGAAATCTTCGACCTTTTCGGCGGTGCGGGGCATCACCTCGATCGAATAGCCTTGCAAAAAGGCTTCGACGGTCGGATTCACGGGGCCGTTTTCGACCACATCACGTTTCTTGAAGTTCAGCAAAGCCATCGCGGCCTCCCATAGCTGTCTCGGGCTCATGCCCAACCGTCATTGGCGATCAGAGCCTTGATGCGGTCCTGATCGTATTCCGTTTCCAGACGCAACGCTTCGGCCTCGGCAATCTCGGACGGATCGCCCTCGACTGCGAAAGGTGCAGCTTTGCGCCATTCGGCCAGGTAGGCATCACTGTCCTTGGCGTTCACTTTCATGGCCGCACGGTCGATGGCTTGCTCGAACCGCTCCTCCAACTGCCGCTTGGCGCCACGCCGGCCTTTGCCGACGATGACTTGGGCGGGAATATCGCGCCAGTAAACGATAGTGACGTCAGGCATCTGCGTTGATTCCTCCTAACCAGATGGGCCGGTTCTAAACGGCAATATGGGTTTGGGTCGGTCGATTTTCGACACCCGGCGCTTTTCCAGCGACGTTTTTGTCCACGATTGCGTACCGGGCTTTTAGCCAATTCCGCCGGGATTGCGCATATCAAATTTCTCAACCTTTCCATGAACGCCTTGCATAACGACGAAAAACCCCGGACAGCGGCTGCTGTCCGGGGCGTTTTTCTGGCTGATTCCGGTCTTAACCGACCAGGCCACCATCTTCGCGGGTGATGGCGATGATTGCGGAACGCGGCACTGCATCACCACCTTCCGGCCAATGGCTGTTGCCCTTTTCACCGGGGTGCTGAATGCCGACGAACATGGTGCGACGATCCGGCGACCAGCTCAGGCCGGTGACCTCACACTCGTTCGGACCAACCAGGAAGCGGCGGATTTCACCGGTGACGGGGTCGCCAGCCAGCATCTGGTTGTTGCCCTGACCGACAAAGTCGCCTTCGTTGCCATAGTTGCCATCGGTCTGAATCCACAGCAGGCCGTTGGTGTCGAACTTCAGGCCATCGGGCGAGTTGAACATGTTGTCGGCGTTCACGTTGTCGGACCCGCCATAGGCGTCCTGATGAACGTCCGGGTTGCCTGCCAGAACATACAGATCCCAGCCGAAGCCCGACGCGGTGTGGTCACCCCCTTCGGGACGCCAGCGCACGATCTGGCCATAGTGGTTTTCGTTGCGCGGGTTCGGACCGTTGGCCGAGGTGTCGTCGCCCCCGGCATTGGGCTTCACGCCACGGTTCTTGTTGTTGGTCAGGCAGCAATAAACCTCGGGCGCGTTCGGGTTCGAGGCAACCCATTCCGGGCGGTCCATTGTCGTAGCGCCAACTGCCGAGGCAGCTTGACGGGTGTGAATGCTTACCTCGGCTTGCGAGGCCAGACCAGTAGTTTCGGGCGTCAGGTCAAGCCACTCGCCGGTGCCGTCGTCGTTGAACTTGGCGACCGACAGCGTCCCGTTTTCCAGCAACGCGTTGGTGTCCACCCCGGCGGCATAGACGCCATCCGACACGAAGCGATACAGGAACTCGCCCCGCTCATCATCGCCCATATAGACCACGACGCGGCCATCATTGTTGACCACGGCATCCGCATTCTCGTGCTTGAACCGACCCAGGGCGGTCAGCTTGCGCGGGGTCGAGGTCGGATCGGTCGGGTCGATTTCCACGACATAACCTGCGCGGTTTGGCTCGTTCGGGTTTTTCGAGACGTCGAAACGGTCGTCGATCTTGGCCCAGCCGTAACCCCAGTCGCTGGCCGATACGCCATAGCGTTTCAGTTCCGGGCTGACCTCGTGGTTTTCGTCAGCCGCCGAGAAGTAGCCGTTGAAATTCTCTTCACAGGCCAGATAGGTGCCCCAGGGGGTCATGCCGTTGCCGCAGTTGTTCCAGGTGCCTTTCGCCGAGGTGCCCGACGGATCAGCAGCCGTTTTCATCAGGTCGTGACCGGCCGCCGGGCCTGTCAGTGCCATGTCGGTCTGCGGCGTGATGCGGCGGTTATAGGGGCTGTCTTTGACGATGCCCCACTTGCCGTCGGTGTTGGCAATCTCGACCACGGTGACACCATGGGCCATCATGCCCTTTGCGACGTCATCATCTGACGCTGCTTTGGCATCAGGGTTGTTGCCCCACAGAATGTCACGGTTGGTGTATTCGTTGTTCACCACCAGCAGAACGTGACCGTCATGGAAAAAGACATCCTGACCATCGGTGTTGTCGCCAAAGGCGCGCTCTTGACTGGCTGCGGTGCCGCGGGTCGCGGGGTCGAATTCTGGCGCATCGGACCAGAGCGGATCGCCCCAGCGCACCATGACCTCGGCCTTGTAGCCGGGGGGCACGATCACCTCGTCCGCAGTCGAGACCGGGATAGCCTCGAACGAAAAACGGTCGGCTGCAGCACGCGCACCGGTTGGTAGAATCGAGCCGCCAACTGCCGCAAAGCTGCCCATTGCCAGAACGCCGCCCATGAACCCGCGACGCGACAGGGCGCGTTCCACCACGCGATCAAAATCGCATTCTTCGGGCCGGGGATTTACGACTTCGTCGAATTCATCGAAGGAAAGTGTGCGCTCATCTTTCATGGCAGACTCCGTATCTGGCTGTAAGCTGGTAAAGAATCCCGTGTCGGGTTCCGCAGATGCCCTTCGCATCTGAGTGTGAACGGTATGTGACAGTCACGTTAATTTCAATTTTGAAATCACTTGCACGTCGGCGACGCCCCGCCTAGGGTCGGGGTAACTCGAAAATCGGAGGGCGTTACGAATGGCGCCCAAGCGTCCCAAAGGTGCGGGCGCGTTCCCGAAGGCGGTCGAAAGCCCCGCGCCGGCAAGACCCGATCCAGATGCGTTATATGCGGCGCTGGATCTGGGGACAAATAGCTGCCGCATGTTGATAGCCCAGCCCAAGGGCAGCGGGTTTCATGTGGTAGACAGCTTCTCCAAGTCCGTCCAACTGGGGGCCGGACTGGAACGGACCGGACGGCTGTCGCGGGCGTCGATGTCGCGCACCGTTCAGGCGCTGCGCATCTGTCAGCAAAAACTCAAGCGCAACAAGGTCAAACGGATGCGACTGATCGCGACCGAGGCGTGTCGGCGGGCCAAAAACTCGCGCGATTTCATCCGGCAGGTCAAGCGCGAAACCGGCCTGACGCTGGAAATCATCCAGCCCGAGGAAGAGGCCCGTCTGGCGGTGATTTCCTGCGCGCCGCTGGTGTCGACCAAGACCGAACAATTACTGGTCGTGGACATTGGCGGCGGCTCAACCGAACTGGTCTGGATTGACATCTCATCCGTTCCGCGCCGCGACCGCCCGGCAGCGATCATGCGCTTGCACAACGGCTTTCACACCGCCGACAGCCCCTTTCCGGCGGCCAAGGTCGTGGACTGGATCAGCGTCCCACTGGGCGTGGCGACGCTGCGCGATCAGTTCCACGATGTTGAAGACGACGCCGCCCGCTTTGCCCTGATGAGCTGGTTTTTCGAAGAAAACCTGGCCGACTTCGCCCCCTACAAGGACGAACAGGCGCGCGAGGGGTTCCAGATCGTCGGCACCAGCGGCACAGTGACGACGGTGGCCGCGTCTCATCTGGGATTGAAGCGCTATGACCGGACCAAGGTGGACGGTTTGCGCATGACCAGCGATCAGATTGACAAAGTCATACGCGGGTATTTAGAACTCGGCCCTCACGGGCGACGCCGGGACCCTCGGATTGGGGATGACCGGCAGGCCCTGATCATGTCCGGCTCGGCCATTTTGCAGGCACTGCTGCGCTGCTGGCCCACCGATCGCCTTTCCGTGGCGGACCGGGGGCTGCGCGAGGGCTTGCTTTATGCACAGATGAGCGCGGACGGTGTATTGGAAGACGGACCGTTCTGATGGCGAAGACACCGACCGGCAAAAACACCTCGGGCCGCGGGCAGCGCGACCTGAAGGTCAAGGTGAAAACTGCGCGCGGGCGCAAGCTCAGTTCGACCCGTTGGTTGCAGCGGCAGTTGAACGACCCTTATGTCAAGCGCGCGCAGGCCGAAGGGTATCGCGGGCGCGCGGCGTTCAAGATTCTGGAACTGGATGAAAAGTTCCGGTTCCTCGTGCCTGGCGCGCGCGTGGTGGATTTGGGCTGCGCGCCGGGCGGCTGGCTGCAGGTCGCGGTGAAACGGGTCAATGCACTGGGCGAGAAATCGGGCAAGAAAATCGGCACCGTTCTGGGCATCGACCTGCAAGAGGTCGAACCCGTCGCCGGGGCCGAGGTGCATGTGCTGGACTTCATGGAAGACGACGCCGACGACAAGGTGAAGGACTGGCTGGGCGGCAAGGCGGATGTGGTGATGTCCGACATGGCAGCGGCCTCATCCGGGCACAAACAGACCGACCATTTGCGCATCATCGCCCTGTGCGAAACGGCGGCCTATTTCGCATTTGATGTGCTTGAGGAAGGCGGCACCTTTGTCGCCAAAGTTCTTGCCGGAGGGGCCGAGGGCGATCTGCAGAAGCTATTGAAGCAAAAGTTCGAGAAGGTGGCCAACGTCAAACCGCCCTCTTCCCGGTCGGACAGTTCCGAGAAATTCGTCGTCGCAACCGGTTTTCGCGGCTAGGCTTGGCCGTCCAGCGCGATCTGATCTCCGGCAAGTCGCTGTTCCCGCAAGGACGCGGTGGCCATCCCCTGCAGCAGCAAAGCCTCGCCGTGGTTCAGGTCAATCGGCTTGCGCGCGCGCAATTCCGCGATGCGTTGATCAAGCGAGACCGGCGCTTTTGGGATCTTCGATTGTTCCGACATGGATCACCTTTCAGCAGCATCGGCAGTAATGCTACCGGTGAAATCTGCCGGTAAAATGGCCCAAAACAGGCGCTGTGGTGCCGGATCAGGGACCAAGCTGAGTGGAAAGCTGCCGGAGTGTCGGATCATCAGGCAGTCGTTCCAACCCCTCTTGCACGACCTCGCGGGCCGCGTCCGGGCCGCGATTGATCGCGGCCAGTTGCACCAGCATCGGCCACGCCTCGGCTCGTTGCGGGTCGAGCGTGACCACCTCGCGAAACGCCTGTTCCGCCGCAGGCGCGTTGCGGAAGGTCAGCGCCATCCCGCCCAGAACCAGATGCGTCTCGGGGAAATCGAGTCGGTTCGACATAGCTTCTTGCCATTCCGTCATGCTTTGGCCCGCCAGCGCCTGCTGGTCCGGTGTGAGGGCTTGCAGCGGAATGTTCAGGAACTCTTTGGCTGCCGCGATCCGCACATTGCGCATCGGGTCCGATAGCAAGGGTTCAAGCCGCTGCACCTGATCTGAAACGCTGGCCTGCCGCTGCAACGGGGCGGCGTTTGCGCGGATCAGGGGATCGTCTTCGTCCAAAAGCGGGGCCGTAGCAGCCGCCAGTTCGGGCGATCCGAAGGGCTGCAACAGATACGCCGTCGTCGCACGTACGATACCGGGTTGCGCAGGATCGGATGCGAGGGCCAGAAGGCCTTCGGGGCTGTCTGACTGTCCCGCCATCGCAGGGGCAAAAACAGACCCGTAATGCGCAGCCCGATGGTTGGGCTGGGGAAACCAAGCCTCGATCTGCCGGGCGGCCCAGCCCTGCGTTTCATCCTGATGGCAATCGGCGCAGGCATCTTCGCCCAGCCCAAGATCGGGGCGCGGCACCCGGAAGCTGTGATCGCGCCGCCCGTCCACGCCCATGTAGACCCGCTGGATCATATGGCAGCTTTTGCACTGCGCGCCGTCGCTGCCATCCGGGTGATGATGATGCGCAGGTGTGTCGTAATCCTTCAGGCTCAAAGACGAAAAGCCCGGATTGCCCGCTGGCGAATGGCACTGCGTGCACACCCCGTTGCCATCCGCTTTCAGGGTGGCGCTGTGCGGCTCGTGGCAATCCATGCAGCCGACGCCCTTGGCATACATCCTGGACTGCAGGAACGAGCCATAAACATAGACCTCATCCAAAATCTGCCCGTCCGGTTGGTACAGACCGGGCCGCAGCAGGGCCAGGTTATAGGCATCGTGATAGGGCGTTCCGGGCAGCGGGTTTCCATCCTCATGCGCCTCGCGCCGCGAATGGCATCCGGCGCATTGCTGGATTTCCGTTTCAGTCTGGCCCCTGCCCCAAGACATCGAGAACCCATACTCGTTCACGCTCGCGGGCAACTGCGCCCCCTCAACCCAGTCGATATGCGCCGAGCCGGGTCCATGACAGGCCTCGCACCCGACACCGATCTCGGCCTGCTGAGAGCGATAGGTCCGCGTTTCGGCATCATAGTTCTTCTGGAACCCCGTGGCATGACACTCGGCGCAGCGGGCGTTCCAGTTCTTGTAGGGGCCGGTCCAGTGCAACCCGTCATCGGGTGGCAGGTCCTGATCGGGGTACAGATGGAACCATTGTCGCTTTTCGGTATCCCAGACCACATCAAAGCTCTGCAACCGCCCCGGTTCGGTTTCGAACAGGTACTGCTGCAAAGGTTCCACCCCGACAACCGAGTGCACCTTGTATTCGGTTGTCACGCCATCTTTTTCCGTGACCTCAGCCAGATAGTTCCCGCCCTGCGTTCGGAAATTGACGGACATGCCGTCATGGTCGAACCCGGTGCCGTTAAAATCAGCCTGAACCGAGTCACCGTTCACTTCGGTCCAGGCCAGCGCGTGGTGCGATGTTTCCCAGGCTTCGGCCTCATCCTGGTGGCAGTCTGCGCATTGGTTCGAGCCAACATAACCCGGCGTTTGCGCAAGGGCCGCAGCGGGCACCAGCCACATCGCAAGGGCAAGTGCTCTCATGAATCATACGCCTCGGACTGGTTGAGAAGATCCATCAACGCCCCGTTATACTCGGCCCCGAGGATCAGGATCGCCGCGCAGAGATACAGGAAAATCAGCGCCGCCATCGCCCCCGCCAGCCCGGCATAGGTGGCGCTGTAGGTTGCGAATTGGGCGATATAGACCGAAAACCCCCACCCTCCGGCCCCCAACAGGGCGAGGGTCAGCAGGACGCCCGGCAGGATTTGCGTCAGCTTGTGGCGGCGGGTTGGCAGTATGAGATGCGCCAGAAATATCGTCCCGATGGGCACGGCGACGGTGAAGGTCCAGCGCAGGCGGTCAACCGACAACCAGTCCGACACATCGACATCGGTGTGCCGGGTCACCAACTGCGTATAGACCGGCAGAACAACCTCGACCGCGGCGATCAACAGAATGGCCGCGCCGCCCAGAAGAACCAGCCCGATGCACAGCAGGCGCGTTTTCCAGAATGGCCAGCTGTCGTAGTCATGATAGGCCTGATTCATTGCGGCACGCACCGCGGCGACGCCGTTCGAGGCAAAGTAGACCGCAAGCAAACCACCCAGGGTGATCACACCCGACCCGGACTCGCTCAGCACCGCGCGCAGTTCGGACACGATGGGGGTGGCAACGTCTTTGGGCCATGCGCCAAAGATCAGCTCGATCAGTTCGTCGGTGACGTATCCCTGCGACAGCGAGCCCGCCAGCGCGACGGTGAACAGCACAAACGGAAACAGCGCCATCATCATCGACATGGCCACATGGCTGCTCATGACAAAGCCGTTTTTGGCGTTGAACCGGCGAAAGGCCAGCCAGAACGCTTTGACAAAACGGCCTATCGGGGGATTCGCGGGTAAGGTCATAACCAAAGCCTACCGCGCCCGCCGGAAACACATAACCCGTTTTGGATGAAAAACCCGCCCACAAATACCTGACCGCATTGCATAAACCCACCGGCCTGTGCAGGATCGGTGCAGGCTGACCCATCACGGGGGCAGCGCACTGGCGGCAACACAGGGCTTGGGATGACGTCCGATCAACACGACATAGCGGATCAGCCAAGGCTCAAACTGCCGGTTGTGCGCGATACCTGCATTGTCGCCACGCTGGTTGTGCTGGGGCTTTATGCCGGGTCCGCCTTTCTGATACCGCTGACCATGGCGCTGTTGATCAACGTGCTGATCATCGCGCTCAGCGACCGGGTGATCGCCCTGACACGGGCCCCGGTCTGGCTGGCCAATATCGCGGGCGTCACCGTGGTTCTGGCCGGTCTGTTCATGATCATGTACATTCTGGGCAGTCAGGCCACGCAGTTCGCGCGGGGCATCAATACCTATGAGAACCAGTTCGACGGGGCCGTTGACCGTGTGGCCGGGCTGATCGGCAACGACGTTACCAAGTTCATCCGGGACAATCTGGTCAGCATCGACATGTCTTACGTGGCCCGGATTCTGCTGGGCAGCGCGACATCCCTTCTGAACCATTTCTTTCTGATCAGCCTCTACGTCGCCTTCCTGATGGCCGAGCGTCTGGCCTTTCGCAAAAAGATCCAACTGGCCGCAGGCAGCCCGCAAACAGGGGCCGAGTTCGCTTCGATGCTGGACGCGATTTCGTTCAGCCTGCAGCGTTATGTCGGCGTAAAGACCTTTATCAGCCTTGTGACCGCCGGGATCAGCTATGCCGTGTTCCGCGCGCTGGGGCTGGAATATGCCGAGACTTGGGGCGTTCTGACCTTTGCGCTGAACTTCATCCCCTCGATCGGGTCGATCATCGCCGTGATTTTCCCGGCAATGATCGCGCTGGTGCAGTTCGAAAGCGTGGGGCCGTTTTTGATCATCGTGCTGGGCTGCGGCACGATCCAGTTCATGATCGGCAATTTCGTGGACCCGGCGATGCTGGGCCGGTCGCTGAACATGTCCACCTTTCTGGTGATCCTGGCGCTGATGTTCTGGACCACGATCTGGGGCATGATCGGCGCGTTCCTGAGCGTGCCTTTGACCGTCTGCATCCTGATCGTGTTCAGCCACATCCCGGCGCTGCGCCCGATTGCGATCCTGATGTCTCTGGACGGCAGGCTGACTGACGATGGCCAAACGCAATCCGCAGACTGACCGATGCAGGAACCGCTGTTCATCGGATCGGAATTCTATCGTCATTCGACCTACGGATCGAAACATCCCCTTGCCATTCCCCGGGTTTCGACCGTCATGGACCTGTGCCGCGCACAAGGCTGGTTGACCGCTTCGAACTATCGCGTCAGCCCCTGTGCAAAGCCCGACGCGCTGACGACCTTTCACACGCCCGACTACATCGCGGCACTGCAACGGGCCGAGAAGGATCAGGCCGTCTCGGAACAAACGCGGCAGAGGTACGGGCTGGGCACCCTCTCCAACCCTGTATTCGCCGAGATGTACCGCCGCCCCGCCACCGCTGCCGGAGGGTCCATGCTGGCAGCCGAGCTGATCAGGAACGGCGGCATCGTCTACAACCCGGCGGGCGGCACGCATCATGGACTGGCGGATCGGGCCAGCGGGTTTTGCTATCTCAACGACCCGGTTCTGGCGATCCGGACACTGTTGAATGCAGGACTTGACCGCATCGTCTATGTAGACATCGATGCCCATCACTGCGATGGCGTCGAGGCCGCGTTTCGCGGCTCGACTCAGGTTCGCATGATCTCGGTCCACGAGGCGCGCAGATGGCCCTTTTCCGGTACGCTTGCGGATGACGCTGACGGCGCGGCGTTCAATCTGCCGGTCGAACGCAACCTGAATGACGATGAGTTCCGCGCCATCCTCGACCAGTTGATCCTGCCCGCAACCGAAGGGTTCAACCCTCAGGCCATCGTCCTGCAATGCGGCGCGGACGCGGTGGCCGAGGACCCTCTGTCCCGCCTAACACTTTCGAACAACGCACATTGGGCGACCGTTGCCAGCCTGCGCGATATGGCCCCGCGCTTTCTTGTGCTGGGCGGCGGAGGGTACAATCCCTGGTCTGTGGCAAGGCTGTGGAGCGGCGTCTGGGCGACCCTCAACAAGATCGACATTCCCGATGCCCTGAACCCTGCCGCACAATCCGTTCTGCGCGATCTGACGTGGAACCGCGCCGCCGGAAAACAGCCACCCCGGCATTGGTATGAAACCCTGCGGGATGGTCCGAATAACGAGGAAATCCGCCCTCAAATCCGGGCCAATTTACAAACGCTTGTAAGCCGTTTGTAATGCAAATCCCGGCGCTCAGGTCTGACAGCTTGCGATCAGGGCACGTCTGTCTTTAAGTCGGATGCGGCCATAGCCAAGCTCGATCAGGTCCATGTCCGTAAGCCGGTGCAGGCTGCGATGCAACGTGGGTTGCGAGACGGCAATCATCTGGGCCAGTTCCTCTTGCGGGATTATGATCCACCCTTCCGATTTCGGCCTGCATTCGTCCAGATGAAGCAGGCGCAATACAAGCCTTTTCTCTGTCCCGGTCACGGCCAAATTCGCCAGAATACGCAGCGCGGTTTCCATATTTTCGTGTGTCAGCGCATAAAAGTCCCGGATATAATCAGGGTTTCGGCGGACCATCTTGTTGATGCGTGAGTTGGGGAAGAACAGCGTCAGCGTATCCTGCGTGGCCGCAACGCTGATCAGTCTGAGCGCTCCTGCGAACAGGGCCAGATCCCCGATCCAGAACCCGGCGCCTTCGCGGTGCAGGACAAATTCCTGACCATCATCCGCCGGAGCCTTGATCTGCACACCGCCACGCAGAACCGCATAAATGCCGTCTGCAGTATCCCCGTAATGATAAATCGCTTCACGTGCCGCAAAACTCTTGGAAATTCCGCATTCTAACAGGTCTTGCTGAAACGCCCCGGACCGCTCGCCAAACCAGCCACCCGCCTGCAAGAGCTTCAAATTATTAGATTTATCTAGCATTAGAAGTTTCCAATATCATCATTTGATAGGTTTTCTATGCCTAACATAGCCTAAGGTGAATGTATTCCAGCCCCGGAAATGCACATCCGGGGCTGAATCACTTTCCGGCCGTTTGTAGGGCTTATCCAGCGGTCGCCATTTTCTTTAAGTCTTCGGGTCCTCCGACCCCCGTTCTCAGATCAGGAGAAAACCATGTCACCACCCCGTTCGATTGCAGACCGCTGGCGCAGCACCTTACGCCGGTTCGCCGTGGCATCCGCCGCTGTCGTGCTGGCCCTGCCAGCCTGGGCTCAGGATCAGAAGCCGAACATTCTGGTGATCTGGGGCGACGATATCGGGCAATCCAACATCTCGGCCTATACGATGGGGCTGATGGGGTATCAGACCCCGAATATCGACCGCGTCGCGAAAGAGGGCATGATTTTCACTGACTACTACGGTGAGCAATCCTGCACCGCCGGTCGGTCGTCTTATATCATGGGGCAATCTGTGTTCAGAACCGGCCTGTCCAAAGTTGGCCTGCCCGGGGCCGATCTGGGTATGCAGGTCGAGGACCCGACCATCCCGGCGCTGTTGAAGGACCACGGCTATGTCACCGGTCAGTTCGGCAAAAATCACCTTGGTGATAAGGATGAACATCTGCCGACAAACCACGGATTTGACGAATTTTTCGGCAACCTCTACCACCTGAATGCAGAAGAGGAACCGGAAAACGAAGACTATCCGGGCGATGCCGTTCTGCCCGACGGGCGCACCTTCCGCGAGGCTTATGGCCCGCGCGGTGTGATCAAATCCAGCGCCGGTGGCGAAATCGAAGACACCGGCCCGCTGACCAAGAAACGCATGGAAACCGTTGACGACGAAACCGTCGCCGCGGCCATCGATTTCATCAAGAGCGCGCATGAGCAAGGACAGCCCTTCTATGTCTGGTGGAACGGAACGCGCATGCATTTCCGCACGCATGTGAAGGATGAGATGCGCGCACAGGCCAATGAGATCGCAGGCCGTGTTGCGGATGAATACACCGCAGGCATGATCGAACATGACATGCATGTAGGCCAGCTGCTGGACCTGCTCGATGAGTTGGGCATCGCCGACAATACAATCGTGCATTATTCCACCGACAACGGCCCGCATATGAACACATGGCCGGATGCAGCGGCGACTCCGTTCTGGGGCGAAAAGAACACCAATTGGGAAGGCGGTTGGCGCGTTCCGTCGATGGTGCGCTGGCCCGGTCGGATCGAGGCAGGCTCGGTCACCAACGAAATCGTGCATCATATGGACTGGCTGCCAACCTTTCTGGCCGTGGCAGGCGATCCGGACATTAAAGACAAGCTGAAGGCCGGCTATAGTTCCGAAGGTATGGGCCGCGACTACAAGGTTCATCTTGATGGCTACAACATTCTGCCGCTGCTGACCGGAGAAACCACGAAAAGCCCGCGTCGTGAGATTTTCTATTTCTCGGACGATGGCGACCTGACGGCGCTGCGCTTTGACGATTGGAAGCTGATCTTCCTCGAGCAAAAGGCCTGGGCTACCCTGCGCGCATGGATCGAACCGTGGACCGAGTTGCGGATTCCGCTGATCGTCAACCTGCGCCGGGACCCGTACGAGCGGGCCTACAGGACCTCGAACACCTATTACGACTGGCTGCTGGATCGGGCTTATTTCCTGGTGCCCGCACAGCAATATGTCGGGACGTTCCTGTCAACTTTCCAGGAATTCCCTCCGCGCCAGAAGGCTGCCAGCTTTAATCTGGAACAGGTGATGGAAAAGCTGAACACGCCGACAAATAACTGAGTGCGGTTCACGAGCAATCAAAGGGCCACCAGTTGAACGGCGGCCCTTTTCAGATTGAGAACAAAGGGAATTCCCATGAAACACCTGATGCTTTCCGCCTTCGTGTCAGCCGCGCCCCTGACTTTGCTGGCAGACCCGCTGCCAAGCTGGACGGCCTCGGGATCAAAAGAGCAGATCGTTGCATTTGTCGATGCAGTGACGGACCCGGACAACGCCGACTACGTCACCCCTGCCGACCGGATCGCCGTTTTTGACAATGACGGCACACTTTGGGCCGAGCAGCCGGTGTATTTCCAGTTCATTTTCGCCATGGACCGGCTGGCGGAACTGGCGGAACAGGACCCGTCTATCCTGGCGACCCCCGCTTTGAAGGCGGCAGCGCAAGGTGATGTCGCCACGGTTCTACAGGGCGGCCATGTCGCGCTGATCGAGGTGGTGAATGCCTCGCATTCAAACATCAGCGTGGACGACTTTCAGGCGTCGGTTGCCGACTGGCTGGACACAGCGCGCCACCCGGATACCGACCTGCCCTACCATCAGATGACGTATCAGCCGATGGTCGAACTGCTGCGCTATCTGCGCGATGAGGGGTTCAAGACCTATATCGTGTCCGGCGGTGGCCTGCATTTCATGCGGGTCTTTGCGGAAGAGGCTTACGGCATCCCGCCCGAGCAAATCCTCGGCACGTACGGCACAACGACCTACGAACAGGTCAACGGCGTTCCCACGGTGGTCAAGGCGCCCGGCATCGCCTTCATCGACGACAAGGAAGGCAAACCGATCAACATTGAACGCACCATCGGCAAACGCCCGATTCTGGCCGGGGGCAACTCGGACGGCGATTTTGCCATGATGGAGTGGACAACAGCCGGGGACGGCCCGCGTCTGGGCGTGCTGATCCACCACACGGATGCCGGGCGTGAATGGGCCTATGACCGCGAAAGTCCCATTGGGAAGCTCGTCGATGGGCTGGATAAGGGGCCTGATATGGGCTGGGTCATTGTGGATATGGCGCAGGACTGGTCTCGTATCTACACTGGCGGGAACTGAACCCGTCGGAGTCGCCTAACCTCATGTGGACATTATTGGTTTCCACCTTCGTTTTCGCCCTCTACGTCACGGCGGTGGTGTTTTCGATCCGCGCGGCGCAAACCGCGCGGACGCCACAGGGCGCGGTAGGTTGGGTGGTCTTTCTGATCTCTGCCCCGTTTGTTGCGGTGCCGCTTTACCTGTTTCTGGGCCACCACCGGTTTCGCGGCTATCGGATCGCCCGGCAGGAAAGCGAGCAGGTTGTCGAAGGGATCAAAACCTTCGCCGACTATTCCAAGCCCGACCCGTCAACCATGTCGATCAATCCCCGCCCTTTCGAGCTTTTGGCGCATCTGCCCGTCTCGCGCGGGAACGGGGCCGAGTTGCTGATCGACGGGCAAGCCACGTTCGACGCCATTTTCGAAGCGATTGACTCGGCGCAGAACTACATCCTGATCCAGTTCTACATCGTGCGCGACGATGCGCTGGGCCAAAAGATGCAGAACAAGCTGATCGAGGCGGCGAAGCGTGGCGTGCATGTCAGGTTCATGACCGATGCGGTGGGCAGCTATGGCCTGCCGAACGAATATCTGGAAACCATGCAAAACGCCGGGATTGACGTTGCAAACCCCCGGGATCAGCGTGGGCCCAACTTCCGGTTTCAACTCAACTACCGGAACCATCGGAAGACTGTGATCATCGACGGGGAAACCGGGTTTATCGGCGGCCACAATATCGGGGTCGAATACCTTGGGCAGAACCCGCATTTTGGCCGCTGGCGCGACACGCATCTGAAAATGACCGGCCATATCGTTCGCCAACTGCAGCTGATCTTCACCGAGGATTGGCACTGGGCCCATGACGAAGACCTGATCGACCATCTGGACTGGGCCGGCAGCGAATCTGAGCAGGACATGAACGCCCTGCTGGTTGCAACGGGTCCGGGGGATGAAACTGAAACCGGTGCCATGATGTTCTTTTCCGCCATTGCCGAAGCGAAAGAGCGGGTTTGGATCGCCTCCCCCTATTTCGTTCCCGACATCGACATCATGACCGCCTTGCAGCACGCCGCCATGCGCGGTGTCGATGTTCGTATCCTCGTGCCCGAAGTAATCGACCACCGCCTGCCCTGGCTGGCGGCCTTTGCCTATTTCGACGAAATCCGCGACTGCGGCGCGCGGGTGTTTCGTTATACCGATGGCTTCATGCACCAAAAGGCGTTCGTCATAGACGACACTTTGGCTGCGGTCGGGACCACCAATCTCGACAACCGCTCGTTCCGCCTGAACTTCGAGGCGATGGCCCTGTTCTTTGACTCCCGCGCCGCTCGGGCCACGGAAAACATGCTGTTGACGGATTTCGAAGCCAGCTATGAACTGACACGCTCGCTGGACCAGCAACCAAGGCACATCCGGTTCGGAGCCCCACTGGCCCGTCTGTTCGCGCCCATTCTCTAGGAAAAGAAGTTTTCCTGAAACACTCTGGTCATCAGGGCCACCATATAGGCGGTCGAAAGGCCAAAGGCCAAAAGCCCCGCGACCGCCGCGAAAGACCCGAAGATGCGCAACGCGTCACCCAGAACGATATCGCCATATCCAAGGGTCGTGAATGTCACCAGCGAGAAGTAAATTGCGGTATTCCAGTCCGGCAGAACCTCGAGCAGCATCCAGACAATCGCCCATATCCAGACCTGAATCGTGTGCGTCAACACGATAAAAGCCAGCGCAATGGCAATTGGCCCGGCGGTGCCCACGAAGATACCGCGCTCGGCCTTTTTGGCCTCCATCTTCATGATGACAACGGTGCACCAGGTCAGCAGCAGAATTTCAACGATGAAGCACAGACCCAGAAAGACACTGCCGAGGAATATCTGATTTGGCAATGTCATGTTTTTACGTCCTGAATTACGTTACGGGATGCTCAGGGCAGAATGACCGCTTGGGCGTTTGCGCACAAGCCCGATCCGCACGGAACCCATCTGCGGCGAATGGCACCGGGTGCAGGTCTGCACTGGACACTCTGCCAACTTGTTGCACATCTTGCAGGGCAAGACGGGGCAGACCATGCTGTTGAATATCGACCGAGTTCAGAAATCCTATCCCGGCGGGCGGCCCGTTCTGCGCGACGTTTCGCTGACGCTGGATCAGGGCCAGACGCTTGCCCTGACCGGGGAAAGCGGCAGCGGCAAGAGCACGCTGCTGAACCTGACCGCCGCGCTGGACGGTTTTGACGGCGGCGAGATCACGCTGGATGGAACGCCCCTGTCCGCGCTCGACGATGCGGGCCGCGCGGCGTTGCGGCGGCGAAGCGTCTCGCTGGTGTTCCAGCAGTTCAACCTGATCCCGTCGCTGACGGTCGCGCAGAACCTCTCGTTTCACGCGCGTTTGGCCGGTTGCCCTGATGCCGAATGGGCGGCGCATCTGGCGGACAGGCTGGGTCTGACGGATTTTCTGGATCGCTACCCCGAAACCCTTTCGGGCGGGCAGCAGCAGCGCGTCGCGATAGGCCGGGCCATGGCCTCGCGCCCGAAATTGCTGCTGGCGGACGAACCCACCGGCAATCTGGACGAAACGGCCAGCGCCAATGTTCTGGACTTGATGCTGTCGCTTGTGGCCGATACCGGGGCCGCGCTGCTGCTGGTGACGCACTCGCAGGACATCGCGGCGCGGCTTGACCGAAGGGTGCATCTGTCAGGCGGGCATGTTCAATGACCGCTGCGGTCATACAGGCGCTGCTGTCTCATTGGGCGGCCCATCGCCTGCAACTGGCGACCCTGCTGATCGGTATCGCGCTGGCCACCGGGCTTTGGTCGGCGGTTCAGGCCATCAATGCCGAGGCCCGCGCCAGCTATGCAAGGGCAAACGCCCAGCTTGCGTTCGGCCAGTTTGACGAGTTGCGCGACCCCTCGGGCCCGATCCCCCTGTCGCGATATATCGACCTGCGCCGCGCCGGTTGGCAGGTCGCCGCAGTGCTCGAAGGCCGGTATCGGGCAGGCCGGCGCAACCTGCGCCTGATGGGCGTGGACCTTGTGACCTTTCCCGCCCTGCCCGCGGTCACCGAAACGGAGCAGAGCGCAAACCCGCCCGGCCCCGCCGACATCCTGACCGCCCCGGGGCGCCTTTTGGTGTCGCCCGACCTTGCGCCAGTGCTGCGCGATCAGGACGATCTGCCGCCGATCCTGACCACCTCGGCTTTGCCGTCCGACATCATCCTGACCGACATCGGCGTTGCCGAAGTGCTGTTGAACCGACCGGGCGAAATATCTCGGCTGGTGGTCCTGCCGGACCAGCCCCGCACCCTACCCCCTCTGTCCGAGATCGCGCCCGAGCTGGAGCGGATCAACCCAACCGCTCAGGTAGATACGGCGCAATTGACCGACAGTTTTCATTTGAACCTGACGGCCTTTGGCCTGCTGTCCTTTGCCGTCGGGTTGTTCATCGTGAACGGCACGGTTGGTCTGGCCTTTGCCCAGCGGCGCGGCATGATCCGAACGCTGCGTGCGCTGGGTGTGTCGATGCGGCGGCTGGTCTGGCTGATCCTGGCCGAACTGACCCTGCTGGCGCTGATCGGCGGGATACTGGGTCTGGTTTTGGGCTTTTTCCTGGCCGGAGCCCTGCTGCCCGATGTGGCCGCAACCCTGCGCGGTCTCTACGGCGCGCCCGTCAGTGGGGAGTTGTCGCTGCAACCGGCATGGGCCGCCGCCGGTATCCTTATGGCCGTTGCGGGCACTCTGCTGGCCAGCGGGCACGCCCTTTGGCGGTTGTCCCGCATGCCGCTTTTGGCCGGACCGGGCCTGCAGGCCTGGCAAGGCAAAGCCGCCGCTCGGCGCCTGACCGGGATCGCGGGCCTTGCTTTGATCATCGGCGGGGCCATCGCATATGTCAGTGTCGGAGGGTTGCTTGCCGGTTTCGCCCTGTTGGCCGGACTTCTGACCGGCGCAGCGCTGCTTTTGCCCGTCTTCCTGTCCTTCGCCCTGTCCTTATGCGCGCGCGCCGCAAAGGGGCCGGTTTCACAATGGGTCTGGGCCGATATGCGGGCGCAATTGCCGGGGCTTTCACTGGCCCTCATGGCGCTGCTGCTGGCGCTTGCGGCCAATATCGGCGTCGGAACGATGGTGTCCAGCTTTCGCCTCACCTTCGTCGGCTGGCTGGACCAGCGCCTGACCGCAGAACTCTATGTAACCGCAGAAGACGCGCAACAAAGCCGCGAGATGTCCGAGTGGTTGCGCCCACAGGTCGACGCAATCCTGCCGATCCGGAACGTGGAACTGGCCCACGAAACAGGCCCGCTGTTTCTGTACGGAGTCGTTGATGACCCGATTTACCGCCAATACTGGCCCCTGATCGCGTCGTCACCGGGTGTCTGGGATCAGGTCATGACCGACAGGGCCGTTCTGATCAACGAACAGCTTGCCCGCCGCGCCGATCTGTGGCCCGGCGATACCCTGACCCTAGGCGATGGTCATACTCTTCCGATCACAGGCGTCTATTCCGACTATGGAAACCCCACCGGGCAGGCCATCGTCTCGATGCGGCAGCTGGACCGGATCGCCCCCGGAACCGAGGCCCGGCGTTTTGGCATTCGGATGGATCCGGCGAACGCAACCGGGATGGCGCAAACCCTGAGGGATCGTTTCGCCCTGCCCCGTCAGGCCGTCATCCAGCAAGCGGCGATGAAAGCGCAATCGCTGGCGATATTCGAGAAAACCTTTGTCGTCACCTCGGCCCTGAACGTTCTGACGCTTGGGGTGGCGGGCTTTGCCATCCTCACCAGCCTGCTGACCTTGTGGACACAGCGCCTGCCGCAGATTGCGCCGGTCTGGGCGCTGGGTCTAAATCGGGCACAACTGGCGCGACTCGAACTGTTGCGCAGTGTGTTGCTGGCCGCGTTAACGGCCTGTCTGGCCCTGCCCTTGGGCTTAGTGCTTGCGTGGGTGCTGCTGGCGGTCATCAACGTGCAGGCCTTTGGCTGGCGCTTGCCAATGTATGTGTTTCCGTGGGACTGGCTCTACCTGTTTCTTCTGACCCTTCTCGCCGCGTTGATCGCCGCCGCCCTGCCCGCGCTGCGATTGCTGCACCTGCCCCCTGCCGATTTGCTAAGGGTGTTTGCCAATGAACGTTAAGCCCCTCCTGACAGCGCTGTTGCTTCTGCTCCCGGTCGCAGGCTGGGCGCAAGGCTACGCCAACCTCGGAGGCTCCGCCGAAGGCTTCGCCATCCCGCAGCGCGGTTATCAGTTCGATTTCCCCGCAGATCACGGGCCGCACCCAACCTATCGGATCGAGTGGTGGTATCTGACCGCAAACCTGCAAGGCGAAGACGGGCGCGACTATGGCATCCAGTGGACGCTGTTTCGATCGGCTTTGAAGCCCGAGGACACGCACGGCTGGCAAAGCCCGCAACTCTGGATGGGGCACGCGGCGCTGACAACGCCAAAGGTCCACTATTTCGCCGAACGCTTGTCGCGCGGCGGTATCGGTCAGGCCGGTGTGACAGCAACCCCGTTCGAGGCCTGGATCGACGAATGGCGCATGGCAGGCCCGGATTTCGACACCTTGACCCTGACCGCGAACGGGCATGATTTTGGATACGACCTGTCCCTGAAGGCCCAAGGCCCGCTGGTCTTTCATGGAGATTCGGGTTTTTCGGTGAAATCCGCCGATGGTCAGGCCAGCTACTACTATTCGCAACCGTCCTACGCCGTCGAAGGTGTCCTGCACCTGCCTCAGGGCGACGTCGCTGTCACCGGCAATGGCTGGCTTGACCGCGAATGGTCCTCGCAACCTCTGGCCGGGGACCAAAGCGGCTGGGACTGGTTTTCGCTGAGTTTCGACGATGGCGACAAGCTGATGGCCTTTCGCCTGCGGGGCGCGCGCGGGGATTTTACGGCTGCCACATGGATCGACGCAGACGGCAATGCCACAGCCCTGCCCGATGGCTCGGCGCGGTTCACCCCGCTTGAAACCGCCCACGTCGCCGGGCGGGATGTCCCCGTGCAGTGGCGCGTCGCGCTGCCGGATCGCGGTCTGGATGTCGAAGTTTCCGCCCTTGTGCCTGACGCATGGATGGCGACCCGATTCGAATACTGGGAAGGCCCGGTCAAGGTGTCCGGGTCGCATCACGGGCGCGGCTATCTGGAGATGACTGGGTACTGACCGGGCCCGCCCCTTACCGGACCACGTAGACAGACACATCCGAATGCCGCACCACCCGGGCTGCGTTCGGACCCAGCAGGTAATCCTTGAGGTCGGGTTTATGCGCGCCGATGACGATCAGGTCTGATCCGGCCTCTTTGGCCGTATGCAAGATCTCCTGATACGCGCTGCCGGTGGCAACCACGTGGCGGACCGAGGCGTTGCGCGCCTCGCCCAGTGTCGATGCGCAGGCGGCGATCAGCTTCTCATGCGCGGTCTCAACCGCCTTTTCATGAAAGCTGGCATCGAAAAAGCCCGAGACCCAGCTTTCCCCGAAGTCCGGCAGCACGGTCACGACATCCAACTGCGCACTGTCCAGATCGGCCAGTTGGGCCGCGCGCTGCAATACGTTCGCATCCAGATCGTCATTGCTGATATCCACGGCGCAGAGGATGGATTTTGTCATGGTGTTACCTCTTGGTCAGTGGTGCGTGCGGCGCGGCCGCGCTGCAGGAAGGCGATGAGGGCCAGCAGCAGCAGCGCGGGGATGAACATCAGCTCTTTCGGCGGCTGGTTCTGCGGCGCCTGTACGCTGGTGATGCGGACGGGGTCGTCGGCGTAGTAGTCGAACATGTCCAGCTCATCGCCGACCGGGG